>CAJFSX010000073.1 GCA_904419775.1 Candidatus Pararuminococcus gallinarum | reverse complement strand
AGCTCTCCCGGAAGGTAGAGGATGAATTTCTCTACCGCACCACCCACAATGACGGGGTATTCCGGGTCTATAATGAGGAAACCAGAGCCGCCCGTCACTGCGGCCTGATCACCGGGCTTCCCGACGCCTACGGGCGGGGCCGGATCATCGGCGACTACCGCCGGGTCGCCCTCTATGGCATTGACAGGCTCATCCAGGAGAAGCAGCGGGACAAACACGATCTGGGGCTGGAGGATATGGATGTGGAGCACATCCGCCAGCTGGAGGAACTCTATCAGCAGATCAATTTCCTGGGAAAGCTCAAGGAGATGGCGGCCATGTACGGCTATGACATCTCAAGGCCGGCCACCACGGCCAAGGAAGCGGTTCAGTGGCTCTATTTCGGCTATCTGGGCGCCATTAAGGAACAAAACGGCGCGGCTATGAGCCTGGGCCGGACCTCCACCTTCTTGGATATCTATTTTGAACGGGATCTCAGAAATGGAGTGCTGGACGAGTCCGGTGCCCAGGAGATCATGGATGACTTTGTCATGAAGCTGCGGATGGCCCGCCACCTGCGCACTCCGGAATACAACGAGCTCTTTGCGGGGGATCCCATGTGGATCACCGAAGCCATCGGCGGCATGGGAGAGGACGGCCGGCCCCTGGTGACCAAAAATTCCTACCGGGTGCTCCACACCCTCTATAACCTTGGCTCCTCCGCCGAGCCCAATCTGACGGTGCTTTGGTCTAAAGACCTGCCCGCTCCCTTCCAGCGCTACTGCGCCAAGGTCTCCTGTGACACCGACGCCATCCAGTATGAAAACGACGACCTGATGCGCCCCCGCTTTGGCGACGACTATGCCATCGCCTGCTGTGTCTCCGCCATGCGGGTGGGCAAAGAGATGCAGTTTTTCGGCGCCCGGGCCAACCTGGCAAAGCTGCTGCTCATGGCGCTCAACGGTGGCCGGGACGAAAAACAAGGGCTGCAAGTAGGGCCTGTCCATTCCCCTTATGAGGGCGAATATCTGGATTACGGCAAGGTGATGGAGCTTTTGGACTTTTACCGGCCCTGGCTTGCCCGGATGTACTGCAACACCATGAATATCATCCATTATATGCATGATAAATACGCCTATGAAAAGACCCAAATGGCCCTTCATGATACCAAGGTCCATCGGTATATGGCCTTTGGCATCGCGGGGATGAGCGTCTTTGCCGACTCCCTCTCCGCCATCAAATACGCCCGGGTCCGCTGCGTCCGGGATCCGGAAACAGGCCTCATCGCCGACTTCGAGACGGTGGGGGATTATCCCGCCTTTGGCAACGACGACGACCGTGTGGATTCCATCGCCCGGGAGCAGGTGGAGCTATTTTATCGTGAACTGCAAAAAACGCCTCTTTATCGGGACGCGGAGCCTACCCTTTCCATCCTGACCATCACCTCCAATGTGGTTTACGGCAAAAAGACCGGCTCCACCCCCGATGGCCGCAAGGCGGGAGAACCCTTTGCTCCTGGCGCCAATCCCATGCACGGCCGGGAGAAAAACGGAGCCCTGGCCGCTCTCAATTCGGTAGCCAAGCTCTCTTATGACGTCTGCCGGGATGGCATCTCCAACACCTTCTCCATTGTGCCCACTGCCCTTGGAAGGACGGAGGAAGAGCAATATCAGAACCTGGTTGTCATCTTAAACGGCTATTTTGCCCAGATGGCCCACCATATCAATGTCAACGTCCTCAACCGGGAAACATTGATGGACGCCTATGAGCATCCTGACAAATATCCCAACCTGACCATCCGGGTTTCGGGATACGCCGTCAACTTCCACAAACTCAGCCGGGAACAGCAGCGGGAGGTCATCTCCCGCACCTTCCACGAGGTGCTTTAATCCATGAAGGAGAATGAGATCATCACCGGCCGCATTCATTCCTTTCAGTCCCTGGGAGCGGTGGATGGGCCAGGAATCCGGTATACTGTCTTTTTGCAAGGCTGCCCCCTGCGGTGTATCTACTGTCACAACCCGGACACCTGGGACCCCACCGCCGGGCAGGTTTGTACGGTGGAGGAGGTGGCCCAGCGGGTGCTGCGCTGCCGCCCCTATTTTGGGGAACTGGGAGGCGTCACCGTTACAGGCGGTGAGCCCCTTCTTCAGCCGGACTTTGTGTCTGCGCTATTTCAGCGCCTGCAAAAGGAAGGGATCCACACCGTTTTGGATACCTCCGGCGCCATAGGCCTCGACCGGGCAGAACAGGTGCTGCAATATACGGATCTGGCCCTGGTGGACGTAAAGTTTCTCTCTGACAAAGGGTATCGCGACCATTGCGGGGGGGATTTTTCCAGAGTCAAGGAGTTTCTCGCCCTAACCCAAAGGCTCCAGGTTCCTATCTGGATCCGCCATGTGGTGGTGCCCGGCCTTACCGACGCTCCCTTCCACATCAAGGCCCTGGCGGATTTTTGCAAGCAGTATCCCAACCTTGAGAAAATAGAGCTTCTCCCTTTTGAAAAGCTCTGCTTGGAAAAGTACAAGGCGATGGGGGTGCCCTTCCCTCTGGAAGACACCCCTGCCATGTCCCGGGAAAAGCTGAACCGTCTTCAGACGCTTTTAGGGCAATAAAAAACAGCCATCCTCGGATGGCTGTTTTTTATTTACTTTCCGCCTTTATGCTTATCGGAGGAGGGAAGCATTTTCCTTTCCTCTTCCGAGGTGGTCTTCAGCTCAAACCAGAAGATACTCCCCTGGCCGATGGAACTGATGACCCCATAGGCCGCGCCGTGGAGATCCAGGATGTTTTTGACAATAGAAAGGCCCAAACCGGTACCAATGGCCGCCCGTTTATGAGATTTATCCACCTTGTAATACCGGTCCCAAATATAGGGGATTTCCTCTTGGGCAATACCGTCACCGGTATCGATGATTTCCAGCTTCACCGCGCCTTCCCGGACGCTTTGGCAGACGGTCACCGTCTTATCCGGGCCGGTGTAGTTGATGGCATTGTTGATGAGATTATAGATCACCTGGGACATTTTCAGCTCATCTGCCATGACCATCGCCTCGGCATCGGCAATAAACTTGATGTGATAGCCCTCCTGCTCTGTCAGCTTCATATAGCGGGTCATGATCTCCCGGACCGTCTGGGTGATGTTAAACTCAGAAAGGCTCAAGGTCATGGTGCCCGACTGCAACTTGGAAATGTCCATCAGGTCGTTGACCAGGCTGGTGAGCCTTTTTGCTTCGTCAATGATGATCTGGATATTCTCCGGCGTGTTTTCCCCAGGGATATCCCGCATGACCTCGGCATAGCCGGTAATCATGGTCAGCGGGGTTCGCAGATCGTGGGAGATGTTGGCGATAAGCTCCCGGCGCAGCCCTTCCACCTTGGAAAGCTCCTTGGCGGCATAGTTGAGGGTATCGCCCAACTCGGAGATTTCCCGATATCCTCCCCCCGCGAAGGTGGTATCATATTTTCCCTTGGCCAGTTCTTTCGCCGACTGGTTGATCTTGATAATAGGCTCGGAAATCTGCCGGGAGAGAAGCAGGGCCAGACCTACACAGAGCACCAGGAGAATGATGGTGACATAAATCAGCTGTACCCGCAAAGTCTCCACCGTAGAGTTGACCGGTGTAATGCTAGAGTTGAGAAGGATCATGACGGTGTCTCCGTCCGATCGCTCCACCAGCTGGGCATATACCATATTTTCCACCTTGGTCCGCATGGGCGGCGGTACATCCCAGCCCTTTTTCTCCATCTTGACCCAAAATTCCTCACTCCACTGATCCTGAGAAATCAACTCGAAGGTCGTTCCGCCGCCCTCCTCCGCCTTTTCATACATAGCCGAGAGATCCTTCACATTCATCTTATGAATGGTACACTCTGCCACGGATTCGTAGGAATAAAGGTTTGCAAAATTTTCATCCACAATGCGGATGCAGGTATCATTGCGTTTGGATAGATTCTCTATCAGGGAATCAAGATCGTCGTTGTCAATGTTGCGGACAATGCTTTCCGCAGTGGACTTAATATTCTGGGTCTTGATGGCCTTGTAAAAGCTCTCCAGAAATACAGTTTGAAACAGCCACAGCAATACCAGCATAAAGCCCACAAACACTACAAGGTAGCCAAAGAGTTTCCACTTGATGCTCACCTTATTTTTTAAATGCAGTTTATTCCACTTCAAAGCGGTATCCCACCCCTCGCAACGTTACAATAAACTTGCTGTATGGGCCCAGTGTTTTGCGCAGCAGTTTAATATGGGTGTCCAGCGTACGGTCATCGCCGTAAAAGTCATAGCCCCACACGTCACTGATGAGCTTTTCCCGAGTCAGTGCAATGCCACGGTTTTTCACCATATAGAAAAACAGGTCGTACTCTTTGGGGGACATGTCCACCTTCTCCCCGTCCACATAGACAAGGCGTCCGGTGAAGTCCACCGTCAGCCCCTCAAAGGAAAGGACTTCCTTCTGGGTCTCCCCGCTGCTGCGTTTGACGATGGCCGCTATCCGCATCATCAGTTCTTTGGGAGAGAAAGGCTTGACCACATAGTCGTCGATACCAAGCTCAAAGCCGTGGATCTTGTCGTATTCCTCCCCCCGGGCGGAAAGCATGAGCATAGGTACATTTTTAACCTTGCGGATCTCCCTGCACGCGGAAAACCCATCCAATTCCGGCATCATCACATCCATAATCACAATGTCGAAATCCTGCTCTTTGCAGAGCTTTACCGCTTCCATGCCATCGGCGGCTTCCACCACTTCATGGCCTTCAAAATTTGCATATTTTTTAATCATTTGGCGGATCCGCTCTTCATCGTCCACCACAAGAATCCGATACATAGGTCCCCTCCAAATTTATTCTGGTTTTTATTTTGATATAATGAAATATTTTAATCCGCCTGTGTGACGGCTGCATGAAGATAGGCTGAAAAACCAACTGAAGAAAATTCACACACAGGGTCAAAAAAGCCCCGTACCACAGGGCACAGGGCGATTTTTCTTCTGAATACCATCCGAAGGAAGATGATGGCATCCAGAGTAGAGAGAAGAAAAGAGGAAAGAAATATGAAAAGAAGTTATTAGCAAGCATCTTTCTTGATGCTGGTTTTAGTATAAAAGGCGAATGTGACCTCCATATGAAGGTCTCATGAACCCTGTAAGAATTTGGAGAAAAAACGCGCTTTAAATTTCCCCTTTCCCTAAAATCTCCTGTAATCTCTCTGCGGAAAGGGCCGCAATACTAATCGGGGGCACCGGTTCCCTATCAAAATTGCCCAGATGTCTTTCCAGGCAGATGACATCATGCCACCGGCCCAGCTTGTATCCACACCGATGCCAGATCCCGGCATCTTCAAAGCCAAAAGCCTTGTGCAGCGCCAAGCTTCCGGCGTTGGGCAGGGTGACTACCCCATAAGCGTTGTAGTAGCCCAGCTCCTCAGCAAAGGCCAAGAGACGGGCATAGAAGCCAGAGCCAATCCCCCGGTTTTGAAACCTCTCCTCAATATAGACAGAGGTCTCCACATCCCAGTCATAGGCCGCCCGCTCTCTAAAGGGGGAAAGATAGGCATATCCGGCAATCTCGCCCCGCTCTTCGCAAACCAAATAGGGGTATTGGGCCGATATATGCCGGATACGGCTGGCAAACTCCGCCACCGAAGGCACATCGTATTCAAAAGTTACCGCCGTATCTGTAACATAGGGGCGGTAAATATCCCGTAGTCGCCCGGTATCCGCTTCCCTAGCCAAACGGAAAATCCGTCCTGGCCCACCACTGCCGCCCCTTGTAGCATTAGTCTCCATATAAAGCCCGTTCCTCCTCCGGAGCGATGACGAAGTCCCCGCCGGACATGGAGTCCTTGAGCTGATCCAGGCTGGAGCAGCCCACAATGGCAAAGCCCTCTACAGGGTTGGAGGTGATGAAAGAAAGGGCCACTGCTGCCGGAGAGAGCCCATTTTTTTCCCCAAAAGCCTTGACCCGCTGGGCACGGGCCACATTTTCTGGACTGAGGAAACGCTTGCGGGCTTTTTCGTTAAGTCCCTCTTCCCCCAGTGTCAAATATTTGGAGAAAAAGCCCTTGGCCTGGGGGCAGTAGGCCATGACCGGCATGCCGCTCTCCCGGTACCAATGGTATTCTTCCTTGGTCATGGTCTCCATGGTGGGGTCTCCATACTGCTCCTTGGTGGTGGATGCCAGACTCCACTGGATCTGGCTCATGGCGATAGGTGTCTTTCCCGCCCTTGCCGCATAAGCGTTTGCCTCGGCAATCCGTTTAGCGCTCCAATTGGACACCGCCGGGAATTTGATCTTCCCTTCCTTCACAAATTCATCCAGATAATCTATAATATAGGATACATCCCGGCTGGGATCATCACGGTGCAGCCAGTAAATGTCCACACAGTCCACACCTAGATTGCGCAAACTTTCCTCCAAATCCGCTGCCACCTCTTCCTTAGCCAAACGGATGGTCTTTTTATCATAAGCGGAAGGATGTCCTCCCTTGGTGGAAAGGATTACCTTTTCCCTGGCTCCCCGGCTTTTCAGCCAGCGGCCGATGATGGTCTCGCTCAGTCCTTCGCCGCCCGGATAGTCGTTGACATAGGCCCTGGCTGTATCGATACAGTTGCCGCCATGAGCCACATAATAATCGAGCATTTCAAAGGATTCCTTTTCTGTCAGCCGGGTACCGAAAATCATGGTGCCCAACACAATCTTACTCATATCCAGGGTAAAATCGCCGGATGTGATGGATGCATATCGCATAGAGATCCCTCCGTTTTTCCTTTAGCCTTATTTTCCCTTATTTTACAACAATCCGTCAGGAGGGACAAGAAAGTCTTTTTATTTTTTATAGAATCTCCCTCAATTTGGATATTCTATTAATATTTCCGAAAGAAACTTGTGAAAAATATTCATAAATTTACACATAAATTAAGAAAACTTTAAGCGTTTAGTACTTTTATCTGGGGATAAAGTGTGGTAACATAGAAGCAATGCAACTTGTATCATGAAAAGTATATTCCGGGGCTCTTTGATCCTGTGTTTTTGACAGGAAATCGGGTCCCAGACACCCATAGATAAAACCAGAGGAAGAAAAACCAATTGTCAGAGGTGACCCTATTTGATTCGAACCAATTCTTTTTATCCCAGCGGTTGCTTTAAGGTGGCGTCCTTTAACCTGCGCACCGATAGCAGGGGCGATAAATTCAACCGCTGGGAATATCGCAAGCAATTGGCCATAGAGGCCATCCGCCGCACCGGGGCCAGCGTCATCGGTGTACAGGAGGCCCTGCCTGCCATGCGGGAAGACTTGCAGCGGATGCTGAAAGGCTACAGCGTATTTGGCTGGGGACGCAGCAAAAATAAGCAGAGCGAACACTCCGATATTATCATCCGCAACGAGGACGCCAATGTAGAATTCCACAAAACCATCTGGCTTTCCAAACATCCTGAGATTCCGGGAAGCCGTGCCTATTTCGCCGTATTTCCCCGTATCTGCACAGTGGCAGAGGTCCATTTCAAAGGGATGGAGGACAGGCGTGTCCGGGTGTTTAATACCCACTTTGACCATGTTTGTGGCCTGGCCAGGAGGTTGGGGGTGGAAATCATCCTGCGCTATATCCACGAATACAACAAGACGGATCCCCTGCCCACCATCATCATGGGGGACTTTAACGCTAAGCGAAGCAGCAAATGTGTGCGGATGCTCCGGGAAAATACCCACGGCTACTCGGATCTTCGCTTTGTGGATGTTTATTCTTATTTTGACAAACATCACGAAGAGCCTATGAATACTTACCATGGCTTTAAGGGGAAACTGGGGAAAAGCCCCATCGATTATATCTTTGTCACCGACGATTTTACTGTGGAAAACGTGAAAATTGACACCAGCATGATCGATGGCCGTTATCCCTCTGACCACTATCCTGTTATCGCCACCCTTTCCCTCAAAAAGAAACAGAAGGACATTCAGAAGTCGGCGTAAATAAATTGCGACTGCTTCTTAAACATTTTGTAAATTTAAGGATATCTGCCTGGAAATGGCGGATATCCTTTTGACTTTCTCTCCCCCGTTTGCTATAGTATTCGGGTAAATGACGGTTTTGTGGCAACAAAGCCGTCAAGTTGTCTTTTCAGGGGGGGGGGACACCATGACAAAAACCGGAAAATGGATTGTCGCTATTTTAATTATCATGGTAGCGATTCCTCTCATTGGCATTTTCCTCATACTCATTAACTATTCCTTTGCCACCAACCCAGCACAGCTTGACAATGAAATGTGTCATCTTTTTGTCAGTGATTTAAAAGAGACCTATCCTATAGAGAATGCCAGGATAACCTCTCCCTTATCCAATGTAGTCTACATTGATGTGGATCTTGAGGACGCTGTGACAAAGGATCTGAAGGAAAACCGGCAAATTCTCCAAGATATCATTCAATATTTTTCCCAGATGGAAGTCGTCAATTCTCTTAAAGACACTTTTTTCCACAAGTTCGAAACATCTTCATCCCAGAAGGGCCAGGTTCGTTTTGACGAGGAGGGAAGGCCTATCCTCACCTATCAGGTTGCTTTGTCAGCTGGGTCCTCCCAGCAGCCTTATTACTGCCTCACTGCCGGCGACGGTTATCAGGACTGTTTTGACTTTTGGAGGATTGAAGATGTAGTATCCGGGAAAGAATATGCATTGTGTATAGGAAATCGGATCTTTCACACATCGCTTTCCCAGCAGATGCAAGATCTTATGCCGCAATACTGTCCGTCCAGTGATGGATTGGTGACAGCCACCCAGCTCAACGCAGCCGGCCAGGTTTCCCTCACTGTATTTTTGCCCAAAGCCCAGGGCTATGACGAAATCCATACCCTATTTGACGAAATGGGCACCCTGATGCTGATGCCGGAAGCCGTGCGCGCTTATGACCAGGTCTCTGGACGGACAAGTTCCCAGGCTACCGATTACACCTATACACTGACCTTCTGCGTCCCTGCCCAAACTACAGGACTGTATGAGGTCCTCTACAGTTTTGCCCCTCAGGTAAAGCAAGACGGTGACGCAGACCTCTCTGTCTGGGAGGTCCGCGATTACCAACAGGACAACGTTTCTACAGAAACCCTCCTGCTGCATCCTGTATAATATCTTATAGAATGTCCATGAGTTCTTAGTCTTTTCAATCTCTTTTTAGAAACATAACGTACCTTGGGTACAGATCGGAGAATTATGGAAGCTCAAATTATCAAATGGATTCAGTCCTTTTCCCATCCCATTCTGGACGATGTCTTTCAAGTCGTCACCATGTTGGGGGAGGAGCTTTTTATCATCGCCGCGATGGCGCTTATCTACTGGGTATTCAATAAAGAGATGGGCAAATATCTATGCTATAGCCTTTGTGTCACCCTTTGCGTCAACGGCATCATCAAGTCGTTGGTCAAAGCGCCTCGTCCTATTGGAGAGGAGGGGATCCGCAGTCTACGGGTGGAAACAGCGGACGGTTACTCCTTCCCCAGCGGCCATACCCAGTCCTCTTCCACCTTTTTCTTCTCTATTGCCTTCTGGATAAAAAAGTGGTGGCTCTTTCTCATCGCTGCCGTCCTTTCCCTGCTGGTGGCTCTTTCCCGGCTCTATCTCGGCGTCCATTGGCCCAGAGACGTTATTGCCGGCCTGCTCCTTGGAATTGTATTATCCGCCCTCTCTTATTTTCTCTATCGCAAGGTTAAAAACCGTTTGCTGCTCTTTGGAGTCACATTGATTCCCCTTCTGACCGGCCTCTTTCTCCCTGATCTGGGACATTATGTCCGGAGCCTGGGGCTTTATCTCGGCTTTGCGTTAGGCGTCCTGTTTGAAGAGCGGTATGTCAATTTTTCTGTTAAAGGAACTGCTCTCCGGAAGGGACTTCGTTTTCTCCTGGGTGCTTTATGCCTTGGCGTTCTCAAATTCACTTTGGATCTTCTGGGGGATAGTATTCCGGTACAACTGATCAAATACACCTGTATCTCATTCTTTGGCCTGGGTATCTGGCCCCTGATTTTCACAAAACTCCACCTTTAGTTGATTTGCCGTCCCGGCCGGGACGGCTTTTTTATGGAGTAAAGCGCTTGCCAATCCCCAGGCCGGCAGCTATAATAAAAACATACCTGCAAGGAGGCCTCCTATGGAAAGAAAAACTCTGCTGGAAATACTGGA
>CAJFSX010000072.1 GCA_904419775.1 Candidatus Pararuminococcus gallinarum | reverse complement strand
CTCCCGGCCCAAAGGCCGGGAGTTTTTCTTGACATTTTGGGGAAATCTGCTCCAGAACGCTCCAGGAGCAGGGACGGATCTACCGCTTTGGCGGCGATGAATTTGTCGTGCTTTGTGAAGGCAGAATATCGCCGTCGGCTGTGGAACAGATTCAACTTTGCCGTGATTGGAACAAGGGAGCGCCTTGTCCCTTTAACCAGGTCAGCACCGGTTTTTTGGAATGCAGTCCGCCCTTTCCCGATGCAGAACAGCTCATCCAACAGGTAGATCAGAATATGTATGAAATGAAAATCAAAAAGCAAAGAGGATAATCCCGATAAAATGTGGCCGTGACTTTCTTTGCTAAAAGGAGCGGCATCTGTCTCTTTCTTATTTTTTCGCAATCAATCGATAGGAGCGGCCGGCAAAGGCCGCCCTTTCACTTCGGCACCAAGGAGGTAGCTTTATGGAACAGCCTCTCACCCTGAAGGCCATTGCCCACCTTCACAATGATTTTCCTACAAAATTCGGCTTGCCCCGTCAAAGCGGCCTTGTGGAAAATTTGCCGGCAACCATCGTCTTTACACCGGAATACCGCAACCCTCACGCTTTGCGGGGGCTGGAAGGCTTCTCCCATATCTGGCTGATCTGGGAGTTTTCCAAAGCCCGGCGTCAGGGCTGGTCTCCCACCGTCCGCCCGCCCCGGCTGGGAGGAAACCAGCGGATGGGAGTCTTTGCGACCCGTTCCCCCTTCCGCCCCAACGCCCTGGGGCTCTCCTGCGTGAAGCTGGAAAAAATTGAGCGTCATCCGGAAATGGGGCCGGTGCTCCATGTTTTGGGGGCCGATCTGATGGACGGCACCCCTATCTTTGACATCAAGCCCTATCTTCCTTTTGTGGACAGCCATCCCGAGGCTTCCGGCGGCTTCGCCCAGGAAAGGAAAGATCACGCCTTAGAGGTGGATTGCCCTCCCGCCCTGCTGGCCAGAATCCCGGCCTCTCTCCAGGAAGGCCTCTTGGGGGTGCTGGCCCAGGATCCACGGCCCTCCTATCAGGATGACCCTGAGCGGATCTATGGCTTTTTCTTTTCGGACTATGAAATCCGCTTTACGGTAGAAGGCAATCTGCTGACAGTCCGAGAAGTGCTGGCCCGTCGCGGCTAAGTCCGCTTCTATCAACAGCTTTGAAAAGGAAAGATCTGACATGAATCAAAAGCGCGCCGCTTTAAAGGCGGCATTTCCCTATACCCTGCCCATCTGCGCCGGTTTTACCTTCCTAGGCCTTGCCTATGGGATCTATATGAACAGCATGGGGTTTTCCTTTGTCTATCCCATGCTGATGAGCCTGCTCATCTTCGCAGGTTCTATGGAGTTTGTCACCGTCAGCCTCCTGGTATCCTCTTTTCACCCACTGCATGCCTTTCTTCTTGCGCTCATGGTCAATGCCCGGCATCTGTTTTACGGCATCTCTATGCTGGATCAATACCGGGGCACAGGCAAGAAAAAGTTTTATCTTATTTTTGGCATGTGTGATGAATCTTTTACCATCAACTGCTACAACGACCCTCCCGCCGGGGTGGACAAAGGCTGGTTTATGTTTTTTGTCACCCTGCTCAATCACTGCTATTGGTTTTTAGGCTCCACCTTGGGAGGACTGCTGGGGTCCCTGATCCATTTTAACACGGAGGGGATCAATTTTGTGATGACGGCCCTATTTGTGGTCATCTTCATGGATCAGTGGTTTCACCAAAAAGAACATGTTCCCGCTATTCTCGGCGTCGTCTCCTCCACCATCTGCCTGGTGGGGCTCGGTTCGGGCAGCTTTATCGTCCCGTCCATGATTCTGATCCTGCTCGGCCTGACTCTGCTGCGGGGCCGCCTGCAAAAGGAGGAAGGTATCTCATGACCATGACAACCGGACAAGCGGTCATCACCGTGGCAGCCGTGGTTTTAGGCACCATGCTCACCCGCTTTCTGCCCTTTCTTCTCTTTCCCGCCAATAAACCCACCCCGAAATACATCCAATATCTAGGCAAGGTCCTTCCCTGCGCCGTCATTGGGCTGTTGGTGGTCTACTGCCTCAAGGATATCTCCCTCCTTCATTGGCCCTACGGCATCCCCGAGGCCATCGCCATCGGGGTAACAGCGCTGCTGCACTGGTGGAAACGGAATATGCTTTTATCCATTGCCGCCGGCACCCTGGTGTATATGGGGCTGGTGCAGTTTGTTTTTGTATAGGAAAGGAGGTCTCCTTGGTGGACGACATGGTGCTGGGTCTTGTGCAGATGCAAAGCACTAGGGGCGATATCCCAGGCAATTTGGCCCGGATAAACTCCTTCTGTCAAAAGGCGCAGGCCCATGGGGTGGATTTGCTCTGTTTTCCCGAGCTTTCCGTCACCGGCTATCACGGGGCTGCCCAGCTGGCCCAGCCGCTGTCCGGCTTTATTCCCCAATCCCTGTCCCGGATGGCGCGGCGCTATGGCCTCTCCATCTGCGCCGGATTTGCCGAAACATCCGCGGAGGATAAGCCCTATCTTTCTCAGCTGCTCTGTACGCCGGAGGGGCAAATTTTTTCCTATCACAAAACCCACCTGGGGCGCCGGGAGCTGGAATCCTTTGCTCCCGGGGATGTGCTCCCCGTTTTTAAGACGCCCAAAGGGAAGGTCGGCATCGCCCTCTGCCTGGAGGCCCACTATCCTGAGATTGCTTCCACCTTGGTTTTGCGAGGCGCGGAGGTTCTGCTCTATCCCTTCGCCTCTCCCCTGGCCCCCCGCCGCCGGCGGGAAAGCTGGAGCCGCACCCTTTCCGCCCGGGCTTATGATGCCGGGGCCTATGTGGGCTGCTGCAATGCTTTAGGGCCCTGCGGAGATCGGGCCCGCTTTTCCGGAGGGGCCATGGTCTTTGATCCGCGGGGCCAGGTCCTGGCGGAATCCTTTGGGGAGGAAGGGGAGTTAACAGTGGCTTCCCTCCCTGGCCAGCCTCTCAACCGGCTGCGGGAGAAGGGGATGTCCTCAATGAAAGAGCCCTTTTTTCTGGCTGGAAGAAGGCCAGAGCTTTATCGATAAATAAAAAAGCTGTAGAAAATTTTCTACAGCTTTTTTATTCTCATGGGAGACAAGAAAATTGCCTTTTTGAACCGGGCGGCGCCACAGGGGTTCTTTTTTCTATTCAAAAACGAATTCCCCGCCCTTTAAGATCAATTTGTCATCCAAATATAGGTCCGGCTTGAGGATAACTCCGTCCAAATGGCAGTCCGCTTTGTTGGTGCCGCCAAAGGAGGTATTGGTTCCAAAGGCGATGTGGACGGTGCCATAAATCTTCTCGTCCTCCAAAATCTGACCGCAGAGAACAGCGCCTCGGTTGGTTCCGATTCCCAGTTCGCCAAGGGTGGCGCTGTGTTCGTCTTGGGTTAAGAAGGCCACCTTTTCACTCTGTTTTCCCGAGATCCGCCGCAGCTTGCCGCCAGAGATCTCCACATACAGCGGCTCCTCCAATCGGCCGACGCCTACCATAGAGCCATCAATGAGCATCTCTCCGTCACAGGCGTCCTCCCGGGGCGCAATATAGGCTTCTCCGGAGGGCAGGTTCCCTGCTTGGCCCGGCTGCTTATAAACACCGGTGCTGGCAATTCCCTTTCTGCCGTCTAAGTTCAGCCGCAGGGTATGCCCCTCCTTGACAATGGTGGCGCTTTTTGCTTGGGTCAAAAGGTCTGTTATCCTCAGGGTCAGACGTTCCACTTCTCCATAGTCAGCGCATATCGCCCCTCGCTGAAACATCTCCTCGGTGATGTCCGGCATGGTGGCGATCCGAGCGCCGGCCTTCACCGCCTGAATCCGGGCATTCGTATGGGTGAGGGACTGAGCGGTGGGAACCAGCACCACATCGGCGCTTTTCATGGCTTGCGCCACCGCCGCCGGAGGTTCCTGTCCCGATACCTCCCGGGGGAGCATCTGCATAAGCAATGCCTCTGCGCCCATCTCCCTTGCAGCCTGGTAGAGAACTCGTCCGATGTTTTCCTTCCCATCATCGGTCACAATGAGCACCTGTTCCCCTGGCCGTATTCCCATACAATCTGCCAGGATTTTTTTTGATCTCTCCAGCAGTGTCATAGCGCTTCCTCCTCACCGGCCAATTCTCTTACCACCCGTGCCAGTACTGTTCGGGGCAGCAGAACCGGCTTCCCCGTCGCCTGGTGAAAAATCCGTTTCATCTTCACCGTATAGCCGATGCAGTCCAAGATAAGCAGGTCAACATCCAGCTCGCGGAGCTTTTCCGCGGCGGACTGGATCCCCTCCATATCAGCGTAGGGAGACGCCGCCACCACATGGACTTCCTTGGCAATGCCATCCCACCGCCGAATATTCTGTTCTTTTTGGGAAATATCCGGTACTACCACGCCGATTTTTCCGCGCCGCGCCAGAGCGGGCACCAATCCGTCCAGCAGCCGGCAGGGATAAATCAAGGGGACCTGCGCCTGTAACTGCGGTGGAAATTCCCCTGTACAGAACATGAGAATCATCTGCACACCTTGGGCTGTCAAGGTGTCGATGGCCTCTTGCAGCCGGGGTAGAATATGTCGTTCGGCAAAGCGGACGCTGGTGCCATCTTTCAGCCGGGAAACCAAGACATAATCCCCCTGCTGCGGCTCGATGGCCCGCAGCTGCTCTGGCGTCATATGATCCAGCGCCCCAGCCTGTATCAGCTGGATATCGTCCCCTAAAATTGGGAGGATATCGTCTGTCACATCGACTCTCGGGGACTGTCCTACGGTAATTGCTCCAACTTTAATCATAGTTCTCCCTCTTTTCCATTGAGCCCAAACAGGCCGGGAGGACTCCCGGCCTGTCTTTCTTTTCACATAAAAATCGAGTCTGGCGCCTATTTCCCCTTGGTTTGCAAATGTTTCATAGACCCGTAAAGCTTTACTATACTGTCAAACTCCTCTGGGTCATAAAAGCTGCAATCTCCCCTGCCGTAGGCTTTTGCAACCTCCAGCATAAATCGGGCTGCTTCCTCTATATCGGTGAGGTGGCTAGCACCGGTGGCGCAGCCGGGAACGGTTGTCTGCGCTGTAATGGCCACCCCTACCACCGGAGCATCTGTAGCCGTACAGGGCTGTAGGATGCTGTTGAGATGATACAGCCCATTGCCATAGGGGGTGATATCCTGGGTGGAGAGCGCAAATACTTGGGGCAGCTGGCCTGTGGTAATCTCCATGATATCCAGCAGAGATTCGCTCACTTTGAGGATATATCCCTCTTTCACCGTCGGAGAAATGGCAAATCCCCGATGGTTGATAATCCGGTTGCCTTTGGTGGTATCCACGCACAAAATGGCGTCCAGTTCCGGGGTCACTTCCTCCCGATTCACCTGGGACATCTCCACCGGCGAACCCATAAAAGGCACCGGCTTATGGGGCTGGGTCGGCGCGTTAGGGCAGATATGCGTGGAGATGAACACATCCCCCTCCAGCACATCCCCTTTTTTCTGCATATCCAAAAGCTTTGCCGCCAGCGACAACGCGATCAGCGCGCCGTCCCCATCGGAGACAAAGCCGATCCGCTCCGGGCGGGCGCCTAGCCCTCCCAGGCGGCCAAGCAGTCCGATGGTGGGAGCATCTCCTCCGGAGGACTTGCCACACCGGCCTGGAATCCGCACCTTAATCATATCTGTCTTTCCCTGAGGACCCTCCAGAGGATAAACCTCTACATTGCAGTCAGGTGCAATACCTTTAAGGTAGGCCATCGCCTTCTCCCCGCTGGCGTCAGCCGCATCCAGCAGATCGTAAAGCTCAATAAGCTGTTTGATGAGCATATTTTTCCTCCCTTAGTATTCTTCGGTCAGGCGGCCATAGGATGTAGGACGGCGGTCCTTGAGATAAATGACCTCTTTTTCTCTGTAGTCGGCCACCTCATCCAGATCAATCGTACAGACCAGCAATTCCTCGGTATCCACGCCAGCCTCGGCCAACAGCTTGCCCCGGGGATTAAAGACCTTGTTATCTCCAAACATGCTGCAGTTGCC
This sequence comes from Candidatus Pararuminococcus gallinarum, assembly GCA_904419775.1. GTDB lineage: Bacteria > Bacillota > Clostridia > Oscillospirales > Ruminococcaceae > Zongyangia > Zongyangia gallinarum. Next base: position 4,163 of record CAJFSX010000072.1, on the reverse strand, counting down.
CTCTACACCTACCCGGTTAATGCCGGCCACAAAGCAGGCATTTTCCAGGGAACGGGACATAAAATAGATATCCCACATATCCTTGTCCCAGATGGGGAAAGCAGAGGGGCAGAGAATTAACTCCGCACCGTTGAGGGTCAGGATTCTGGCCACTTCCGGGAATCCGCCGTCATAGCAGATCATCATCCCCACCTTGCCGAAATCCATCTCAAAAACAGGATACTCATAGCCTGGACGGAAATAATAGCGCTCTCCAGCCCATAAATGGGTCTTGTTGTAGGTGCCCATTAGCTTGCCCTCTCGGTCGATGACAATCAGTCCGTTGTAGAGCACGCCGGGGATATCACTGTTGAGGACGATGGGAGCTACCACATACATATGAAGCTTTTTCGCGTATGCCGCCAGCTTCTGGAAGGTCTCCCCTTCCGGATCCTCTGCAAGCTCGCCATAACGTTTGCCGATAATGTCCGGGCTATAGCCGGTAGAGAACATCTCTGGGAAACAGATAAGATCCACGTTTTTCTCGGCCGCTTCTTCCATATAAGCGATGGCCTTTTCTACATTGGCCGCTTTATCCATCATTTTGCAATCCATCTGCACCAGTCCCAGTGTCATCTTGCGCATCTTTGCATACCTCTTTTCTCCTTCGTGAGAAAACGGGCTCACACAGTGAATTCTCACGGTGGACACCCGTTTTTCAAAATGGTCGACTTTCGGAATAAATTAGTCTACAAGCGGATTTTGTCTTTTCACCTTCATCCATACAAAATGGACGATAAAGCTGACGATCATGCCATCAATCGCAGGAGCTGTAGTCAGGGTAATGGGTGTATAGGTCGTCAAATAAGACACAATAGATCCAATAATCCAGGCGGTACAAGCCGGGATATTGACTTTTCTTAATCTATCAATGTATTTTTCCTCATAGTACTGAGAGTTGAAGAAATAATAGTCTGCAATGATTACTCCACCCATTGGAGGAATCAAAACGCCCAGATAATTGAGAAAGGTTGTGAAATTCTGATAGATACCGGTCAGCGCCAAAATAATACCGATTAATCCCGACAAAGCGTTGAGCTGGTATTTCTTCATTTTCTTAAAGACAACTGAAAAACCAAGGGTAGAGCAATACAGATTGTTGTCATTAGAGTTCCACTGGGCGATAAGTAAGATAATAAGAGCAATGATACCCCAGCCTAATTTGAGCATAATCTGTACAATATCCCATTCGCCCGTGGCCTGGCAGGTGATAACGCCGATGAGCATCATGGTGGGAACCACAATGGCGAAGGCCATAACAGCCGCGCCCACTGTATGTTTCGGAGATTTTGCATATCGGGAGACATCCGGCGCTACAACCGCGCCTACAATGAAGGATGCCACTGCCACCGAGACACCGTAGCCGATGGTAATGGGTTCACCTGAACCACGCATGTTCCAAATTTCTGTCAAGGACATGCCAGAAACGACCTTCCACAGCGATGCCAGAAGAAGGATCAAAAGAAGTGGTACTGCCACTTTACTCAGAATATCTTGCGCCTTATATCCAAAGGTAGAAGATAAGATCATCAAAATGCCACCGATCACAATACAGAGAAGCGGAGAAACTGATTGGTGAAAGACCATTTCCCATGTGGTGGCTGCTGTGTCTCCAAAAAGTCCTAATTGCACGCCAAACCATCCGAAAGATCCGAAAGCCTGGATCACTGCAATGATGATAATTGCGGCTTTTCCAAAGGTAAACTGACTGACCATAGCTGTGGAAAAACCAGTTTTCGCGCCAACAATTCCGCACAGTGATGTCACCAGGGCAAGGACTGCACCGCCAATAAAAGCTGCCAATAACGCATGCTGGAAAGTCAATCCGTCTCCCAAGGTTCCACCGGTAACAATCAGGCCCAGACTAATGCCCACGCCTGCCCAGATACATCCCATGGAGATCCAGCCTTTCCTCTGATCTGCGGGGACAGCCGTTCTGGCATAATCGTTTAGTATTTGTTCTACTGCCATAACAATTCCCTCCTCATTTGCAATACTGCATATACTCCATACAATTTTTGTCTTTTCTACAAAAACAGATGTACATCTCCCACACATGGAGTAAATAAAGTATAGCATGGAGAGATATTGGTGTCGATGTTCACTGCGAATGAAAAAAAACACAATTCATGTGCATCATGCACATTCACAAAAAATATCGCATTTTTAACGCCAGGCCAAGATTAAATAAATTCTCATTTTTTGAGAGATTGTAGCCGGTAATTTTCTCTATCTTTTTAATTCTGTTCGACAGGGTATTTCGATGCAAAAACAGTTCTTCCGCCGTTTTATTCCTTGCTCCCATATTTTTCACCAAGGTCTCCAGGGTTTCCAGCAGCCTAGTTTTATTTTTTCGATCGAATTCTTGCAGCTCCCATATGGTACTTTCTACGAAGCGTCGAAAATAGGGAGAATCAGCTGTTTTCATCAATGCCTGTTCCAAACGCACATCCTTAATGTCCACCACTGCCCGTCGGATATTTGGCATCCTGCCGATGGCAATGGCGTCTCGCGCTTCTTCATAAAAGGAGGGAATCTCTATGTATTCCCGGCAGGTCTCGGAAATGCCGATCGTCAAATTCATGCCAAACTTCTCTCTGATGCGTCCATGGATTTCCTGGAACGCCTCGAAGAGCTGCTGTTTGTGGTAGACATCGCTCATCAAGCAGGTGAAGCTATCGCTTTTGGTAATGACGTTGCAGTGCACTCCCCGACTCGCCATGTGTTTTTTGATGGCACTGCTAATCCCCTCTTTTAGCTGCTGGATATCTTCTTCCTGTAGATGAAGGCTGGCCGCTTCGAAATCGTCTATATCAGCCACCGCAATACGCAGCGGTACACCGGGCCAGCGAAGCATCTGAGCGCGATAATCCGCCTCATCGGCAAGTTTGATATTGCCCGTCATCAGATCGATAAACAGGTTAGAATCCATGATCCGGGTATTGTCTTCCAGAACCTGCAGCTTTGCAAACTCCAAGGCCAAACTCGTGGCCGCATGGTTAAGGGCAATCAGCTGCATGTCATCAGGGAACCGCTCCATATAGACGACAAAAATATATCCGCAGATCTGCTTTTTCACAATCGCGCTGCGCGAAAGAAGACGAATACCTGCCGGACCTTTCAACTGGCGGGTAATATCTCCCCCCTGCACCTGATCTGTCAGCTGCGCGATGAGTCGTAAGGAGCCATCGGCATCCGGCGCAAATAGCTCCGCCGGTGCAAAACGTCCCTGGGCGCCACTTTGAGAAAGCACTTCGAAATTGGGGGTTGTGATGATAACCGGCTGGCTGATTAGATTGGAAAGCATCTGGGCGATTTCCTCAAAGCCACCGGAATTCAGTTCCAGTTCCATAAATTTGGCATTCATCAACTCTGAAAATTCCAGCTTGTTATTGTGCTCATCCACCAAAGCTTTCATCAGAGGGTGGGTAATATCAATAAAGGGAATGTCGGGAGGAATTTCAATCAAGGGTACTTGGAGCCTGTCAGCCAAGGCAATGGTATCCTCTGAAATGCTTCCCAAAAAACGCGTTTTGATGGCTAAGCCCGCCGCCTGCACACGGTAAAGATCCTCAATGAGCCCTGTTAATGCATCCGTGTCGTTTTTAATCGCGTACCCAGTGGTAATCAACAGTTCGTTCTTTTTTAGCCATGGGGAAATATTGGGGACTTCCATGGTATCCACCCAGCTGATCTTCTTCTGAACTCCCTGTGCTCCGCCGATAAGCTTGCATTGCGCTAAGGCTCCTACCGTCAGCGCCTGCGCAACGGTCATTTCCATTTTTTCCCCTCTTTTCTGCAAAGTACTCTTAGTTTATATTTTGATTTCTTAAAAGAAAATTCCTTTTTCTGACAAGTTGTGGTATACTATAAATAGTATTTCATATTTTTAGTCGATTGTAAAGGAGGAGGTTTTCATCAAAGTCCTTGTTCTTTCCTGTAATACCGGGGAAGGCCACAACGCGGCCGCCAGAGCAGTCTTTGAAAAGCTGCAAAAACGGCAGATTCCCTGTGAATTCGTAGATGCGCTGTCCTTGGCTGGAAAACGCACCTCCAAAGTAGTTTCCAGCTGCTATGTAGGATCCACCCGTTTGCCCGGTGTGTTCCACTTTTTATATGCCGCC
>CAJFSX010000071.1 GCA_904419775.1 Candidatus Pararuminococcus gallinarum | reverse complement strand
TTCCAAAGGAAACGGTCAGTGCATCAACACCAGTCCTTTCGCAGAATTCTCCCGCTTCATTAGGTCTAGTGAAGAACTCACTTAACGGGATGTCGTCTGTTCTCGCAGTATTCCAACCAATGGTCATACCTTTACCGGGCATATTGGCTGGCATTTCATTGATCATAGCTTCAACTGAAACACCGATGCTATGCGCAATCTTTACAAATTTCGAAGTCTTTTCAACGTTAGTTTCAAAATCATAAGCAGACATATCATACATAATCGAAGTAAAGCCAGCCCTAATGGCACGAAGTACAAAATCATCTGTCAGGCCGTGATCGATATGTACAGCTACAGGAACGGTCGCTTTTTTGGCATACTCAATCATCAATGGGCCAATAACGTCAATATCAACTACTCCCTGATCTCCCTCTGCATGGTTAATCATAACCGGAGAATTCATTTCTTGCGCGGCATCAATAACTGCTTTTAAGGTTTCCAGGGTCGGAGTATTGAAGCCACCGACAGCATAGTTGCCTTTTTCGGCGTCTTTCAATATGTCTGCAAAATTCACTAACATTTTCATTACTCCTTATCTTTAGATTTTTTGCCAGTCCTATCGGCACAAATCATTTCACATCGCCAACAAAGACTAAGTTCATTATACTTTTTTCACTTAATAAGTGCAATATTATTTTATAAAGTTTTGATATAATTTATATACAAACATCTTAATTCAAACTTTAGCAATTTAAACAAACATGTCTGTACTTATTTCATTATTTTCAAATAACTGCTGTACATTTTTTTATATTTTTCATAATATTGATCATAGATTTTTGACTTTTCAGGATTCGGCACATAAGTCTTACCTAAACGGATAAGATGGTCTGCAGCTTCCTGCAAATCTTTATATTTTCCCAATGCCACACCGGTCAACATGATGCAGCCGATAGTTCCAGCCTCCGCATTTTTTAGCGCAGTAAAGGATTTTCCTGTCACATCCGCTTTGATCTGTAACCATACAGGACTTTTGGCTCCGCCGCCTCCTGCCCTAAATTCATCGATACGAATTCCTTCTCCCTCCAAAAGATCATAGAAGGTACGCATTTCGTAGGCCAGTCCTTCCATCAATCCTTTATAGATATCAATCGGCTTTGTTTCCAATGAGACATTGAGCATAGCAGCTCTTGCATGGGGATTGTGATCCGGCGTTCCTGTTCCCGCAAAATGCGGGGTAATAAGAAGTCCACTGGGAGCATCTTTTACCTGCTTGTCCAACTCGTAATAAATATCCTTTCCTTCCTTCTTTGCCAGTTCATATTCATACCGTGCAATCGTATCCCGGAACCATTGGAGTAGCACACCGCCAGTTGCCGTTTCTGTATAGGAATAATAGGCCCCCTTGACAGCATGAGGTACAGTGGGGATGGTGTTTTTTAGCAAAAACTCATCTGGCTGGAATTTCTCTACAAACATGGTGGAAACATGAATAGTTCCCGTAACATCACAACAAATTCCTGGACGGAGCACACCTGACCCTACAGCGCAACAAGCCTGATCATGACCACCTGTGCACACCCTAGTGTCCAGAGGGAGCCCCAACTCATTAGCAAGCTCTTCCTTCACCGGTCCGACAATTGTTCCAGAGGGCACTGGAGTGGAAAACTTTGCTGGATCAATTCCAGCAGCGTCGCAGATCTCTCTGGACCAAGTTAGCGTACGAATATCAAGTGCCATGGTACGCGCAGCCAAAGAATAACTGATCATCCGCCGACCTGTTAGCTGATAAATGATAAAATCCTCAATGAGAGGTAATTTATCCGCACGATCATATATATCGGTATGTCGTTTGAGCCACATTAATTTGCATACAGAAAAAAAGGTTGCAGGTGCAACACCAGTAATCTCCATGATTCTAGCTTTTCCACCCATTTTTTCTGTGAGCTCTTTCATCTCTTCTTCCCCACGGCAATCGGTATAGATAATTCCGCGTCCGATGATATTATCATCGCGATCCATCGGAATCACCATTTCCCCTAGGGAATCTACACCAAAGGCTTCAATCTTCTGATCAGGGCATTGAGCAGCCGCGTTTTTTATCACCTGTTTGACTGCATTCCAAATGTCATTTCCATCTAACTCGTGATATCCACCTTCCCTTTTGGCTTCATAAGCGCAGTAATCGGTACCGCAGACTTCTCCACTATCATCCATAATCGTAAACTTGCAGCCGCTAGTGCCGATGTCAAGTCCTGCAATTGCCATTTTATTTTCCCCCTTTATTTCATGATCCAATCTACAGCACCGCTGATCCTTTTATACTTTTCATACAGTTCATTGTAGATCGCATGTCGCTTCGGATCGGGTTCATAGGTGCGGCTAAGTTTAACATAGGTTTTTGCCGCATCTTTCAGATCCTTGTGTTTGCCAAGAGCTACACTAGCAAGCATAACACATGCCACGGTTCCGGTTTCGCTATTTTTCAGCGCCTGGAAATTACGCCCCGTCACATCTGCCTTGATCTGCAGCCATACAGGACTTTTGGCTCCGCCGCCCGATGCATGAACATGGCGGATTTCAATTCCTCCACTTTCCAGAATATCGTAAAAATGGCGGATCTCAAAAGCAAGGCCTTCCATTAATCCTTTATAGATATCAATCGGCTTAGTCTCCAATGACAATCCCCAAAAAGATGCTTTCTGCCCTGGTCCCTCCATAGCCCCTGTATCTGCAAAAAATGGTGTAATGAGTAAACCTGTAGGCTCTGGTGATACCATAGCATCCAACATCTGATAAACATCTTTTCCTTGCTCTTTGGCAATTTGTTTTTCCATGCGGCCTAGGTTATCACGGAACCACTGTAAAAGCACACCACCAGCACCAATACCCCAAAAATAAAGGTGTGCATCGGGTAAAGCGTGGGGCACAAAACTAAAATAATGCTGGATCATAAAATCCATGGGGAGCAAATCCCTGGAATAAAAAGTATTGTTTTGGGTTGTACCTGTGCCCTCCATGCAGACATAGTCTTCAACAACGCCAGCACCCAGCGCGCAGCAGGCCTGGTCATGACCCCCGGTACAAACAACCGTGTCTGGAGAAAGTCCCAATTCCTGTGCTAAGGCTGGTTTTACAGTACCGACAATCGTACCAGCTGGAACTGGCGTCGAAAACTTCCGGTAATCTATCCCTGCCGCATCCATAACCTCATGAGACCATGTCATGGTGTTGACATCGAGGCCCAAAGTCCGCATGGCGGAAGAATATGCAACTTTTCTTTCTCCAGTAAATAGATAGGTGGCAAAGTCCTCCATAAGCAAAATTTTATCCGCCCTATCGACTATGTCACTGTGTTTTTTCATCCACATCAGCTTACACAGAGTATACATGGAGCGGGGTACCGTACCGGTGATCTCTGTCATTCTCTTCTCTCCACCCATTAGGCGAACCAATTCCAGACATTCTTCCTGGCCCCGGCTGTCAGTGTAAATTATCCCTCCGCCAATGATATGATCATCCTTATCCAAAAGTGCCACTGTTTCACCCAAAGTAGTAACTGCAAATGCTTCTACTTTTTCCCCTGGGCACTGGGCCGTCGCATTTTTTATCACACGTTTAACGGAATTCCAGACCTCTGCACAATCCAATTCGTGATGACCGCCCTCCCGTTTTGCTTCATAGGGGCAATAATCCTTTCCCAACACATTGCTTTGTTCATCCAGAATGGTAAATTTGCATCCACTGGTACCAATATCGAGTCCTGCTAAAGCCATAAGGGTGACCTCCTCTTATTTCGCAATTTCGTCCCACAGCAGATCGTCCACAATAGAGCCAAGCCTGCGGAACCTCTGATAGAATTTTTCGTATTCCTGATGACGCTGCATGTTGGGCCGATATGTTTTTCCGGCCTTTACATAATTTTTCGCCGCATCTTTTAAATCTTTGTATTTGCCAAGTGCGACGCCACTAAGCAATATGCAGCCGATGGTTCCCGCCTCACTATTTTGGAGAGCTGTATATTCACGGCCGGTGATATCTGCTTTCAGCTGCAACCAAACCGGACTTTTCGAGCCCCCACCTGTAGCAAGCACGGAATGGATAGGGATCCCCTGTTCTTCCAGCAAATCAAAAAGCATCCTCTGTCGGAATGCAAGGCTTTCCATCAAACCTTTATAAATATCGGCAGATGTAGTTTCTAAAGTGACACCCAGAAATAGTCCCTGCCGTTGGACTCTACCCAACTGATTATATCCAGCAAAATCTGGAAGGATAACGAGCCCAGATGGTCCCTGGCGTACCTTTTCATCCATATACTGAAAAAAGTCTTTTTGCTGTTCCGCCACAATTTCTTTTTCATATTTCCCTAATTGGTCCCGGTACCACTGCAAGAGCAGACCGCCTACAGACGCTGCATCAAATATGTAGTGTCCCCAGGGAAGAGATCCAGGCAAAAGGCTTAGGTAATTATCCAGCATCAGTTGAGTGGAAATGGGCTGGGGTGAAAAGACAATATTGCATTGACATGTTCCTGTCACATCCAGACAAACTCCGCCCTCAAATATCCCAGAGCCAATGGCACAGCAGGTCTGATCCATGCCTCCAGTACACACTTTCGTCTCCGGCGAAAGGCCTAATGCGTGGGCAAGGGAGGTCTTCACTGTACCCGCAATCGTTCCTCCAGGCGCTACAGGAGAAAACAAGTGTTTATCTATTCCAGCAGCGTCAAACACCTCATCTGACCACTGATAGGTACTAACATCAAGCGCCATGGTCCGTGCCGCAGAGGAATAACTAAGCAGCCGTTTTCCCGTTAAAAAATAAATGAGCAGATCTTCCGTCAACAAAATTTTTTTCGTTCTACTATAAATATCCGTATGGTTTTTTAGCCACATTACTTTATTGATGGTAAAAATGCATCGCGGGACCATACCGGTAACTTCAACAACACGCTCAGGTCCGCCCAGCTTTTCTGTGATCTCACCGCATTCTCTTATACCGCGCGTATCTGTACACAGGGTGCCTTTCCCAATAATCTGGTCATTTTCATCCAAGGGAAAAGCACTCTCGCCTAATGTGGTTACAGCAAAAGCCTCTACTGTAACATCAGGACACTGGGCCGTCGAACGACGAATCACATCCTGGACCGCTTCCCAAATTTCATTTCCATCCAGTTCATGACATCCGCCTTCACGGATCGCTTCATAGGAATGATAGGCAGTTCCAAGAATTTGCCCCTGCTCATCCATAATGGTAAATTTGCAACCACTTGTCCCAACATCAAGTCCTGCCAGTGCCATAAAACCTCACCGCCAATGAAAATATGTAATGACTATATTATATATCCTCAAAAAAAGTAATGCAATCATGTTTAGATAATTAATTCAAACCCGTTAAGTTTTTATATAAAGTGACGAAAAAGCTCTTGTTCGTTTTTGACATCCTCCTCAAAAAGTGAATGAAAAAGCCGCGCATTGTTTGCGCGGCTTTTCTCAAAATTTTTCTTTAGTCATGGATAAACGCATCATGAATTACGTTGAGAGCTTTCTCAGAATCATTGATATCAATCAAGATAGAAATTTTAATTTCACTAGTTGAGATCATCTGAATGTTGATATTGGCCTCGCCTAGCGCTTCAAACATTTTAGAGGCAACTCCAGGATTGGATTGCATTCCAGCACCAACCAAAGAAATCTTGGAGATATTTTCTTCACAGACAATGTCCTCGGCTCCGATGCTCTTCATATGCTCGTGAAGCGCATCCAATGCTGCCTGTTTATGAGAGCGGGAAACTGTAAAGCTGATGTCTTTGGTCCCATGGCGCCCAATGGACTGAAGGATAATATCTACATTAATCTTTTTTGCCGCCAACAAGGAAAATAGCTTAAATGCAATACCCGGCTTATCCGGCAGTCCTACCACCGAAATACGCGCCACATCATTATCCCTTGCTACACCTCTAATCAACATCTTTTCCATGCTGACAACCTCCTTTACAATCGTACCCGGTCTTTTCACAAGGCTAGACCGTACCTCAAGGTTTACATTATATTTTTTAGCCATTTCAACGGAACGGTTATGGAGTACCTGAGCGCCTAAAGATGCAAGCTCCAACATTTCGTCAAAGGAAATTTCTTCTAATTTCTGAGCATTTTTCACAATTCGTGGATCAGCTGTATACACACCCTCCACATCGGTATAGATTTGGCACAAATCCGCATTCAGAACTGCGGCTAATGCTACGGCACTAGTATCAGATCCACCACGTCCTAGGGTGGTAATATCATCGTATCGATTAATCCCCTGGAAGCCTGCCACTACAACGATGTTCTTTTTGGCAAACTCATTTTCGATCCGCTCTTTGTTGATTCGGCGGATTCTTGCGGTACCATGGGTAGAATCCGTGAGAAATCCTGCCTGCCATCCTGTTAAAGAGACCACCGGACAACCAATCTTTTCGATAGCCATAGCAAGCAACGAAACTGACATCTGCTCGCCACAGGCAAGAAGCATATCCATCTCTCGTTTTGAGGCATTCTCATTGATTTCTGCCGCTTTTTCGATGAGATCATCAGTCGTATCGCCCTGCGCAGAAACGACTACGATGACATTGTTCCCTTTCTGATATGTATCGGTGACAATTCTGGCGACATTGAATATCCTCTCGGCATTGGCTACAGAACTGCCGCCAAACTTTTGTACAATCAGACTCATTGCTTTCCCTCCGTCAAATATTAGCTAATATCTGTGTACCTAGATTATCTATCATCATCTTTTTTATTTCCCAACTCTGATGGCCTAGATGATCCAGCCCTTTTCGCGCTTCCGCTTCAAAGGATTCAGCCATTTTTTCATCAACAATAGCCATTAAGGTGGATCCTGCGCCGCTAATGTAGGCTGCATATGCTCCCAGGTCATAGGCGAGCTGGAACACCTTATCGCCGTCTTTAATTAGCCCTAAACGATAAGGCTGATGGAGCCGGTCCTGTGCTGCAATCCGTAAATTCTGAAATTTTCCACTGTAAAGAGACACCGACATAAGCGCAGCTCGAGAAAGGTTAAAAACCCCATCTTTGTGAGCAATGGTCTGAGGAAGAGCGGCTCTCGCCATCTCTGTACTCATCTCAAAGTCAGGAATAAATGCGAAGAAACGAAGTTTCTCAGTAATCTCCTGTTTTACGCAGTAAACTTTACCCTCATCAATAACCGCCGTGACAAGCCCACCCAAAATTGCTGGTGTGGAATTATCCGGATGTCCTTCCATAACGGCGGCAAAATTCACAAGCTCATCCTGACTCAGCGGGTTTCCCATGAGCTCATTTGCACCAAACAAACCACCTACAATACAAGCGGAACTACTGCCCAGCCCTCTTGTCATTGGTATGTTGTTTTCCTGCTCAATGTGCAACCCGGTAAAGGGTTTTCCGCAAATTTCGAATAGATGCTTGGCAGTTTTATAAACTAGGTTATTTTCTCCTGTAGGAATGACGGTGTGATCTTTGGATTTGATCTCTATCCCGTCGATCTGCTCCATATAAATATAATTGTACAGATTCAGCGCCAGTCCCAAGCTATCAAAGCCCGAGCCAATATTTGCACTGGTGGCTGGAATTCTGATTTTGATCAATCAAGTTCACCTGCTCTATCAAGTTCTTTTTAAGTTGTCTGACCTCTCTTGGACATTAATAATCAAGAACACGAATCCGTCCAAGAACATCGAAACCAGCCGCCTTCAGAGCCTTGATTCCTTCTTCAGCTTTGGCTTCCTTAATAATTCCAGTAACGACTCCGATTTCTCCATCTAAAGAAGCCACCTTCAGCTCCTCAACTTCACCGAATAATTCCTTTGCCTTCTGCAAAGCTTTTTCCTTATTATCGCATTTTATACGTAAGTAAAAAGCAATTTCAGTCTGCAGGTAATCGAGGACGCCATCATCCTCTTCCTCTACCCAGAACGGCGATTTATAAACTCCCCAGTTTTTCACGCAGTCGATAACGTCAGCGACTACCGCCGACGCCGTAGGCAGTTTTCCTGCACCTTTTCCATAGAATACGACATCACCGGTGGCATCTCCACGAACTAAAATGCCATTGAATACATCACTGACACTGGCGAGCTGGCTTTCATGGGAAACCATGGCAGGGCTAACCATAATGGTTACCTTTCCATTCTCATCCCGTTTGGTACGGCCAATCAACTTAATGACCCCGCCCCAAGCTTCCGCATAGGCAACATCTTCCAAGGTAATTTTGGAAATTCCTTCTGTATAAACATGCTCTGGATAGATATGTTTTCCAAAAGCAATGGAGGCAAGAATACAAATCTTTCTGCAAGCGTCGATGCCCTCCACATCAGCGGTGGGATCTTTTTCTGCATAACCTAGCTCTTGCGCCAGCTTGAGTGCATCGGCAAAAGCCATCCCTTCGCGAATCATCTTGGTTAGAATAAAGTTTGTAGTACCGTTTAAAATACCAGCAATCTCGTCAATTTCATTGGCCGCCAAACATTGATTTAGGGGGCGAATAATAGGAATACCACCACCGACACTGGCCTCAAAAAGAAAATTGACATTTCTGGATTTGGCGATTGCCAAAAGCTCTGCTCCTTTTTCCGCTACCAGCTCTTTATTGGAGGTAACTACACTTTTCCCAGCCTCCAAGCAGCGCTTCACATATTCAAAAGCTGGATGAAGCCCTCCCATTACTTCCACTACAACTTTAATATCCGCATCATTAACGATGGTATCAAAATCCTTGATAAACTTATCGCTGTAGGAAAGTCCTGGGAAGTCTCTGAGATCTAAAATATATTTGATCTCCATTTCCTTGCCGGCTCGTTTTTCAATGCTTTTTCTGTTCTTGTAAAAAACCTCTACAACACCAGAACCGACTACTCCATGGCCCATGACTGCAATCTGAAACATAACCGCACCTCATCTTTCATTTATTGACCTGATATCCTGCGTACCTCGACGACGCCCTCCAACTGCCGTAGAGCTGTAAACAATTCCTCCCGGCTGACGGTAAGCCCCTCTAAGCTTACAGAGATGGAAACCGGTGCAACAGAATCTACCGGTATATTTTGATTAATCGTTAAAATGTTGGCACCAACCTGATACAATTCTCCAAGAAGACGAGAGAGGACGCCAGGCTGGTCCAAAAGCGCTGCATAAATCGTAATGATATTTTCCGAAACGTTGCTGGTGTATTGATATACACAATCTTTGTATTTATAGAAAGCACTGCGGGAAATACCCATCATGCGTGCAGCCTCTGAAGAATTTTTAGCTTGACCGGATGCCAGCAAATGCTTAGCCTGGACCACCTTTAGAAAAATTTCAGGCAGAACCTTGGTATCTACCAAAAGATATTGGGTTGGATTTTCCAAAAAGTCCACCTCCGAAATACGCCTGTTTCGCGAATAAATACACTATACACGGTTAAAACTTTTTTCTCAAACGCAAATAAGGTTAAAAACATTATATAAATCGCAAAATTTCTTTATTTTTTGAAAATACCTCTTTTATTCTTCTAAATTCTTTTATTTTTATAATATTATCTATTTTTTATATAGTTTTTTTCTTTTATATTAAATTAAATTAGATTAAATTTACATGAAATAGGGTAGAATAAAAGAAAAAATCTTGTCCGCCGCTGGACATTTCTATCTTATAATTGTCTCCCGGAGAAAAACAAATTTACCTGTGTATCAGGCTTATCCCTATGGGCAAAATAAATTCAAATGATTACCTGCGCTGCCAGCGCTCAATTTGAGGTGACTAACTTGGACCATCAAAGCCGCGTCAATTTCATCATCAATATTTTATTTTTTATCACAGTCTTTGTTGTGATTTATTTCTGTATCAACTTTGTGGTTCCTTGGTTTCTCCCTTTTATTGTAGGACTGCTCATTGCTTTCTGTCTCAAACCGATCATTGCTTTTCTGAATGCTAAGCTTCCATTTCCAAAAAAGTTTTGTGCTGCCCTTACAATTTTGCTGATATTTTCATTGGCTGGTGGAATCCTTTGGTTTGCCGGCACCCGCCTTTTAGTGGAGGCAGGAGAGCTATTTGCTCAATTTCCAGAAATCTACTCTACCAGTTTAGAACCAGTTGTAAGTAAAATTACGGATATGATTTTACAGTTGATGTCTCATTTTTTCCCCAGCACAGCTGATGCCACTATGCGTCTGCTCACCTCAATT
>CAJFSX010000070.1 GCA_904419775.1 Candidatus Pararuminococcus gallinarum | reverse complement strand
TCGACTCAAGTCCTGTTTCTCTTTTGACACACCATATTGGTCTGTAAATTTACAGGGGTAATCATTGCAGGAAGTACAAGCCTTGACTTGACGTCTACGCGCACAGTTGCGCATCTCACACCCAGCACACATCTTTTCAGGAACGATATCGGATTGACACCCTCCACATCTCATCTCCTCTTTCTCAAAAACGCAGTCCACTGTTGAATATTCTCGGGCAGTTCTCTCCATCAGCGCCTTATCTCCTGTGTGAAATGCAATATAAAGCGGACATTCATTACATCGAAGTCCACAATATCCTGTATCGTTCATCGTTTCTCCTCCATCTGAGCCAAAAATCCCATAAGGTTATCTACTGTTAAATAGAGATCTTCTCTGCTCCTGTCTTTAAGCTTCTCAAAAGGGGCTGCAATTCGGTTGATGCTAAAAATTCCAGATACCCCTTGAGTGTAGACTTCTTCTAAATTATCTCCAATATCCCCCACAATTGCCACAAGTGGGATGCCTAAGGTTTGCGCTCGTTTGGCAGTACCTATCACTACTTTGCCTCGCAGGCTTTGCCCATCAATTTTGCCCTCACCAGTGAGAATCAAATCTGCTCCAGATGCCTGACGGTCAAAATTCACAGTATCAAGAACCGTATCAATTCCCATTTGAAGCCGTGCATCAAAAAAGGCTGCCATGCCTCCACCCATGCCGCCCGCTGCTCCTGCTCCAGGTAATTCTACAATATCTTTTCCCAGGTCCCGCAAAATGATTTTTCCAAGATGGGCGAGTCCCTGATCAAGACGGAAGACCATTTCTGTATCTGCCCCCTTTTGGGGAGCAAAAACTGCCGCAGCACCTGTAGTTCCACAGAGAGGATTATCAATGTCGCACATGGTAACGATTTCTACTCCAGAAAAGAGTTTTTTAGCTGCAGAAATATCAATGTGGGCAATGTCTCCCAGTGTCTCGCCTACTGGCACAAATGAAACTCCTTCTTTGTTATAAAAACGTACCCCTGCGGCCGCTGCAGCCCCGCATCCCCCGTCATTGGTAGCGCTTCCGCCAAGGCCTACAATAATTTTTCTGCAGCCGCGCTGTACGGCATGACAAAGAAGTTGTCCCACTCCGTAAGTAGTGGTTTTCTCTGGATTTTTGCGATCTCCTACTAGGGGCAGGCCGGCACATGCTGCCATTTCAATAACCGCCGTATTCTTCCCTATCTTTCCGTAAAATCCGGTCATTTCCTTAAAATAAGGTCCTTTGACATTGATCGAGATTTTTTCTCCTCCCATAGCCGCCAGAAAGCAATCGACACTTCCCTCTCCTCCGTCGGCCACCGGAATGGATATGATCTGCGCCTCTGGGAAGTGCCTGCGGATTGCCCTTTCCATCAGTTCACATATTTCTGTAGAAGTCATTGTACCCTTAAAAGAGTCGGGAACTAGAACGAATTTTTTCATGCCAGCTTTCCTTTCCCATTTTTCTCCATTGTAAAACAGAGGTGTTCAGTTGTAAAGTTTAAAATTTTGAAATGCGGTGGGAACATGGCTCTCACTAAAAGCAAAAGAGGCAAGCTATCATTTCAATATAGCTTGCCTCTTTTGCTTCATTAGAGTTCTCACTTACAAACGCTTTTTCTCCACTTTAAAGCCTTCACCAAATACTTCTGAAGTATCCAGCACGATAATAAATGCATTGGGGTCGCTTTCCAACGTGATTTGTTTAAGCCTATAAAACTGATTTGGACGGACAGCGCACATGATGATCTTCTTTGGATCCCCTGTATATGCGCCCTCTCCTTCCAACAGCGTTACACCGCGGTCGAGGCCTGCCAGAATCGCTTGTGTCACTTGGGCCGGTATATCGGACACCACCATGACCATTTTGCCCCGATCCATCCCATAAAGTACAACATCAATCATTACTGAACTAGAGAAAATGCACACCGCACCATAAAGAGCTGACTCCATACTCCCATAGACAGCTGCTGCAATCAAAAGCACCACACAATCGATCAATAGCATTAATCTTCCCATCTGCATATGAGGCCATCTTCTTTGCAACAGTCGAGCTACAATATCGGTGCCACCAGTGGTAGATCCCCGCATGAAAATGATGCCGAGACCAATACCTAAAATAACGCCGCCTGCCAGGGAGGCCATTACCATGTCTCCGGTAAAAACTGGCATACCTCTGGTAACAACATCGATCATCAAGGTAGAAAGCCCCACAGTGATCAATGTGCGCAAGGTAAATCGTCTGCCAATAAAGCGAAATCCCAGCAGAAGTAAAGGAACGTTGATCAAAAACGATAAAGCTCCGATAGGTAAACCCGTCAAATAGCTAATTACGGTTGCAAGTCCGGTTACACCGCCCGGTGCGATCTCATTGGGGGCTGTAAAAATATGGACAGCAATTGCATATAAAAAGGTCCCGATTATGTCACTACAGACATCAAGCAAGAGATGTATCTTTTTATTACCACTATTTAAGATCGCATGCATGAGAAAGTCTCCTTATCGGGCCCAAAACTTTTTATTGGTTATCTGCCGTGTTTCTGTCTTTCTCCGTCTGAGCATCTAATCCAGATGATATGATGTCAAAAAGCTGTCTAATACGATCCAGTTCTCCCTTGAGGTACAAATAGCCAAACAGGGTTTCTACTCCGGTAGCCCTTCTATATTCACAAGGATCCGCGTTTTTCGGTACGGTAGAAGAATGACTATTTCTTCCCCGCTTCAGGATAGAAAGCTCTTCTTCACTCAATATGGGCTCAATCAGCTCATATCCCAATGACTGCGCCGATGCCCGTACCCTAGAAACGGACATTTTATGCAATTTATAAACCGGCGCATTAGGAGTTCTCTGCAACAGCTGTTCTCGTACCATAAGTTCATAAACAGCGTCTCCTACAAATGCTAAACTAATGGGGCCTAACTGTTTCGGATTCATTGGTGTCGATAATAAGTCTAACGTAAGCATTCTCCTTTTCGCTTCTAACGGACATAATCAAATTCCAAATCGTAAATACTTACAGTGTCTCCCTCTTGTACTCCCATTTCCTCCAGCTTATCGATGATGCCGCTTTCTCTCAGAACTCTCTGGAAATATTGGAGAGACTCATAATCGTCCATATTCACTGTGGACAAAATCGGAATCAGCCACTCAGCTTCCACCTCAAAAATTCCCTCGCGTTTGCGGACTTCGAACTTGTCCCGTCCAGTGGGTGCAAAAATTTCCACCGGAAGCGGTTCTGGCTCGTAGCGAAGAATTGGAGGCAGTTGATCCAACTGCGCAGCCACCTCATTTATCAGCGCATCCACGCCAGTGCGGGTAGCCGCAGAAATTGGGAAAAAGGGCATTTGTTTTTTCTCTATATACTGGCGAAAAGCCGCAATCTGTTCCTCGCTAGCCAAATCGCATTTATTGGCGGCCACTATTTGTGGGCGTTTCGCAAGTTCTTCATCAAAATTTTCAAGCTCTTGGTTAATTTTTTCAAAGTCTTCGATGGGATCTCTTCCCTCGATACCCGAAACATCCACTAAATGGACAATGAGCCTGCAGCGTTCTACATGACGTAGAAACTCGTGCCCCAGTCCTATTCCCTCGCTAGCCCCTTCAATTAGGCCAGGAATGTCCGCCATAACAAAGGACTTTTCTTCGTCAACCCGTACAACACCTAAAACTGGAGTCAGCGTCGTAAAATGATAATTGGCAATTTGGGGTTTTGCCTCACTGACCACCGAAATCAAAGATGATTTTCCCACGTTAGGGAATCCCACCAATCCGACATCTGCCAGAAGCTTGAGTTCCAGTGTCAACTCAAAGCATTCTCCCGGCATGCCAGGTTTTGAAAAGCGAGGGATTTGTCGGGTGGGGGTCGCAAAATGTTGATTTCCCCAACCGCCTTTTCCTCCTTTGGCGACGACAACTGGTTCTTTGGTGGATAGATCCGCCATGATGCGTCCCGAGTTTGCTTCTTTGATTACTGTACCCAAAGGTACCTTAATAACCAAGGGTTCGGCGCTTTTCCCTGTACACCGCTTCTTTGATCCAGGCTCACCATTGGGCGCTACATAGTTCTTACGATACTTAAAATCCACTAACGTGGAAAGATTCGTATCCGCCTGAAAGACAATATCACCGCCTCGACCTCCGTCACCGCCATCAGGTCCACCGGCTGCCACATACTTCTCCCTATGAAAAGAAACTGCACCGTTTCCACCATTTCCTGCCTTAACCTTGATTTTTACTTTGTCGATAAACATTGCTCTCCACTGCCATTTCTCCGCGCAAAGGCGTTCTTGCTATTTTGTGCGCGGCCAAAACAGCAAGAGAAGCTCTAGATTTATTGTACCACCCAGCCAGGTGAACATACAAGTATAGGATGAAAAAGTAAACCTTTCATTCTCTTTTCTTCCAATTCTAGACGTATTCCTTTTATTTGATCTATAATAAAAAATCCCGGACAAAAGCCCGGGATTTTTGCATCTGTTGCTGTGAACTTATGCCTCTACGGGATAGACGCTGACCTTTTTACGGTCGCGGCCCAGGCGCTCAAATTTAACCTTGCCGCTTACGGTTGCAAACAGTGTATCATCACTGCCGCGGCCAACGTTTTCACCAGCATGGATATGGGTACCTCTCTGGCGAACCAAAATGTTTCCTGCCAGAACAAACTGACCGTCACCACGTTTTACACCCAGTCTTTTGGACTCGGAATCACGGCCGTTCTTTGTGGAACCGACACCTTTTTTATGAGCAAAAAATTGCAGGCTAATCTTCAGCATTGCATTACACCTCCGAAACATTGACTGAAATTGTGTTTGGATATGCTTCCGATAGCAGGTTGAGTTGGAGCAAAAAGGCTCTCATAAAATCCTCAACTCGCTGATCAGGAGCCATGAGTTTCAGTGAAATCCAATTTTCTTCTACCTTGACCTGCGCTTTAGCACCTACGACTTCCGTAATGCCATTAGCCGTCAGTTGTAGAGCGGAGGAAACCCCAGCGCAAACAATGTCCTCCCCTGCGTTGGCAAAGCCAGCATGTCCAGAGACATCAAACGCAACAAGTTTTCCATCCTTTTGGGTAAACTTTGCAGTTACCATTCTTATGCGTTAATAGACTGAATCTCAACTTTGGTATAGGGCTGTCTATGACCCATTTTGCGCTTGGAATCCTTTTTAGGACGATAGGTAAGTACTGTAACCTTCTTGCCCTTGCCGTTTTTCAGGACTTTTGCAGTTACTTTTGCACCTTCCACAGTGGGGGTACCTACTACGATACCGTCGTCTTTTCCAACAGCACAAACTTTGTCAAACTCAACTACTGCGTCGACGTCAGCCTGCAGCTTTTCGATGAAAACAACATCACCCTCACTGACGCGATACTGTTTTCCACCAGTCTCGATAATTGCGTACATAGATGTATCCTCTTTCTTTAGTCTCGCTACTACTAAGGCGGGGATAAGCCCACTTTGTGCCCAGAGTATGCGGCATTACATATCATACCAAACTCCTGGCAATAAGTCAAGCATTTTTCATTCTCATCCATCGTTTTTGTAGCCTTCAGAGCGATTTTCTTTTTCCGTACCAGCAGATGCCGGAAACCAGATTTGTCTCCTCCGCTTCCCGCTAATTTATTTGCGTGCAGCACGTTCTTTTGCCGCCGTCAGCGTATTTTTCATCAGCATAGAGATGGTCATCGGTCCTACGCCGCCCGGAACAGGAGTTAAATATCCAGCGACTTCCTTTACATTTTCAAAATCCACATCACCACAAAGTTTCCCGTTCTCATCTCGATCCATGCCCACATCAATGACAATAGCTCCAGGCTTTACCATATCTGCCTTGACAAATTTGGCGATTCCGACTGCTGCAATCAAAATATCCGCCCTGCGGCAGACCTCAGGAAGGTTCTTCGTCCGGGAATGGCAGATGGTGACGGTAGCATTCTTATGAAGCATCAGCATTGCCATTGGCTTTCCAACAATGTTGGAACGTCCAATGACCACACATTCCTTTCCTGTCACATCCACACCGATGGAATCGATCAGCTCTACAATTCCGGCAGGAGTGCATGGCAAAAAGCTGTAGTTGCCGATCATAATTTTTCCCACATTCTGTTCATGGAAAGCATCCACATCCTTTTTAGGAGAAATAGCTTCAATGACCGCCTTTTCATCGATGTGCTTTGGCAAAGGTAGCTGGACCAGAATCCCATCAATCTCCTCGCGGCTGTTGAGTTCTTTCACAAGCTTTACCAGTTCCTCTTGGGTAGTTTCAGCGGGAAGCGCGTGTTCTTCCGAATAGAAACCTACCTCTGCGCATGCTTTCTTTTTATTGTTGACATAAACCCTGGAAGCAGGATCATCTCCTACAATCACTACCGCCAATCCTGGGGTAATCCCTGTCTTTTCTTTCAGTTCTTTTGTCTCGACTGCAATCTTCTCTCGGGTCTGCTGAGAGACCGCCTTCCCATCAATAATTACAGCACTATTCGCCATCAGTTTCTTCCTCCTCATGTTTGTCTTGTTCTTTCTCTTCTTCTACTATTTCTTCGGATTTATCCGCTTCGACCTCTTGGCTATCATCTTTAGAGGCGCTATTTTCTTCTGATAGGATGATGCCAATTGATGCGTCGTTAGTACCTGCCTTCTTCACCAGTTTTTTATATGCTTTATAGCCATGAGCCAAAATATATTGAGACTCTGAAGTATTGACATAAAGCGTCTCTTGGCTATCGATCCCAGACTTTCTCAGACGATAGCGAGTATAAATCCATATAGCCAGCGCAGCCAATACAAAAAGCGCGGCTAACAGCTGGGAAATACGAATGCGCCCTAACATCAGACTATCTGTCCGCAGTCCCTCGATGACAAAGCGTCCTGCTCCATACCACATACTGTAGAACAGGAATATTTCTCCATCAAACTGGCGATGCTTGACATAAAAATGGAGCAAAACAAAGCCTAAAATACACCAAAGGGATTCGTATAAAAAGCAGGGATGAACCATGCCGGTAGGATCGATCTGCATCCCTTGTGCGGTCAGTTGGTCCAAATGTTGTGTCAGGTAGTTTTCTATGGTAGGGCTGGTCATTCCCCAGGGTAAGGTGGTATTGCAGCCAAAAGCCTCAACATTGACAAAGTTACCCCAACGTCCAATGCCCTGGCCGATGAGAAATCCGAGAGACACCAGGTCAAGAGTAGGCAGCAGCTTTACTCCGCGTATTTTGCAGGCGATAGCGCCGAAAATCACTGCACCAATAAGGCCACCATAGATACCCATACCGCCTTCCCAAGTCTTAAAAATGCTAAGTAGGTCATCTTTATAAATATCCCAGGAAAATACGACGTAATAAAGTCTTGCGCATATTACGCCACCAATGAGGCCGATAATAACAACGTCAATAAGCCTGTCCAAATCCAGGCCAAACTTTTTGCATCGATAGGAAGCGTATAAAACAGCCAATAAAAATCCGGCGGCAATAATGATACCGTACCAGTAAATAGAAAAATTCCCGATCTGAAAAGCTACGTTATTAAAAGAAAAATGCAGTCCAAGCCCTGGAAAATCCACGATCTGCTGCATATGTACAGCTCCTTTCCCTGCGCGGGAATCTTCCCGCGCGTCTCTTATAAAACTGAAAATGAATCCTCTTTCACGATCAATACGCTAATTTCCAGTCGTATTCACAATAGAAACTGTGCCATATGATTCACACAGCATGTTCATAAAGCGCTCATTTGCTTCTTCATAAGTCATATTGGCAACCATTTCTACAATATCATAGATGCCACAACCACCAAAATGGGCCGTAACCATTGCAGAACTGAGGATTTCTACACTTTCAAAAGCCCGGACATAGCGGCCATAAACACAGCGCTTACTGCGCTCAAACTCCTCCTTGGGGAGTCCTGTTTCCTTCATCTCCGCAATACTTTCGCAAAGCCTTCTATATACTTCATCGGGATTTTCCGATTCGCCGGAAAAGATGGAGCAGAGATACCCTTCTCCAGAAAAAACTTCTGTTCCAAATGTCTGGTTAATCAGACCCGCATCATAAAGCTCTCTGTATGTTTGTGAGCTTTCTCCCGCAACCACATCCAAGATCACTTCGTTAAGTAGATCGCCTTTCATAAAGCCCGCTTTGTCATCTGGAGTTTCCTTGAATCCGATACTAAACAAAGGCGTTGCCACGTCCAGTTTTTGTACATGCCGTTTGGAAAGGATCTCCTTCGGTTCTATCACCGGTGCATTTTCAATCTGGATTTCTGGGGCTGTCGGAAGCATTCTATCGCAGCATTCTAGTACTGTATCAATATCAAAGTTACCTGCAATAGCAAGCACCATGTTGCGCAGGTTATAGAAGGTATTGTAACAGCTATAAAGGGTATCTGCTGTAATTTCAGCAATAGATTCCACCGTTCCCGCAATGTCAATCTTGACTGGATGATTTTGATACAAGCTTTCCAGCATATTAAATAGCACCCGCCAATCGGGGCTATCATCGTACATTTTGATCTCCTGACCAATAATACCCTGCTCTTTCTCTACTGATTCCTTGGTGAAATAGGGACGGGTTACCAGATCCAAAAGGATTTCCAGAGAAGGTTTAAAATTCTGAGTGCAAGAGAAAAGATAGCAAGTTTTATCAAAAGAGGTAAATGCATTGGCGGATGCACCCGTCTTCGCATATTTTGCAAAGGCATCCCCGTCCTCTTTCTCAAACATTTTATGTTCCAAAAAGTGGGCGACGCCCGCCGGTACAGTAGTAAAAGGAGCATCCGGCGCAGTTTTAAAGGTGTTATTGATGGAGCCAAAATTGGTTCCAAACAAGGCATAGGCGCTGGAATAACCTTGCAACGGATACAAAAGCAGGGTCAAACCACTTTTATGCTGAATTTTTGTATAGGACTCACCCAGACGTTCGTTTTTGATAATCTCCCTATTCATGGTCTTCCGCTCCCCTTCCAGTAAGGTAATAAACAGTATCAAGCTGCACCTGGCTTGCCGCTTCAACTACTTCCTCCCGGGTTACCTTGTCAATCATATCGGCTTCCTCTTGGGGAGATCGGTATTCTCCTGTGATAATTTGGCCCAGATACCATCCTTCAATTCCTGCCAAGGAATCCCCAATATGGTCAAAGGAATTGCGCAGACTTAATTTCGCAGCGTTAAATTCTTCTTGGGTGTATTCGTTTTTCTTCATAATGTCTAGCTGCTTTAAGATCTCGTCATATGCTTTTTGCCTATTCTGGTCTTCAATTCCGCAATCAACCATCACAGTACCCTTGGCTCTATCAAACCGGGCAGCGCAGTAATAACAAAGGCTTAGCTTTTCCCTGACGTTGAGAAACAAACGTGAAAACGGAGTCCCTCCGTAAATTGCCACCATCAGCCTTGCGGCAGCAATTTTTTTCTGGTCGCCACTGATACCGGTAGTAAAGCCTAACACCATCTTCGCTTGGGTTACATCCAATTGATCTGTAACTTGTTTGACCTCTCCCCCGCTTGCTTTTACCCGCATCTCTGGCAGGGCAGTTCCTCCACGCTGGATCTTTGAAAAAGCATGAGAAAAGATGCTTTCCGCTACAGCAGGGTCTCCTGCGCCACAGAAAAGTATCTCTACCTGTGCTGTTTCGATCAAGCGCTGATAGGCTGCATATGCGGTTTCTGGCGTTATTTTTTCAGCCATTTCCTCACTGCCATAACGTCCCACACCAGCCGGTTCTCCAGCAAACATAATCTGGGTACAACGGTTAATGGCATAGCTTCGTTTTTCGTTAATTTCCGCCTGGATAGATGCAATCAAATATTTCTTTTCCAGCTCGACATCTGTAGGATCGAAATGGCCATCCACCAATTTAGGCTCCAGCAAGAGACCACAAAGCAGTTCACAACACGCTTTGATAATCTGCTCATTCTCCATAGTAAAGCGATCGTCCAAGCTCTGGACGGACAGGTTAATGATTTGATCGTCGCCGACTTTTCGCACATCAGCATCCAACGCCGCTCCATAGAGAGAGGCCAACCGTCGATTTAGTTCGGTAAAATCAGGACAGCCTGCATAACCTTTGCGCAGAATAAACGGTACGATAGCGTTCTGGGCCGCGGTTTCATGATGAAGGGTGGTGATTAGATTGACAGAAATACGGTTTGATTTAAACTTTTCATCGCGTACAGCGTTAAAAAACACTCGGTCTAGGAGTTTCGTCCTTTTCAAGGTCTGCTCCATCTTTTCTATCTCCTCCAACTGGATTTACGGGCAAAGCTCGCATTTCTTTTCTATCATACTATTTTTCCCAAAGATTATCAATTGCTTTT
>CAJFSX010000069.1 GCA_904419775.1 Candidatus Pararuminococcus gallinarum | reverse complement strand
GGGTTTGCTGGAAGGGTTTCGCAGCAGTGCCGCCGGGTGGTAAGTTCCCATCATTTGAACGCCGCTTTTTTCGAACCAGACGCCGTGCTCCTTGGTCACTTTAAAGTCAGGCTTAATCAGCTTTTGGGCGGCAATACGCCCTAAGCATACGATAATCTTAGGACGCAGTAGCTGAACCTGGTTTCTCAGATAGCCAATACAGGCCTCTTGTTCTTCAGGAAGTGGATCCCGATTTTGTGGAGGACGGCATTTGACGATATTGGCAATATAAATATTCTGCTTTCGGGAAAGGTCTACGGCGAAAAGCATCTTGTCAAGCAGCTGCCCGCCCCGGCCCACAAAGGGCTCGCCGGTAAGATCCTCCTGTTCGCCAGGACCCTCGCCAATCAACATAACTTCGGCCTTGGGAACCCCCACGCCGAAAACAACATGGGTGCGGGTCTCAGAAAGCCCGCATTGTTTGCACTGGAGACAGTGCTCCCGCAGCAGTTGCAGGTCGTTTATCATCGTACTTTCTCCTTTGGCTTTTTGTATTAGTATACCATAACCAAAACAGGAGAAAAATGGGTTGTTAAAATATTGTCAATTGTTGCATTGTGATGTCAAAAAAAGTACAATAAATACGGAAGACAAGCCGTATGAAGGCATGAAGCCGGCAGAGAGCGGCAGGTAAATGCTGCGTACCTATGCTGCCGGAGCATGATGTTCCGGCCAAGGGGATAGAGAAAAATAGCGGCTTGTGTAATGGAGGAATGTACAATGAAAATTTTGGTTGAAACTTCTGCCCGCCACATCCATGTGACACAGCAGGATCTGGAGACACTGTTTGGCCCTGGCGCCGAGCTGTCAGTGAAAAAATATCTCTCCCAGCCCGGACAGTTTGCCACCAACGAGCGCCTGACATTGGTTGGACCGAAAAAATCTATGCCCAATGTGTCTATTCTGGGTCCGGTTCGTACGGCAACACAGATTGAGATTTCTCTCACTGATGCACGTTCCCTGGGTTTGGTTGCGCCGATTCGAGAGTCCGGCGACGTTGAGGGTTCTGCTCCCTGTAAGCTGATTGGGCCTTGTGGTGAGGTTGAGGTAAAGCAAGGTGTGATCGTTGCAAAACGCCATATCCATACCACACCGGAAGATGCGGAAAAATTGGGCGTAAAAGACAAGGAGATCGTCAGCGTAAAGGTGGATACACCGGAAAGAAGCCTGACTTTTGGTGATGTAGTGGTTCGGGTCAGCCCGAAATTTGCTACCGCTATGCACATTGACACCGACGAATCCAACGCTGCAGGTTGCTCTGGTGAGGTCTATGGCGAGATTGTCAAATAGATTAGGTTAAGAGAAAAGGCGCGGCTTTTTGCCGCGCCTTTCTTTCATAGATATAAGAAGCGACATAGATAGGGAAAAGAATGTAGTATAGTTTGCTTTTCGTCTCCTTGACTGAATTTTCTTGTTTTTATAGAAAAATAGAGAGAAAAGAAAAATCCCCACGGCATTCAAACTGCCGTGGGGATTTTTTACATGGGGCTTATTCCAGTTCCATGTGACGAGAAAGAAGGTAAGTGGTGAGAAAGTATTTAGCCACTGCAAACACAACAGCCAAGAGCAAGAAAACACCAATGGCCAGATTGATGTAGCCCACATATTCCGGAACCATTTCCGTAGGAACGCCGTTAGAAAATCGTTGGCCGATGTCCTCAACCCAGCCGGTGCTGGCATAGGCGATGAGCCAGAGAATCCGACTTTCAACAATGGCGAAAACAAACAAGGTACCGATACCCGCCAAGACCTTCCACCTGCGGCAGAAGGGGAGATGGGCCACTGCTGACGCACTGTAGAGGGACAAGACCATACCAAAGATGGAAGCCAGACCGCATCCGATGAGAAGGATGATGGTCAAAATAACATTATTTTCCCACAATGCTTTGAGAAGATCCGTGACTTGGGGCAGAAGAATCTCCTGGGTGAAGATGCCGCCATGGATTTGCAGCAGCAGAAGGAAGGAAAGGATCATGACAATGATGGTGATCAGGCACCAGATGACCGAGACGAAGAGCCGGGCCAGTACCTGCTGATGGACGGTAGCGGGAAGGGTCATATTGAGATAGCCCTCCCGGCCATAAACCCGTTTGTTAAAGGCGCCAAGTATGCTCATGAGCATGATGACAATGGCGGCGACGATAACGGCAAAGACGCAGATGGAAGCAATATATCCTACTACTTCTAACTGGGGCAGGTCGACCATCCAGGTGAGAAGGGTGCTGATTATGAGGGCGCAGTAAATCCCTAAAAACTCACGGTAGGTGGATTTAAACTCATATTTCATCAATCTACCTAGCATTTGAATACCTCCCTAAAGAGCTGATCCACTGATTTATGGGTTTTCTCCCGCAGGGCATCGATTTCATCGCAAAGCATGACCTGACCCTGTTTCAGGAAGATGACGGTGTCAAAAATACGCTCCACATCGCTGATCAGATGGGTAGAGATGATGACGGAGCTATCTTCACTGTAGTTTTTCAGCACCGTATCCAGGATGAAATCCCTAGCGGCAGGGTCGACGCCGCCCAGAGGCTCGTCGAGAATGTATAAATGGGCATCCCTGGACATCACCAGGCAAAGCTGGAACTTGTCGATCATACCCTTGGACATGGATTTAATCTTCTGCTCAGAATTCAGCCCCAGACGCTCTAGCATCTGGAAGGATTTCGAGGCGTTAAAATCCCGATACATATCGCTGAAAAGATAGATGGCGTCTTTGGCCCGCATCCAATCGGCAAAATAGTTCCGATCAGGCAGATAGGAGACCAGTGCTTTGGTGGAAGCGCCAATGGCCTGACCGTCAATCTGAACATCGCCCCGATAATTGGTGATGAGCCCGGTCAATATTTTGATGAGTGTGGTTTTGCCGCTGCCGTTAGGTCCCAGAAGGCCGATGATTTGTCCTTTGGGCAGGGTCAGATTTACATCTTTGAGGGCGGCAAAGGAACCGTAATTTTTGGATAGATTTTTGATGGTTGCCGCTGGCATATTCTTGTCATTCATTCTCCTCGTCCTCCTTTTCTAATCTTTCTTCTAGTTTTTCCAGCAGCTGCTGTTTGGTAAAACCTAAGTTCCGCATCTGCTGAATAAAGCTTTCAATCTGCGCTCCGGCAAGCTCTGTTCTGGTCATTTCAATCAACTCCCCGTCATTGGTAATGAATCTGCCCGCTGTGCGTTCGCTGTAGACCAAGCCATCCCGTTCCAGCTCCGAAAGGGCCCGTTGGGCCGTGTTGGGATTCACCGCATAGGTTTGCGCCAGATCCCGAACGGACGGCAGTCGCTGTCCCGGCAAAAGCTCGCCGGAGACAATTCGCCGCTTGATACTTTCAATCAGCTGCAAATAGATCGGTATATTTGGATTAAAGGTTTCCGTCAAAAGAATGACCTCCTTTCTCCTTATGTATTATTGTATTAAGCATCTAATACAATAATACAACATTTTAGGGATTTGTCAAGGCCTTTTTCAAAAAAAATACCGGCGGTGGGTGAACACTGCCGGCGGGAAACAGGAAATTATTCCAAACTGTCAAGAATTTCTTTTCCGAAGCGCTTTTTGAGGATGGAAACGGCTTTTTTTTCGATCCGGCTGACATAGGAGCGGGAGATCCCCAGCTTTTTTGCAACCTCCCGCTGGGTCAGAGGGATTCTATTGCATAGGCCATATCTCATAACGATGATCTGCTTTTCTCTCTCATCCAGGGATTCGCCGATATACCTATAAAGCTTTTCGGATTTGAGCTTTAAATCAATGCTGTCGAATACACTGGCGTCATCGGAGACAATATCCATGAGGGTCAGGCTGTTGCCGTCCTTGTCGGTATCAATGGGATCGCTGATGTAGACATCCTGAGCGGATTTCTTTAGGTTGCGAAAGTGCATCAGGATTTCATTTGCTATCCTCTCTTTGAGGGAACAGGGAGGGAAATAGCTGAAGGCATTGGCCATCCCAAAGAAGCTGGTCAAACAGATCCGCAATCAGCTCTTTTTTTTCTTCGATAGACAGTGAAGCAAGACAACCTTCCAGAGAGAGCAGAGCGGCAGGGGAAGAACAAGGCTGCAAATCGCGGGCACTGGGCGAGACAGCTGTTTGAGAGGAAATTGTGCGCTGGTACTGCCGCAAACACTGTAAGAGTGTGGGGATATCCTCTTTCGTTGTAATGACCGCCTTCCATACAGCGGCGTCCAGGAGAAGCCCAGTGCCGTTTTTACACGGGCACCCAGAGATACCTTCCCGTTCTTTCCGGCGGCAAAGGTAGTAGAAGACAGACTGGCCTTCCGCAGTATACCGGCCGGTTTTTTTGGCGCGGAGAAGGGTGCCGCAGTGACCGCAGATAAGAATTCCGGACAGAAGAGGCGGAGGAGAAGGGGAAGAAGCATTGCCACGGGGAGCATGGGCGAGCAAACGCTGGACCTTGACCCAATCTTTGCCTGCAATGAGGGCGGGGTGCTGTCCGGGCGCTACAATCCAGTCCTGGGGCGGACGAATTTGATGGGGACGGCCTTTGACTTGCAGGGTTTTATAGTATACCATCAGGCCATTTTCACCATCATAGAAGGCGGATTCTCCCCATATCTGAGCGCCTAAACTGGAAAAGTAGCGGAAGGTATCTTCATCAGCGGCAGCATAGACAGGATTGGTCAATATCTGGCGCAGGGCAAACCGGCGCAGTGGCTTTCCATTTTTGCTCTGTATCTTGTCAATGCGCATTTTATTTTCCAACTGGGTCAAGCTCTTGCAGGAAAGATATCCCCTATAGACGGCTCTCACAATATCCAGTTGGCTGTCTATCGGCACCAGACGGTAGGATTTACGGATTTTGCCATCTTTGCCTTGGTGTTCCACCATTTGTGAGGAAAATCCGGTAGGGGGGACGCCTCCTAGCCAGCGCCCGGATTTGGCTAGCTCCAGCATATTATCCCGGATGCGTTCGGCAATGGTCTCCCGCTCCAGCTGGGAGAAGACAGATGCAATATACATCATGGCGCGGCCCAGAGGGGAAGAGGTGTCAAACTGTTCCTTGATGGAAACAAAAGAAATGGAGAGGCGGCCCAGCTCCTCAATTAGACGAGCAAAATCCCCGATGTTGCGGCTGACCCGATCCAGCCGGTAGCAAACAATGGTGGTAAATTTGTGCCTTCTCGCGTCCTCCATCATAGCGAGGAATTGAGGCCGCCTGGTATTTCTACCGGAAAAGCCCTCGTCCTCGTAGATCAAGAGATCCTGTGGGTCTACCTCCAAGTGAAGACGGCAGTATTGACGGCACATTTCCACCTGATTTTCCACACTGTCCCCCTGTCCGGTGAATTTGGATTTTCTTGAATAGATGGCCACTGCCGGCTGGTCCATCCAATCGCCCCCTTTCCCCTTATGTTATGCATCACGGCTTGGACGGCATGCGCAGGAAAACAAGCGCATAGAATCAAAAGGGAGAGGAGGGGATCATTGTGAAAGTAAAAGTAGAAATTCTGGGGCAGGAAAAGGGGGAAGAAAATCTAAGGAAGTCATTGGCCCGCTGGCACGGAAAAATCATCCTGAAAAGGATAGAAAAAGCGGAGCTGACCCGAACAGAGAAAATGGATTTGCTCCAGGAGATGATCGACCTGCTAGAAAAAAAGCCACCGTCAGAATAATACTCATTTCAGCCTAAAAAGAAAAGCCCTGCTTTTACAGGGCTTTCTCGCTTAAAGTTATGTTTTATTTTAGGAATCCTTCAATGATTTTAGCTTCGGCTTCCTGTTCTGTCAGGCCAAGGGTCATGAGCTTGGTGATCTGCTCTCCTGCGATCTTGCCGATAGCAGCTTCATGAATGAGAGCAGCGTCCACATGGTTGGCGGTCAGCTCTGGGATGGCGCTGACCACGCCGTTGTCCATGATGATGGCGTCGCACTCAGAATGACCGGTACAAGCACAGTTGCCGTAGATCCGGGAACGGAAGACCTGATGAGATTTACCCCTAGCTACCGACCGGGAGATCAGGTCCACGCCGGAACCGTCTCCGTTGAGCTCCACCTCAAAATCGGTCTCGGCGGTCTGGTCGCCATGAGTCATGATCTTTTCCTTAATGACCAGACGGCTGTCAGCGTCAAGTTTTGCCCGGGTGACACGGCGGGTGGAATCCACCCCCTTGATCTGGACAGTGTCCATCTCCATGACGGCACCTTCGGCCAGTTCAGCATAGGTCTGGGGATTGATGATCCGTTTGCCAGTGCCCTCGCCAATGCCGATATGTTTTTCCAGATAGCGCACATGGGCCCCTTTTTGAAGGAAAAAGCGGTGAATGCCGTTATGCTGGGAAGCTTCTTCCCCTTCGGTATGGACGCCGCATCCCGCCACAATGGTGACATCAGCGTTTTCCCCTACATAGAAATCGTTGTAGACCAGATCATCCACATTGCTGTGGGTGATGCAGGCGGGGATATAGACATTTTCATCGTGAGTTCCGGGCTTGATGAGGATATCAATCCCCGGCTTGCCCAGTTTGGATTTGATCTCAATGTTTTCGGTGGATTGGCGGCCGGCACAGCCGCTGTCTTCCCGGATATTGTAAGCGCCGTTGGGCTTATCAAACAGATCGGAAACCAGCCCAAGGAGTTCTTTGGTAATCGTATTCATACAGTTTGCGCCTCCTCCTGTTTGGGGCAGAATTGGCATCTGCTGTCCCCGGAAAGCAGGGTGGGAAGAATCTCATCCCGCGGTCCGTGGGCGGTGATTTCGCCGTCAGCCAGGACGACGATTTCATCAGCGATGTTGAGAATCCGCTCCTGATGGGAAATAATGATGATGGAGCCTTGAATTTCTCGACGGAGCTTTTTAAAGACGTCGATGAGGTTGTTAAAGCTCCACAAATCGATGCCGGCTTCTGGTTCATCGAAGATGGTAAGACGGGTTTTGCGGGCCATCACCATGGCAATTTCGATCCGCTTGATTTCGCCGCCGGAGAGGCTGTCGTTGATCTCACGGTCAATATAATCCTTGGCGCACAGCCCTACATCCCGTAGGTAGTTGCACAGCTGCTCTTCGCTGAGTTTTCCGCCAGCGGCCAGCTCAATAATATCCCGCACCGTAATCCCTTTAAAGCGGACCGGCTGCTGGAAAGCGAAACTAATACCGGCCTTTGCCCGCTCGGTAATATCCATTTGGGTGATATCTTTTCCATCAAAAAGGATACTGCCGGAGGAGGGCTGATAGATGCCGGCAATCACCTTGGCAAGGGTGGATTTTCCACCGCCGTTGGGACCGGTGATAACGATGAACTGACCGTCTTTAACGGTTAAATTCACATTCTTGAGGATTTCTTTTTCCCCAGGAATATCCATGGAAATATTTTTCAGTTCCAGCATTTTTGATTTCTCCTATTTTTGGTTGTATGGGATGAATTTGACGAACATGTGAATATCTTGTGTTTTTATTATACCACGAAAATACAAAAATCAAGATAGTTTGTCTTTTTTTTAACGGTTTGTACACAATTTTAGTATACAAAGGACAAAATACGTGGAATTGGGAGGATAGCTTTTTCTATACAACGTGCCGCATAGGTGGCAAAGCGGGTTCCCTTGGTATAGTCAAAGGTAGAGACTGCCTTAATGAGTCCAATGGTGCCGATAGAAATCAGGTCATCCTGATCCTTGTAGTTGGCGTAGTACTTTTTGATAATGTGGGCAACCAGCCGCAGATTGTGTTCAATGAGCTGATTGCGTGCCTCGGTATCTCCCTGTTTGATTCGCTCAAGGCATTGCTGTTCCTCCTTGGCGGAAAGAGGCTTGGGAAAGGTACCATTGCCGGTGATATGTAAGGCAAAATAAAGAAGGTTGCACAAAGCGAAACAAATCAGGAAAGAATACATAAAACTACCCCATTTCTATTGCTTGATGGTGAAAAAGAACGGATTTCCTTGTATGGGGAAAACAAATGCAACAAGGGCCATAAAGTAACATATGTGCGGACGAAGAATTTTGTGCGTGTCCCGGAAGAAGGAGAAAATTCAGGGGTAAAGCAAAGATAAAAAGCCGGAAATCGCTTGAAAAAGCAAAAAGAAACAGGACGGTATCTGCCGTCCTGTTCAGTCGAATCGCGAAAATTTTTATCTGACTATTATCCGCTCAATAATAACAACCCCAGATCAATCTAAGGCTGACACCGTAATATCAGCTGTCTGTGCCTGGGTCAGGGAGAGAAGGTCCTCCACCCCAAGCTCAATTTGATAGCCGATTTTCCCCCCGCTGACGATGATGGTGGAAAGATTTTGGCAGGAGGCGTCGATCACGGTGGGATAGGCCCTTTTCATCCCAATGGGGGAGCAGCCCCCCCGAATATAGCCGGTGACCTGTAGGAGATCCTTGACATGGATCATCTCCACCGATTTTTCACCAACTGCCCTGGCTGCGGCTTTCAGATTGAGTTCCTTTGCAACAGGAATCACAAAAACATAATAATTGCGCCCGGATCCCTTGGTGACCAAAGTTTTGTAGACCTGCTCTAAGGGCTGGCCCATTTTTTCAGCCACGGCAACACCGTCAATCTTTCCGTCGCTGTGGTCATAGGTGTATTCCTGATGCGGAATATGGGCCTTATCTAATATTCGCATGACATTGGTTTTATTGCCTGCCAAAGAAATTCCTCCCATTCTTGTTGGTTATTTTGATTATAACCACTTATTTTTTTTGAATAGAATGATACAAGAAATGATAATGATTCCACTCACGCCGATGACAATGGGATAACCTAACATCCAGTGATATTCCGGCATGTCAAAATTCATGCCGTACCATCCGGCAACTAAACTGAGCGGAGAAAAAATAGCGGTAATCACGGTGAAGAGCTTCATGAGGCTATTGAGATTAATATCTACTTGGGCTTGATAAGCTTCTCTAACTTGGGTGACATAGTCCCGCAAATTGCATACATTGGCATCTAAGCGGTCAACCCGTCCCGAAAGAATATGGACAAAACGCAGGTCACGTTTGTCAAGCAGTCCATTGAGATTTTCCTCCATAACGTCAAAGAGGCTGGCAAGCTGTTCGTAATAACGACGAAGTTTCATAAGCTTTTTACGCAACAAAACAATTTCCTTGATACAACTTTGTTTCTTTGAAGTAATAAGCGCCTCTTCTAAATCAGAGATTTCCTGCTCTAAATCTTCCAATTGAGAAAAATCTTCTCTTGTCAGCCGGTCAAAAAAAGTAAGCAATAACTTTTGCACAGATGCAGTTTCTGCTGGAGCTTCATCTAAAATATTATCTAAGAGAGGATTATCATCGCTTGCAAAGACCAAAAAATGAGGAGCAAAATAGATAATCGTGCGATTCATGGGTGCGGTTAGATCAGAAAAATCAGGGACGTTTAGGCAAAAGTAGTCAAAACCATTATGGCTCTCTAACTTAGAAGGACCGCTTTTAGCGTATTCCTGAATAATACGATCAGGAACACCAAGATGGCTACCGTAAACCGTTAATTCTTTTAATGTGAGCCGATAAAGGATGTCACCGTTTTGTTGTGGGGAAGGTGGGAAAGCGTCCGCGTCTTTCGCGGTAAAATAGGAAATCATAATGACATCATTCCTTTCAGCCTTTTATTGTAGCATGATGATTTGTCTTGAGCAAGCAACAAAAAAGAGCTTTTGGCCTTTCGGCCAAAAGCTCTTTTGAGACGACTATACTTAAAGTGCGGTTCTATAGATTTCAGCAATTTCTTCCACAGAGGTGGGACGTGGATTGCCAGGAGTGCAGCCGTCAGCCAAAGCGGCCTCTGACAGGCGGGGAATATCCTCTTCCTTCACACCGATTTCATGAAGGGTCTGGGGAATGCCCACGTCTTTGGAGAGCTGGACGACCGCGTCGATGGCAGCTTGGCGGTATTCATCCTGGCTCATCTCATCAACGCCCTGGACACCCATGACACGGGCGATTTCACGGAACTTTTCTCCGGTATAAGGAGCATTGTACTTCATGACATAGGGCAGAAGTACCGCGTTGGCAATACCATGAGGGGTGTCATAAACACCGCCCAGCTGATGGGCCATGGAGTGAACGATACCCAGTCCGCAGTTGGAGAAAGCCATACCAGTCATATACTGGCCGATGGACATGTCAAAGCGGCCGTCAGGATCATTTTCAACAGCTTTGCGCAGGCTTTTAGCAATCAGCTCAATGGCTTTCAGGTTGAGGGTGTCGGTCAGCTCCCAAGCGCCGTTGGCAGTATAACCTTCAATGGCATGGGTCAAAGCGTCCATACCGGTGTTGGCAGTCAAAGACTTAGGCATGGAGGACATCATCTCAGCGTCCACAATGGCCACGATTGGAATATCATGAGGATCGACACAGGGGAATTTTACCTGACGCTCCTCATCGGTGATAACGTAGTTCATGGTCACCTCTGCCGCAGTGCCAGCGGTGGTGGGGATGGCAATGATGGGGACGGATTTATTCTTGGTGGGGGAGACGCCGGCCAGGCTCTTTACGTCGGCAAACTCCGGGTTATTGATGATGATACCGATGGCCTTAGCGGTATCCATAGAAGAACCGCCGCCGATGGCAACGATAAAGTCGGCGCCGCTCTTTTTATAAGCTTCCA
>CAJFSX010000068.1 GCA_904419775.1 Candidatus Pararuminococcus gallinarum | reverse complement strand
GTGTCAAATTGCTTTTTTATCGAAAGAAAATGTCATGTCATATTGGTGCCAAAGCCGGAAACATAAAATATTGGACCTTTTCATTAAATAAAAATAAAGAAAAGGATAGAAAAAAAGCGGATTAACGAAAAAAAGAAAGAAATTCAGATAAGTTAACTATTTAATAGGCGTTTTTTGTGTAAGTTGCACGTAGAAAAAGTACAACTTTGATATTATAATAATAGACAACCTCAGATATGAGGAAGAAAAAGTCCAGGACATTCTGGCACTGAAGGAGGAAAATTATGAAAAAGTTATTGGCACTTGTATTGGCAGTACTTATGGTAGTTGCCGTATTTGCAGGTTGCGCATCCAGCAACGGCAGCAGCTCTACTGCTGACGATCAGAGCAGTTCTGCTGCTTCTGGTGATGATGCTACTTCCGGCGATGACGCGGCAAGCGAAGGCCCCTACAAATTTGGTTATGCACCCCCGACCATGAATAACCCCTTCTTCGTTTACATTGAAGGCGTTATGAAAGACAGCCTGCATGAAGGCGACGAGCTGGTCACCATCGACCCGCAGCAGGATAACGCAAGACAGGTTGCTGGCGTTGAAGACCTCTGCACCCAGGGTTGTGACGTCGTTCTCCTTTGCCCCTTCGATTCCGAAGGTATCCGTCCGGCACTGGATGCTTGCAAAGAGGCTGGCGTTCATGTCGTTAACTTCGACACCGATGTAACTGACGAAGAT
The DNA here is from genome assembly GCA_904419775.1 of Candidatus Pararuminococcus gallinarum. GTDB lineage: Bacteria > Bacillota > Clostridia > Oscillospirales > Ruminococcaceae > Zongyangia > Zongyangia gallinarum. The sequence continues at coordinate 9,919 of CAJFSX010000068.1, read as the reverse complement.
CTGGTTGACGTTATCCTGGTTTCCGATAACGTAAACGCTGGTTATGTTATGGGCAAGAGACTGGTTGAGGACTTCCCCGATGGCGCTCAGATCGCTATCCTCAACAGCCCCACCGGACAGGCTACCAGAGACCGTGAGCAGGGCTTCCGCAATGCAATTGAAGAGGCCGGCGGCGAAGATGCTGGTTATGTTATCGTTGCTACCCAGGATGGTAGAGGTGAGACCCAGTCCGCTCTGGCTCCCGCTGAGAACATCCTCCAGGCTAACCCCGATGTAGACGCTTTCTTCGCAATCAATGACCCGTCCGCAATGGGTGTTGTAGCTGCTCTGGAAGCTCAGGGTAAAGCTGGCGAAGTCTATGTTTATGGCGTTGACGGCGCTCCCGAAGGCAAACAGGCCATGAAGGAAGGCACCATGCATGGTTCCGGCGCTCAGTCCCCGAAGGGCTTAGCTGAAGGTTCCGTTGAGCTGGGTTATAAGATCCTGGCTGGCGAGGATGTAGGCGAGCACAAACAGTATGTTGAGACCTTTGCTATCACTCCTGACAACGTTGACGAGTACGGTGTTGATAGCTGGCAGTAATCATACAAGATTGCTCAGCACCAAAAATAATTGGTAATGAAAACACCCCTACCTTGTGGTAGGGGTGTTTTTTATATGGATGCGGGAGCAATATTATATTCTGGCGGAATATAGGAACCAGCTGTAGATCACTTCCTAACAAAAAAGTTGTATCTTTTGCTTTTTATGAGGTATATACAACTTAAGAAGGAATACGTTTAAAAAATAAAAGTGAAACAAAAAAATAAAAATCCTTTTTGGTGGCGTCCTTAGTAATATTTGGGTACAAGCACTCATATATATGGGGTATCTTCAGAGAAATCAGGAGAAGTTCGTGGGAAACCCTGGATTTGGCAATCAAAGCGTAAAGTGGTATACAGGCGGAGAAAATAATGAAAATAAAAAAATAAATAATGAAGTGTTTGTGAATAACCCATAAAAAATTATGATGAATTTCGACGGATGGTATATTGAAAAGCTGAGGTTCGACAGCTATAATAATAACATCACATTAAATTTATAGATTTGTTAAACTTTACTAGTTTTCGAATGATTGCTAAGGGCTCTAGCAATCTAACAGACATGGGAAAAGCCTTAAAAAAGATGTCTTTTGCCTATGTTCATGAAACTAGTGTTAGGTCAAACGATCTATAAATAAGTGGTTTTTTCATAGCCTTTTGTTTATTTTACCGAGAGGCTGATGGAAAGTTTCTGTCATTGACAGAGTACTGGAAAGGCAGGAAGAGGCTGTCTCCTCTTGCTGTTTTTCGAGAGGTACTGAATGTATGCTTGAAGCTGCTTCAGAATATTTTCAGTGCTTATCTTAGCAGAAGAAGGTGAGAATCTGTGGGAAAAACTGTATTAGAAATGAAGAACATTCATAAGCAATTTCCTGGAGTCTATGCCTTGAATAGTGTTGACTTCGAACTAAAAGCAGGCGAAGTACATGCATTGCTCGGTGAGAATGGTGCAGGTAAATCTACCCTGATTAAGGTTCTCGGCGGTATTTATCATCCCGACCAAGGTCAAATCATTATTGATGGCAAAGAGGTTAAGATTAACTCGGTTCCGGACGCTGACGCGGCTGGCGTGAGTATTATCCACCAGGAAATTATGACGGTGCCTTATATGACAATTGCTGAGAATATTTTCCTCGGCAAGGAGCCTCGTACAAAGTTGGGCACTGTGGATCATCAGCGGATGATTAGGGAATCCCAGGTATTAATCGATAGCTTCCATATGAATATGAAGGCAAATCGTAAGGTCATCGCACTGAGTATTGCCCAGCAGCAGATGGTTGAGATTGCGAAGGCAATTGCTATCGACGCAAAGATCGTGGTCATGGACGAACCGACTTCTTCCCTGACGGATAAAGAGGTTGAGCGTCTGTTTGAGATCATTGAGCAGTTAAAGTCGCAGGGTATCGGAATTATTTATATCTCTCATAAGCTTGAGGAGCTGTTCCGAATTTGTGACCGCGTAACTGTCATGCGTGATGGTCAATATGTCGCTACCAAGGTCATCGCTGAAACAAACCAGGATGAGCTCATCGCATTGATGGTTGGCCGTACGCTGGGCGATTACTATCACAGAACCTTCCACGAGTTGGGCGATGTGATTTTGGAAGTAAAGAACGTCAAGGGTGGATTGGTAAAAGAAGCCAGTTTCCAGCTGCGCAAAGGAGAAATCCTTGGTTTTGCGGGATTGGTTGGTGCCGGTCGTTCTGAACTGATGAAAGACATCATCGGCCTTGATAAACGCGACGGCGGTGAAGTCTTCATTGATGGCAAAAAGGTTGAGTTCCACGGCGTTCAGGATGCGAAAAAGGCGGGCCTTGTTCTTGTTCCTGAGAACCGGAAGAGAGAAGGCTTGGTCCTGAAAAATGAGGTTGGCTTTAATATGACCATCTCTGTTCTGGAAGACTTCATTAAAGGCATCAATGTCAACCGGAAAAAAGAGAATGAGATTATCAACACCTACGTTGAAGCAATGGCGATTAAGACCCCCTCTACCCGTCAGCTAATTGGTAACCTGTCCGGTGGTAATCAGCAGAAGGTTCTGATCGGTAAATGGCTGGCCGCACATCCTAAGATTTTAATCCTTGACGAGCCGACTAGAGGTATTGACGTCGGTGCAAAAGCTGAAATTTACCAGATTATGAATAGCCTTGCGGAGCAGGGTGTATCCATCATCATGATTTCCTCCGAAATGCCTGAGCTTATCGGTATGGCTGACCGGATTTATGTCATGTATGAAGGCGAAATTACCGGCGAAGTCGACAGAAAAGACTTCACGCAAGAGAAAATAATGTATCATGCAGCAGGAGGAAGATAAAATGGCGGCTCAAGCAGTAAAAAATGATAACATTTTTGTAAGATTTGGACGCGGCGTTGTCACCTATTTTAAAGAAAATGTCGCAGTCCTGCTCGCTTTCCTGATTCTGGTCGTTGTTATGACCATCCTTTCCCCGGTGTTCCTTACTTGGGATAACTTTTCTAACGTTCTCCGTCAGGCAACAACAACCTGGAACCTGGCTCTCGGTTTGACCATGGCGATTATCATCAACGGCATTGACCTGTCCGTTGGTTCCGTTGTTGCCGTATCCGGTACCCTGACCGCCGGCTTCATTTCCAACAATGGCATGAACATCTGGCTGGCCATGCTCCTCGGCTTCTTGATCGGTGCCTTGTTCGGCGTTGTCAACGGCTTCATTATCGCTTACACTGGCATGCCTCCCTTCGTTGTAACCCTGGCCACCCAGTTCATCGGACGTGGTGTCGCTTACGTTTATGCAAACGGCCAGCCCATCCGCTGCCTGGTTGACGAGTTCAACGTCATTGGTACTGGTTACCTTGGGTTTATTCCCATCCCTGTTGTTATCTCCCTGGTTCTCTTCATCATCATGGTTATTGTTTTGGGCCAGTCTAAATTTGGCCGTCACCTGTATGCCGTTGGTGGTAACGAAGAGGCTGCAAGATTCTCTGGTATCAGCATTAAGAAGGTTAAGATCATCGTTTACACCCTGTCCGGTATCTTCTCCTCCATCGCTGGTATCGTTCTGGCGGCTCGTATGTACTCTGGCCAGCCTGTTGCAGGACAAGGCGCTGAGATGGACGCCATCGCGGCTTCCGTTCTGGGCGGCGTCTCCTTCCTGGGCGGCGTTGGTAAACTCGGCGGCGTAATGGTTGGTATCCTGGTTATCCAGTTTATGTCCAACGGCCTTAACCTGCTGAACGTTAACTCCTTCTGGCAGTTTATTGTTAAAGGTGTTATCATCCTGGCAGCTGTTTATCTCGACATCATCAGAAAGAGCAGACAGAAGTTCTAATCTAATACATACCCCACATGAAAGGGACGCACAAGCAATTGTGCGTCTCTTTATTTTTGGTTTCCTTGAAAAAATAGGGATGGATTAAATCCATCCCTATTTTTGTTTTATGAAATAACTTGCCTAAAATCCAAATTTAAAGGCGCATACAAGAATGTGTAGCACCATAAGGTGCATATCCTCCACCTGCTCAATGCAGTCACAGTCACAGTGAACGGGAAGATCAGCCAGGCGATGGAGCCGTCCTCCATCAAATCCAGTCAAGCCAACCACAACGCCCTTTCTAGACTTGACATACTCACAGGCTTTGATAATATTGGGAGAGTTACCGCTAGCGGACACCGCAATAAGGATATCTCCGTCATTCATAAGATTTTTTAGTTGCTCGACAAAAACGTCACTATAGGTGAAATCATTGCCAAGAGCGGTAATGGAGCTAACAGAATTGGCAAGAGATATAACTCGAAAACGCCCAATATCTCCTGGAACAGCATTTTTAGAAAAATCACACATGAAATGATTAACGGTAGCAGCACTTCCACCATTGCCAGCAAGAAAGATCTGAGTACCGCTTCCTTTTGTTTTTTTGAGCAGCCGGATAACAGAATCAATTTCATCAGTTTGGAGACGATCGAGCTCGTCTTTAAGGGTATTGATATAATCCTGTGTACTACGCAATATATTTACCACCTTTCGTCTGTGCTACAGTTGCGGCACCAATCAGTGCAGCATTATAATCTAGAGCAGTTTTACATAATTTTAAACCTTGATTGGTTGTAGTAAATGCCATTTGGTCCAAAGCATCTCGGATACTGCCCTCTAAAAGGTCAAAATCCATGGATACACCACCACCAAAAACAATTTTTTCTGGATTCACAATGTTAGCAATATAAGAAGCGGCTTTACCAAGATAAAAACCGGTTTGGTTATAAACCTGACGCGCAGCCTCATCCCCAACGCGGGCAAGCTGGGCAATTTTTTTAGCTGTACTCTGCATACCTGTCATCTTCTCGTAAGCAGCGGCAATTGCTCTTCCAGAAGCGTGTGCTTCCAGGCAACCGCGATGTGAACAGGGGCATAAATTTCCGTCTGGTTCTACTACAATATGGCCAATCTCACCGGCACCGTTGGAAAAACCACGAATTAACTGGCCGCTGGAAAAAATAGCTCCTCCAACCCCATTGCTAATGGTAATCCAGGCGAAGTCGTCTGTATCTCTACAACAACCGTACATCCGTTCGCCCAATGCGCAAGCATTGACATCGTTGTCAATAAACACTGGCAGATGAAAAGCCTCCTCTAAAATATGGCCAATAGGAAAGTTGCTAACTCCGGAGAAGGGCGCATAATGCCAAAGTCCCCGGATCGTGTCAGCTACACCTGGGATGGTAACACCGATGGCTTCCGCCTTTCGCTTGGTAGCATCCATCGCTTTTTTAGCTGTAGTGAGAATATCTTCCGTTAACGAGGAGACACTGACCGCCGAAGAGAATTCTTTGCGGAAAACAATGGCGGGATTACCGTCGCTGTCAACAATGGAGGCGAGCATTTTTGAACCGCCGATATCAATCGCCAGTACATATTTATAGAAAAACATAACTTCCTCCTTTTTAATTTATTCATGATGCAATTATAGCATTGCAAGCATCAAAACACAATGAAACAGTCGCCAAATACGGAAAGATGGGAACAATATGCGGTACATATTTTGCCGATTAAGAAGGAAATCCACCTGAACTGTAACACGACTAACAAAAAAATGGCAGAAAGTAATTGTGTCTAAATTATGAATAAACCTAGTTGGGCTATTGATTTTGCATGAAAGAAGGGGTATTTGTGGGACAAATCTTTTCGATATCCTCAGAATTTACAATAAAGACATTTTTTCTCGATTAAATGAATAAAAGGGAACAATGCAATTTAGTGAAAATAGATAAAAAAATGTATTATTCACCGCTAAAAGAAAAAACAACTAATTTCATGGATGAAGTTCCTTAAAAACATTGATTTTAGAGAATAACTGGTATATAATGAGGACATAATACGGAGATTTCCAAACTTATTTCCGGTTATTTTCAGATGTTGTTCGTATATATTTCGTAGAATTTAAGAACTAACATCTGAATTTTTAGTATGTATATACAATTATTGTGTAAAGTTGGGTAGGATAGCAGCGTATAGCTGCAATCCTGATTTACTAGGTGATTAGGAATAGGGACGCCCTATCTTAATAGAGTGAGATGTGCGTATATGTGATGTATGAACTGGCCTCGTTTGTGCAGATTGCATATATGTACAGCCTATCAGTAATTTAAATCAGGAGGGATACTATGAGTTTTCCAGAAGTTGATTTGAAAGAGAAAGCAAAAGAAATTCGCTATCACACCTGTGATGCCATTGCTACTCATGGAGCTGGCCACCTTGGCGGCTGTATGTCTTGCGTTGAGCTGATCACCGTTCTTTACTATAAAGTGTTGAACGTTGATCCTAAGAATCCTCAAATGGAAGGCAGAGACAGAGTGGTTATGTCTAAAGGACACGCAGGCCCCACCCTGTATGCAACTCTGGCCCTGAAAGGCTTTTTCCCCATGGATTGGCTGAAAACTTTGAATGCACCTAATACCAACCTCCCCAGCCACTGCGATATGAATAAAACTCCGGGTATTGACTTCACTGCCGGTTCCTTGGGACAGGGCTTTGGATGCGCTGTTGGACTGGCTAAAGGCTCGCAGATTATGAAGGATGGCGCATATATCTATGCGATTCTGGGTGATGGCGAGAGTCAGGAAGGTTCTATTTGGGAGGCCGCTATGACCGCTTCTCAGCAGAAGCTGGGCAACTTGATTGCGTTTACCGATTATAATAAAGCCCAGATCGATGACTGGGTTGATAATATGGTTTCTCTTGAACCCATTATGGATAAATGGGAGTCCTTCGGATTCAATGTATTCGAGTGCGACGGCCATGACATGGATGCTATCTATAAGACCATCTGTTTGGCAAAAGCAAAAGGCAAAAATAACAAGCCGTCCATGATTATCCTGCACACAACCAAAGGTAAGGGCGTTTCCTTTGCAGAAGCGGATCAGGTTGGCTGCCATCATATGGGCATTGCCGGCGAAAAGGCTGCACAGATGTACAGCGAAGTAAAGTAAGGAGGGGAATAGAATGAGCAAAACATTAATGAAACCAATCTTTCATGAAGAGTTTACTAAATTGATGCGCAAAGATGAAAAGGTGGTCTTTATTGACGCCGACTTGGCAAAAGCGCATGGTAGTGAAAAGCTGAGACTGGAGTTCCCCGACAGAGCGTTGGATGTGGGTATTGCTGAACAGATGATGGTAGAATATGCGGCAGGTTTGAGCGCCTATGGCTTTAAGCCCTATGTTGCTACCTTTACCCCCTTCCTCACCCGCCGGGCATGCGATCAGATTGCAATTTCTGTTTGCTATGCAAAGAGAAATGTTAAACTTATTGGTACCGACCCTGGCATCTGCGCGGAGACCAACGGCGGAACCCATATGGGCATGGAGGATATTGGCGTTATGCGCTCCATCCCCACCATGGTCATCTATGAGCCAGCTGATGCTGCTGAGTTTATCAAGGCACTGCCGGTCATCAATGATTATCCCCATGCTATGTACATCCGTCATCAGAGAACAGAGGCTCAGGACGTCCATGAAGGCGACTTTGAGTTTGATCTGTTTAAAGCAGAACTGCTCAAAGAGGGCGCAGACGTAACCATCGCCGCTTCTGGCTATATGGTTGCTGAGGCACAGAAAGCTGCCGATATTCTTGCAAAAGACGGCATCAATGCTGAGATCCTCAACGTACATACCATTAAACCTCTGGATGGCGAGACCATCGCGGCTTCTGTCAAGAAGACCGGATGCCTGGTCACTGCGGAGAACCACAATATTATCGGCGGCCTGCGTTCCGCTATTCTGGAAGACTTCTCCGAGCGCGGTGTCTTTGTTCCCACTGAGGCCATCGGCGTGAAAGATCACTTTGGCGAAGTTGGCTTCCTGCCCTTCCTCCAGGAGAAATATCATATGAGACCAGAGGATATTGCAGAGGCTGCAAAGAAAGTCATCGCGAAGAAATAAGCGAAACTAAAGCAGAGCGACAAAATCTCCTTATTTCTAATAAGGAGATTTTGTTTACCTTCATTGGCAGAGAGGCTCTGCATTTTATCCTTACTTCTTCTGAAAAAACATAGGAAAACCACAAAAGGAGGATCATTCATGGAAAAATTGATTCTTGGTTATATCCCCACCCGAAGAACTATCTTCAGTGTGCCGGATGCTATCAAATTCAATAAGCTGATCCGGGAAAAGCTGGAGGAATATACCGATCGCATCGAGATCGTGGGAATTGAGGATATTAACGAAGAGGGCTTGATTGTTGACAATATCAGGGATGTGGAAGCTATCATTCACAAGATGAAGGTCAACAAGGTAGACGCCATCTTCATCCCCCACTGCAATTTTGGTACAGAGGATTCTGTGGCCCGCATTGCCAGGGAAGTAGGAAAACCCACCCTGCTGTGGGGTCCCCGGGATGAAGCCCCCCTGCCCGATGGGCAGCGCCTGCGGGATACCCAGTGCGGTATGTTTGCCACCGGCAAAGTGCTCCGTCGCTTCGGAGTGAAATTCACCTACATTACCAACTCCACCCTGGATAGCGAAGTATTTGCCAGAGGTTTTGACAACTTTATCCGCGCCGCCAACGTGGTCAAGCATTTTAAAAAGACAAGAATTCTTCAAATCGATACCCGTCCGGCCGGTTTCTGGTCTGTCATTTGCAATGAGGGTGAGCTGCTGGAGAAATTCGGCATTGAAACCCATCCCATCTCTTTGACAGAGCTGGAAATGAAGACAAAGGCATTGGAAGCAGAAAACAGCGACGAGCTGAAAGCCACTGTGGCAGACATCAAGAAGAAAATAAACTGCCAGGGGGTAGAGGAGAAGTATATCATCCGGGTGGCAGCCATGAAGCTTGCCATGAAGTCCTTTGCAGACGAATACCAGTGCAACTGTGCTGCGATCCAGTGCTGGAACGCCATGCAGGACTGCATGGACATTATGCCCTGCCTTGCCAATGGCCTGCTCACCGAGGAGGGCTTCCCGGTAGCATGTGAAACCGATATCTGCGGCGCTATCTCATCTGTTATGGCGCAGGCTGCGACCTTCGGACAGAAACCGGCCTTCTTCGCCGATATCACCGTCCGGGATTGGGATAATGAGAATGGAGAACTGCTTTTCCACTGCGGCAACTTCCCGCCCTCTCTTATGACCGACGGAAAATTCCGCACCCACTTTACCTTCCCGTCCCAGTCCCAGGGTACCGGCGAGGGCGAAATCAAGGGCGGGGATATCTCCATCATCCGCTTCGACGGCGACCATGGAGAGTACTCCCTGCTCATGGGTAAGGCGAAAGGCTACCATGGCCGGTTCTCCCGCGGCTCCTTCCTCTGGGTGGAGGTCAATGACTGGCCCCTGTGGGAGGAAAAGGTCATCACCGGTCCTTATATCCATCATGCCATTGGCATTCATGAGTACATCGTCCCGGTGATGTACGAGGCATGTAAGTATCTGGGGATTACTCCCGATCCGGTCGATCCGGAAGAAAAGGAAATCCAGGCATGGCTGAGAGGTTCCAAATAATTGGATTTTGGGATTCCCGTTCTTCCCAGAACGATACTGATAGGCAATCCATGGGAAAGGGCCCGGCGCCTAACGCGCCGGGCCCTTTCTGCTGTAAAGATGTATCTTAAAAAGACTTTTGTTGAAAATACAGAAAATGGATAAATATACTTGCAAGTTGGAAAAAATTTTTGTAATATAAGAATAGATATATTTCATATTCTAATGGACATCATGAAGAAAGAAAATTAGACGTGTAAGCAGATCTTGCGAGGGATATGGAATGTAAGTGATTTTTACAATGGGAAGAAATTCTGAGAAGACAGAGGTGCGTAAAATGATGTATGATGTAGTATCATTGGGTGAATTTATTATTGATTTTAC
>CAJFSX010000067.1 GCA_904419775.1 Candidatus Pararuminococcus gallinarum | reverse complement strand
ACCAGGTCTTCCGGCACCTGCACCATCACCATCCCTTCCAATACCACAGCGTCCCTCCCGGTGGACACCGAGATCGAGATTGTGAGATATGGGGCGGGAGAGGTGACCATCTCCCCGGCCTCTGGGGTCACCCTCTACAGCAAGGACAACGCCAGAAGCATTGCCAGCCGGTACGGAGCGGTGAGCCTGAAAAAGATGGGGACCAACGAATGGTGGATGGTAGGTGATCTGGAATGAGGATGAGCCATCGACGATCCCTTTACGGCGGAGGGATTCCCCCTGTCCCCGCCAGCTGGGCCGCCCACGGGGTGGTAGCTTCCACCGGCAGCTGGAGCCCCGATACGGCAGGATGGTACCGTTTCTATGTCATTGGCCAGGGGGGAGATGGAGGAAGCGGCGACCAACGATATAGCACAAGCTCTATGCTTATTAACCGTGCCGTAGGGGGAGGCGGAGGCGGCACCGGAGGCGTCGCCGTCCATCAGCTCTACCTTACCCCGGGGAATAGCGTATCCATTACAGTGGATACTACTCAAACAGAGCTGTCATACGGCGGGGAAACTGTTACCGCAACAGCCGGAGGCAATGGAGGGAGCGGCGTCGCCAACACGTTAAGCGCCGGAGTTGGGGGTTCCGGAGGAACGGCTACAGGAGGGAACGTTTCCAACATCGACGGAAGCCAGGGAGGCAACGGCGCTCTTAACAGCAGCGGATCCAATGAGTCGCCCCTTTCCGCCCAGGGAGGGGCAGGAGGAACGCCAACGGCAGAGATGAAATATGTGGCCTCGGCAGCCTCAAGCGGAGCGGCCACCGGCGCGGCGGCCCCCTACAGCACGGATGTGTCCAATCCACAACTAGGAGGCGGTGCTTCCGGAGGTGGCGCTAGAAGCAGGGGTTCCGGATATAGCGGCGGGGCGGGAGCCCCAGGCGGCGTGGTCATCGAGGCCGGCGCGTAGAAAGGAGCGAATACATATGAAAAAGATATCTGCGGAAACCATGGTGAGGACGATTGTGTTAGCTTTTGCCCTTCTCAACCAGGTGCTGACCATGTTTGGCGTCAACCCCCTCCCCTTCTCAGAAGAGGAAGTATACCAGGGCTGTACCGCCCTGCTGACGGTGGCCTCCTCCCTCTGGGCCTGGTGGAAGAATAACTCCTTCACCCAGGCCGCTATCCAGGCCGATGAGGTCCTCAAGAAAAATAAGGAGGGCGCGGATAATGAGCAATAGCCCGCTCGTGAACTATGTTAAGATCAGCCCTAACAAAAACAGCCCCCGAAACCACAAGATCGATACCATCACCATCCACCACATGGCGGGAAACCTCTCGGTGGAAACCTGCGGCAACCTGTTTGCCTCCTCTTCAAAGGGAGCCAGCGCCAACTATGGCATCGGCAGCGACGGCCGGGTGGGGATGTATGTGGAGGAAAAAGACCGCTCCTGGTGCTCCTCCAACGGGGCCAACGACCATCGGGCCGTCACCATTGAGGTAGCCAACGACCAGATCGGGGGAAACTGGCATGTCAGCGATACCGCCTTAGAGAAGCTCATCGAGCTTTGCGCGGATATCTGCAAAAGAAACGGCATCGCAAAATTCAATTACACCGGGGACACAAAGGGCAACCTGACCATGCACAAGTGGTTTACGGCCACAGCCTGCCCTGGGCCTTATCTGGAGAGCAAGTTTCCCTACATCGCGGAGCAGGTCAACCAGAGGCTGGGAGGCTCCGGCGGGGAAACTGCGAAACCGGACGATACCCTCTACCGGGTGCAGTGCGGGGCGTTCAGCAAGAAAGCCAACGCCCAGGCCATGGCGAAGCGGCTGGAAGCCAAGGGATACAGCACCTATCTGGTGCGGGTAGACGGCCTCTACAAGGTGCAGACAGGGGCCTTTTCGGTAAAAGCCAATGCTGACAACCTCTGCGAGAAGCTCAAAAAGGACGGTTTCTCCGCCTTTGTGGCAAAGGGAGAGGAGGGGCTGGCATGAACTGTGAAGCCTGCCCCCAGGAGGATCGGATCAAGGCGCTGGAGGAGGACAGCCAGCGCAACCAAAAGACCCACAAGGAATTTTTCAGCAGGTTTGAGGCCCTCAACCTGGAGGCGGCCGGCATCCAGAAGGACTTTCAGAATATCCTGCTGGTCCTCAACGAGGTGAAAGCGGACGTCAAAGAGCTCAAGGACAAGCCCGCCCGCCGGTGGGAGAGCGTGGTCAACCTAGTGCTCCAGTGGGCGGTGCTGGGGCTTTTGGCCGCCGCCATGATCTTTCGATGAGAAAGTCCCCTATTTCTTTAGAAGAAATAGGGGACTTTCTTTGCTATTAATGATAATTTATTTTGGAACAAAAATAAAAATTGTAATAATCTTGTTGGTGGAATTTTATTGTATTGATGGCGCCATTGAGGTATACAGAAGATGAAAAGAAAAAGCGCCGACAGTTTCAAAAGAGGAGGGGATTTGATGATCAGCAAGGGAAGATTCTGGAGAGCGGCCATACTACTCCTGCTGCTGGGCGGAGGATTTTGCCTCCTTGCCCTGGCGGCACAGGCTGGGGACAACAGCTACCGACAGCCATGGCTTTCCCTCCTGGCATGGTCGCTGCCGCCCCTGGCCGCCTTGGGGATGGGAGCGGTTGCCTGCCTGGATGGGCTTCGGGAGAAGCTGCGCTCCTTCCGGTGGGATGGCGCCTGCTGGGCAGCCCTCCTCCTGCTTCTGCTGGCCTTTGCGCGGATTTTGTCCTACGGGCTCTGGCTGATCTGGCCCGCTGCCTGGAATGGGCTGCTGGAGATAGGGATCCACGGCGTTGGCGGCATGGATGTGCTGGCCGGCTTTCTGGCCTCCTTTACCCTGGCAGGGGGATTTGACAAACAATAAAAGCGGCGGATGAGAACAAAAAAGCCCGGAGCTATCTGCTCCGGGCTTTCTATTTTTAATTTGGGTATAGGAGAAAATCCCGGGAATCAGCTAGCTGCTGGGAATGAGGATAAGCTTATATGAACCAGGAAGTGACTATTTTTCGATAAATCACCTCTGGTGTCCCCTATTTCTGTCAATTTCGAAGGTCTAGATACCGGAGTACCCGGTAAATCCGCTCCCGGCCGTTCTTGATTCCCCGGCTGACGCTGGATTTGTTGACCCCTCGGTCCCGGGCGATCTGGGTCATACTCTCCCGACCAAAGTAATGCCGGGTCATATACTCCAGCTGTAAGGGGGTCAGCTCCTCCTCCATCACCCGGCGGAGAATCTGCTTGGCCTTTTTCAGCTGCCGGCTGTTGTCCTCCCCGGTCTTGGCGGTAAACCGCTCCAAGCTGGCCCGGTCGTATAGATGAAAGTCAAGACTCCAACGGGAACCCATGGCGTCCCTCCTTCTCCCAATAATGGGTCAGATATGCCGAAATTTTCCGCAGATCCAACAGTTCCGCATACAGGACCGCTACCCGGCCCTCCAGCAGGAGGCTTTCCTCCCCCCGCGCCGTCTTCTGCTCTTCCTTGAGCCTGGCCAGCCGGGCTTCTACCTGCTCCGCTGTCCTGCGGTATTCAACTGCCAACTCCTGTAAATTCATGGCGCACCTCCCTTGATCGTCCGGTGGGTTATGTTCCAAACAGCCTGTCCCCATGACCCGCGGGCAGGCAACGCTGGTGTAATTTTCCAAAATTCCTTGTTTGTTCTTTAATTCCATTGTATCATGCAAATTGAGTTGTATCAATACTCAATATGCACAAATTATCCCCCAAATTTTCTTAGTCATCCCAACAAACACTGAAAATTAGAAAATTATGTTCTTTTTGGAACAACCTTCTGAGGAGGATAAAATTCCCAGCCCAGCTGTTACAGTTTTTTCATGAAAAATGCACGGCGGCTGTGGTATCCTGTCTTTAGAACAGGGTAAGGAGGGATCCTCAATGAAAAAGGGGCTGGTTTTGGCGGGCGGCGGTTCCCGGGGGGCCTATCAAATCGGGGTATGGCAGGCCCTGCGGGAGCTGGATTTCCAGATCCAGGCGGTAGCGGGCACCTCAGTGGGCGCCCTCAACGCCGCCATGGTGGCCCAGGATGATTTTGAGGGGGCCCTGGCCCTCTGGGAGCGTCTGACCACCGGTGACGTCCTGGCTTCCGGGGAGGAAGCGGGGCCCTTCCGGGAGGTAAAGGCCCTGGCGGGCGGGCTGCTGGGGGGCGGGGACGCCACCCCCCTTTACCAGCTGGCCCGCCGGGTGCTGGACGAGGAAAAGATCCGGCGCAGCCCCATGGATTTTGGCCTGGTGACCGTCCGGTTCCCAGACTTTAAGCCGGCGGCCTTGCTGGCGGAGGAGATCCCCCAGGGGAAGCTTGTGGATTATGTGCTGGCCAGCGCCGCCGCCTTCCCCTCCATGAAAAGCTATGAAATCGACGGGAAGCAGTACATCGACGGGGGATATTATAATAACCTTCCCATCCAGCTGGCTTACCGCCAGGGGGCCCGGGACATTATCGCCGTGGACCTGAAAACCCTGGGCATTGTCCGGCCGGCCCGCTATCCCGACGCTAGGATCCGGGTGGTCAGCTGCCACTGGGACCTGGGCCCCTTCCTGGAGTTTGATCCTGAGGTTTCCCGGCGGAACATCCGGCTGGGCTATCTGGATACCCTGCGGCTGTTTGGCAAGGTATCCGGCCTGTGGTACTCCTTCCAGCCTGGGCAGCTTGAGCGGATTGCCGCCCTGCTGCTGCCCTCTCTGGCCCCCAGCTGTGAGCGGTGCTCCTTTGGCCTGGTGACCGACCGGGGCCTGCCTATGGAGCGCCAGGGCAAGGCGCGGCTGCTGGCGGCCCTGGGCCTGCGGGGAAGCCAGCGCTATCATCTGCGCCGCTTCCTCACGCGGTGCGCCGAGGTGGGCGGCGAGGCCCTGGGCCTGGATCCCTGCACACTCTACGACGGGGATTCCTTTATTGCCAGCGCCCTGGCTGCGTGGCGGGAAAACACCTGCCACACTCCCGACGACATCCGTCCCGCCCAGGGGGAGGCACTGCTGGCCGCCGCGGCCAGGGTATCCAAGATCAGCCGGCCGGCCCTATGCGCCTATATCGCCGACTGCATTTGGGAGGTCTTTGACCGCGGGGAGCGGCAGCACAGCCTGTGGCGGCTGGCCCGCCAGCATCCAGAGGAGTTTGCCGCCGGCGTCTTTCTCCTCCTTTGCCGCCAGCTCCCCGGCAGCCCTAGGCCATAAAGAAAAGCGCACCGGATATTCCGGTGCGCTTTTTTAATCTGCCTTCATCTGTTTCAGGGTTCGCAGAAGGAGCACAGCTCCCACCGCCAGGGTGGTCAGCTCCGCCAGGGGGATGACCAGCCAGACGCCGGTCAGGCCAAGCAGCGGCGGCAGGATCACCAGGAAAGGGATCATCGCCAAGATACCCCGGAGGATGGCAATGCAGAAAGAGGGCCGGGGCCGTCCCACGGCGGAGAAGAAGATGGAAAATACAATATTGACCCCCATGAGGAGGAACGCGAAGAAATAGATGCGGATACCCTGGACGGTAATCTGGGTCAGCTCTGGATTATTCTCTCCGTTGAAGATATTCGCGATGGTTTCAGGGAACAGCAGGCCGGACAGGAGGAACAGGCCGCCGAATACAAGGGCGGTGATACAGCCCAGGGCCAGCACCTTTCTCACCCGGTCCTGCTGGCCGCTGCCAAAATTGACGCTGAGCACCGGCTGAATTCCCTGGCCGATGCCGGTAAAGACCGCCACGCAGACCAGGGCCACATTGGCGATAATCCCGTAGGCCGCCACCGAAAGCTCGTCGGAGATCCCCAGGATGACCATGTTGAACAGGAAGATGACCACCCCGGAGGAAAACTCGGTGATAAAGGCGGGAAGGCCGGTGCTGAGGGTGCGCAGGATCTCAGAGCCGGAAAAAGAGCACCGGGCCAGGCGGAAATGATTCTTCTTCCGCCAGAAGTGGAAGGAGAGGATGCACATCCCCACCACAGGGGAACATCCGGTGGCCAGGGCCGCTCCGAACATCCCCATATCCATGGGGTAGATGAAGATATAGTCAAAGACAATGTTAAACAGGCTCCCCGCCAGCATTGCGGCCATGGCCAGGCCCGGCTCAAAATCATTGCGGACAAAATAAAGCATCACATTGTTGAGCATAAAGGCCACGGTAAAGGTGAGGATGACCCGGATATACTCCACCACATAGGCCAGGGTAGAGGGGGTGGCCCCCAACAGCAGGGCAATTTCTCGGGTAAAGCAGAGCCCCGCCAGGGTGATGGCGGCGCCGATGGCCACGGTCACCGCCAGGGTCTGGGTAAAAATACGGTCAAAGCTGGAGGTGTCCCCCCGGCCATAGGCGATGGAAAACAGGGTACCGCCGCCCATGCCGATGAGCATCCCCAGGCCGCTGATCAGGCTGAAAAGGGGGATGGCGATGTTGAGCGCTACCAGGCCGGTGCTCCCCACCCCGTTGGCCACAAAGAAGGTATCCGCCAGAACGTAGAGGGATAGCCCAATCATCCCCAGGATGTTGACGCTGACATAACGGGCAAAGAGGGTCACAATGTTCCCCTGGGTGATTTGATGATGGCTCATAAGCTTTCTTCCCTTTCTCTCAAATTTGCCTGTCCCGCAAAATGCGCAAAGCGGAAATGTTCCGTGGCTTGCGCACACAATTGGACAAAAAAACGCCAGGCCTGCCGTATCCACAGGCCTGACGATACGAACGCGTATTTCCCGGCAGCAGTTTTTCCGCCCACACAGCCACCCGGCAGCGGCTGTGACCGGTTTTTCTGTATTGGTTTGCTGCCACTATTATAACCACTGCCCTCACCTCTGTCAAGGCCTGGTGAGCAGGGTCAATTTGGGTTGTCGGTTCCCTCTCCCTGCGAGGGTACGTAGGGCGTCGGAGGCATATAGCCGGCGGGCGGGTTTTGACCCATCGAGCTCGCCGAACCGTCCCTGCCCAGGAACGAGCGGCGGCTCTGCCAGATGTAGACACAGGCCAAGGCCGCAACCAGCCCCAACAGCGCCTCCACCAGGTAAATGTTCACCCCATAGCCGTTGATCAGGATCACCGCAGGGGCGTCCACCAAGGTGTGCAACGCGATGGCCAACACCAGAAGCAGCAGGTTGCGCCTGCGCACACACTCGAGCACCAAAATAGAGAGGGCAATCTGGATGGCCATGGCGAAAATCCGCTCTACCCCCGCCATCAAAAAGACGGTGGCCGGTGTGCCCACCATCTGCTGGTAGATCATCTGGGCCGCCTCAGGGGGCAGGGCAGAGGCATATGCCTCGAAACCACCGGTGTTGATGAACACGGCCAGGATCAGGTTGTTGACATAGGTGGTGCCGGTGATCAGGATGGCCTCCAGGCCGCCGTGGCCCACCCCAAAGGCAAAGCCGTCCCACCAGGCCTGCTGCCGTTTCATCAGGACTTTGTATCCCACAAAGCGGCCGACCTCCTCAAAAAGGCCGGCGGTCAGGGCCAGAAAGATGCCATAAAGCCAGATGTTGTGGGTCATCTCCTGAAACCATTCCATCCCCATGAGCACATTCTGCATCAGCGGAATCCGCAACAGCATTTGAAAGACAAAAAACACCAGCATTCCGGTGAGCACCGGGCGCATGGTAGCCTTTTTCTTGAGCACCAACCAGACCATCAGTCCCAAAGGTATGCCAAAGCAGATGATGACGTTGAGAATCATCACAGCGATGGCGCCGCCAGATACCGAGCCTGTCATCTCATCCATCCTCCTTAAAACAAAAAGCGGGAAAACCCGCCTGTGAAATCTCCCCTTATTCTACACCTCTCCTTCCCACTTTGCAACCGCCCGGTGAGGAAATCTTAAAAAACCCCTCGGATCTCTGAAATCCGAGGGGTTTTGATCAGCCTTACAGCACCTCTTTGGCGATATCCGCTGAACGCTTGGCGTCCCGGGCGTAAAAATCCGCCCCCATCTTTAATGCGTAATCTTCGGTGAGGACCGCGCCGCCCACAAACACCTTGCAGCCGGGGCACCTTTCATGGATGGCCTTGACGGTGGCCTCCATGCTGGGCAGGGTGGTGGTCATCAGGGCGGAAAGGCCCGCCAGCCGGGCGCCGTGCTCCCGCACCGCTTCCACCACCGTCTCCACCGGCACGTCCCGGCCCAGGTCGATGACCTGGAAGCCGTAGTTTTCCAGGATGACCTTGACGATATTCTTGCCAATGTCATGGATATCCCCCTTGACGGTGGCCAGGACAATCTTTCCCTTCTGCACCGTTCCGGTCCCCTGGGACGCGATCCGCTCCTTGATGATCTCGAAAGCCGCCTGGGCCGCCGACGCCGACTGGAGCAGCTGGGGCAGGAAGATCTTTCCTGTCTCAAACCGGTTGCCCACCTCATCCAGGGCGGGGATCAGGAGGGTGTTCACAATTTCCATGGGCTCCATCTTCTCGCACAGCCCTTGGGTGATGGCCCGGGCTGGCTCCTTGAGCCCTTTGATAATGGCGTGGGTAATATCCGTCTCTCCAGCCGCCGGCGCGGGGACGGGAGCGGCTTGCGCCCCCTCTCCGCTGTGCTTTTCTATATACGAAACGGAGTTTTTATCTATATTATACAATACGTTATATGCATCTACCGCCCCGGTCATACTGGCCACATTGGGGTTGATGATGGGCAGATCCAGCCCGTGGGAGAGGGCCAGCAGCAGAAAGCTGTGGTTGATCAGCTCCCGGTCGGGGAGGCCGAAGGAGATGTTGGAAACCCCCAGCACTGTATGCAGGCCCAGCTGTTCCTTGACCATCCGGACGGCTTTCAGGGTTTCGGCCACCTCTTTCTGCTGCACCGACGCGGTGAGGGTCAGGCAGTCGATGTAGACGTCCTCCTTGGGGATGCCGTAGCTCTGGGCCGCCGCCAGGATCCTCTGGGCGATGGCAAAGCGGTCCTCCGCCTTGGGAGGGATGCCCTTTTCGTCCAGGGTCAGGCCCACCACAGCGGCGCCGTATTTTTTGATCAGGGGCAGGATGGTCGCCAGGGAGGCATCCTCCCCGTTGACCGAATTGACAATGGGCTTGCCGTTATAGACCCGCAGGGCCGCCTCCACCGCTTTCGGGTCGGAGGAGTCAATCTGCAAAGGCAGGTCCACCACAGACTGGATCTCCCGGACCGCCCGGACCATCATGGCCGGCTCGTCAATCTCGGGAAGCCCCACGTTGACATCCAGGATATGGGCGCCCGCCTCCGCCTGGCTCACCGCCTGGGAGAGGAGGTAATCCATATTTTTCTCCCGCAGGGCCTGTTTCATCAGCTTTTTGCCGGTGGGATTGATCCGCTCGCCGATGATCCGCACCCCGTCGATCTCCACCGCCCGGGTGCCGGAGCAGACGGCGCTGCGGCGGCGGATGGCTCTGGGAACCGGTTTTTTCCCCGCCAGCATTTCTTTTAATTTTCTGATATAGGCCGGGGAGGTGCCGCAGCAGCCGCCCAGCACCGTAACCCCTAAGTCCACAAAGGGGGCCGTCTGCCGGGCAAACATATCCGGATCAATGTCATAGCTGCCGGTTTCCAGGTTGGGCAGGCCGGCGTTGGGCTTAACAATCAGGGGCAGGGTGGTCCACTGGGCCAGTTCCTCCATGATGGGAAGGATTTCCCCCGGCCCTAGGGAACAGTTAATGCCCATAGCGTCCACCCCCAGCCCTTCCAGGGTCAGGGCCATACAGGGGATGCTGCATCCGGCAAAGGTGCGCCGGTTTTCTTCAAAGGTCATGGTGACAAAGACGGGCAGGGAGGTGTTCTCCTTGACCGCCAGCACCGCCGCCTTCACCTCCATGAGATCGGTCATGGTCTCGATGGCCACCAAATCCGCGCCGGCCTTTTCTCCAGCCACCGCCTGTTTGGCAAAGAGGCTGTAGGCTTCCTCAAAGGACAGGCTGCCTCCCGGGGCCAGCAGCTCTCCAACAGGGCCCATATCCAGCCCCACCTTGCAGCCGGTGCCCTGGCAGGCCGCCTTGGCCGCCGCCACCGAGGCGGTGACGACCTCCTCGCAGGAAAAGCCGGTGCCCGAAAGCTTGTGGTCGTTGGCGCCAAAGGTATTGGTATACACCACCATGGATCCGCTTTGGATATAGTCTTTGTGGATGCCGGCCACAATTTCCGGATGGGTGAGGGACAGCGTCTCTGGCCGCTCCCCTACCGGCAGGCCCCGCTGCTGCATCTGGGTGCCCATGGCTCCGTCCAGGATGATGAAGCCCGAGGATAGCATTTCTTTGATGGTCATCTGTGTTCTCCTTTATCTTTTGTTTCACGCCCACCTGCCGGTGGGCGGGCAGTGCCCGCTGCCAAGCCGCGTTGCGGCGCAATGGGTAACTTAATCGCGTGAGACGCGGCGGTGGTTTCAACTAAACAATAGGCGCGCCGGCTGCCGCCGGAGGATGTCGCGCTGCGACGCAATGAAAAACAAAAACGCGTGTGCCGCGGCAAAGTTTCAAATAAAATCCAGGGCGCGATTTGCTGCCCGCTAGGGCCGCGTCTTGCTCCCCGCAGGAGCGTGGGCGGTTTCGGCGGCAGCCGACGATTTTTGGGAACATCCCGGGGCCAGCTGCCGCTGGAGGGTGTCACGGATGGGCGCTGACAGTGATCTATTCGCGTAACCCGCGGCAGTGGTTTTGGCTAGGCCGTGAGCGCGTCATCCCGCCCCGGAAGGGGCCGCCCATACTGCCGGGAAAGCAGCGAGCCTCATCAGGGGGATATCCAAGGGGAACGCCCCTTGGATCACTTTTGCATCCTTTTCATCCTTTTCTTGAGAGAAAAGGATGGCGGGCAGTGCCCGCTGCCAAACCGCGCTGTGGCGTCATTCGAGACAAAGTCGTGGGCAACGCGAACAGTGTCGCGAATAAAACTGTGGGCGCGACTTGCTGACCGCAGGTCCGCGGCATGAGCGCAGAGCCACCCACCTACCGGTGGGCGGCGAGTCGCCGCTGCCAGATCGCGTTGTGGTGTCAATCGCAACTCAGTTGCGTGAGACGCGGCAGTGTCGTAAACAAAGCCTAGGGCGCACCGGCTGCCGCCGGAGGATGTCGCGCTGTGGCGTCGTCTGTAATAAAAACGCGTGTGCCGCGGCAAAGTTTCAAATAAAATCCAGGGCGCGATTTGCTGCCCGCTAGGGCCGCGTCATGCTCTCCGCAGGAGCGCGTGAGACGCGGCGGTGTTTCGAACGAGACTTGGGGCGCGACTTGCTGCCCGCTAGGGCCGGTGGAAGGCGCAGCAGTGGCGCAGGGGGCAGTCGGCGCAGCTCTTCTTTTTCTTTTGGCCGGGAAGGTCGGTGATGCCGATGACAGCGGTCACCGATTTCCGGGGGGTTAAGATATTGTCCCCGGTGGCGGCCAGGCCGATTTTCCGATGGGTATCCAGCAGGGCGGTGAACCCCTGCTGCTGGGTGATGGGCATATCCCCATAGCCTGGGGAAAACCGCCAGGTAATCCCCTTGCCCCGGGCCTGGGCGTCCTTGGCGATCTCCTCCTGCACCTGGTCGCAGACCCCCTCGATGGCGGCGGTGGCGCAGGCGTCCAGAACCACAGCCCGGGCCATGTCGGTCACCTGGGCCCGGCGCAGGGCCTGCTCAATGCCGGAGCCGATGGTGGCGGCCAGCAGGACACAGCTTTTGCAGCCGGTCAGATGCCGCCGGATGTCCTCCCCTTCCAGGGAGAAGCTGGTGCCTGCAAGCTCCACCCCCTCCCCCATACGGATGGGAAACTCCCGCCACAGATACCGGGGGGTGGCAAGCAGCCGCACCTGGGAGACGCATTCCTCCACCAGGGCGGCGGTGGCCTCATCCGGCTCTGTAGTGCCGCAGCCGAGATACCGCAGCACCTCCCGGCGGTCGATGGCAAACTCCATGGATTAGTCCTCCTGCTCGTTGATGCAGTGGACGATGCTGCCGATGCTGCCGCTGATCCGCCGGGCCACCTCGGGATTGTTCATGGTATAGAGATGGATGCCGTGGGCCCCGTTGGAGAGCAGGTCGATGATCTGTTCGGTGGCGTAGGCAATGCCCGCGTCCATCATGGCGGCGGGGTTGTGGCCGTACCGGCTGAGGATCCGCACCAGCCGCTTGGGGATGCTGGCGCCGCACAGGGAGACCATCCGCTCGATCTGGCTTTTGTTGGTCACCGGCATAATGCCCGCCTGCACCGGCGTCTGGATCCCCGCCTCCCGCAGCTTGTAAAGGAAGTTATAATAATCCTCGTTGTCAAAAAACAGCTGGGTGACCAGATGGCTGGCGCCGGCGTCCACCTTTTCCTTCAGATGGCGGATGTCCGCCTCCAGGGTGGGGCATTCCGGATGCCCCTCCGGATAACAGGCCGCCGCAACGTCAAAGCCGCCCCGCTCCTGGATGGTGCGGATGAGCTCCGAAGCGTACTTAAATTCCCCCTTGGGGGGCCGGTCGGGATTTTTGTCCCCCCGCAGGGCCAGGACATTCTCAATCCCCGCCTGTTCCAGTTCGTCCAGGGTGGCATAAATCTGCGCCTTATCCGAATTAAGGCAGGTCAGATGGGCCAGCGGGATCAGGCCGTAATCTTCCTTGATGGCCCGGGCGATCCGGCAGGTGGAATCATCCGCCGGGTTGCCTCCCGCCCCATAGGTCACGCTGACATAGTCCGGCTTTAAGTCCCGGACGCTGTCCAGGGTGCGGTAGATGGCGTCAATGGTGCCGTTTTTCTTGGGCGGAAACACCTCCAGCGAGAAGACCGCCTTCTTCTGCTGGAATAGCTGGGATATCTTCATGGGTTTCCCCTCTCTTTCCTTCGGAATTTCCCGGTAATTCAGTTAGGTAAAGTATAACATCCCCGCCGCCAAATGTAAACCGGTTGCCATCTCTGTCCCGGCGGGTATAATAGGAAGTAGAAATTACAAAAAGGCTGCCGGGCCTGTCCCGGCCGGCCGGGGAGTATCTATGTACGAAAATACGGAACAAAAGCAAACCGCCCTCCTTGTCTGCGTGGATACCGGGGAATTTGACGCCCAGGTTTCCATCGACGAATTGGAGGAGCTTTCCTACACCGCCGGGGCCCAGGTGGCCGGCAAGGTAATCCAGCGCCGGGAGAGCCTGGATCCTTCCACCTGCGTGGGCTCCGGCCGCCTGGAGGAGATCAAGGAGTTCTGCCAGGCAAACGATGTAAACCTGCTGATCTTCGACCATGAGCTAACGGCGGTCCAGCAGCGGAACATCGAACGGGAAACCGATCTGGCCGTCATCGACCGCACCACCCTAATCCTGGACATCTTCGCCCAGTGGGCCCGCTCTAAAGAGGGAAAACTCCAGGTGGAGCTGGCCCAGCAGAAGTATCTTCTGCCCCGGCTCATGGGGCTGGGACAGAGCCTGTCCCGGCTGGGCGGCGGCATCGGCACCCGGGGCCCCGGCGAATCCAAGCTGGAATCGGACCGCCGCCACATCCGCCGCCGCATCCAGTCCCTGGAGGAGCAGCTGGAGGAGGTGAGGCGCCATCGGGAGCTGCTGCGCCGCCGGAGGAAAAAGGACGGCGTCACCACCGTGGCCATTGTGGGCTACACCAACGTGGGGAAATCCACCCTCCTCAACACCCTCACCGACGCTGGGGTCCTGGCCGAGGACAAGCTCTTCGCCACCCTGGATCCTACCGCCCGGGCTTTGAAGCTTCCCGACGGCCGCAGCGTTATGCTGGTGGACACGGTGGGGCTTATCCGCCGGCTGCCCCATCATCTGGTGGAGGCTTTCCACTCCACCCTGGAGGAGGCGGTGGAAGCTGACCTCATCCTCAATGTCTGCGATATCTCCAGCGAGGAGACCCTGGCTCAGATCGAAACCACCCGTCAGGTCCTCCAGGAGCTGGGAGCCGGGGACAAGCCGGTGGTCACCGTCCTCAACAAATGCGACAAGCTTTCCCAGATGCCCCTGGTCCTGGAAAAGGGATGCGTCTTTATCTCCGCCAAGACAGGCTTTGGCCTGGAAAAGCTCTTGGAGGCCATTGAAAAGGCTCTGCCGCCCACCCATCTCCGGCTCAAGCTGATGATTCCCTTTGACAAAGCCGCCATCTACTCCCGCCTGAAGGATTCCTCGGTGGTCTACGCTGAGGAATACACCGCCCACGGCATCCTGGTGGATGCGCTGGTGGACATGAAGATGCTCCACGAGGTGGAAGGTTTCATAGAATAAAAGGACAGCCGCTTATAAAGCGGCTGTCCTTTTATTCTGGCGCGGCCCTAGCGGGCAGCAAGTCGCGCCCCAAGTCTCGTTCGAAACACCGCCGCGTCACACGCGCTCCTGCGGAGAGCATGACGCGCCCTGGATTCTATTTGAAACTTTGCCGCGTCTTACCATTGCGTCGCAGCGCGACATCCCCCACCGGCAGGTGGGTGGCTTCTGCGCTCATGCCGCGGACCTGCGGTCGGCAGGTCGCGCCTCTGGCTTTATTTGTAATACTGTCGCGTCTCACGCGTTTTTGTTGCCAATGGCACTACAGCGCAATCTGGCTGCGGGCACTGCCCGCCATCCTTTTCTCTCAAGAAAAGGATGCAAAAGTGATCCAAGGGGGCGCCCCTTGGATATCCCCCTGATTGGGGCTCACTGCTTTCCCAATAGTATGGGCGGCCCCTCCCGGGGCGGGATGACGCGCTCACGGCCTAGCCAAAACCACCGCCGCGTTGCCCGCAACTATGTTGCGATTGACACATAAAC
>CAJFSX010000066.1 GCA_904419775.1 Candidatus Pararuminococcus gallinarum | reverse complement strand
TATTTTTGTCCAGCCACGCCAGCCAGAATATTGTCATCCCCCTCGTTGATTGTTACATCTTCATCAATGGAGAAAATAGGCTCTGCGGAGCGCAACTGTTTCACCTCTTCCACCGGATAGAAGCACAGCTTCACCTGGCCGTTCACTGTGCGCAGACTAGTCTCCAGGGGAAGGGATTGGACACCGTTCCACACCTTGTCAGGCAGGGTGGCCGGAGCTGTGGAATCCCGCATCCAGCTGACGCTGATTCTCCGGCCCTGACCAGTTCCGTCATTATAGTAGCTCTGGGTAGCATACATCTCGGTGACATTATTGGAAATATCAATCCGATTGGTCTCGGAAACAAATTTAAAGGTTCCATCCTCTTTGACCAGTTCGCCCAGAACAAAGAATTTTCCCGCGCCGAAATACACCCATTTTGTGTTGCTTTCATCGCCGTCGATAGGCAATTCAAACATATCCGGGCATTCAGACTCCAGCGGCGTACCATCGGCATAGGTCAGGTCGCTTTCATGCTTCCAGTCGATGAGGTTCTCAGAAGAGAAGATACGAGCCCGTCCGCCTGCTACGATCATCAACCAAATGCCGCCATGCTCATAGCTTGAATCCTCGTACCAGAAAACTTTGGGATCCCGGAATCCACTGCCCCACTGATTTCCTTTGTTGGAGATAACAGGGTTATGTTCATATTTGGTCCAGGTCAATCCATGATCCTTAGAGTAGGCAATGGACTGTTTTTGCCCGCCATAATCCGCTGTATTTCCGCCGGAGTGGGTAAAGATCGCTACCAGTTTGGATTCTCCAGGTTGATTATCCGTAAAGAATCCGGAAGTATTATCTTCATCTACCACCGCGGAACCAGAGTAAATCCGGCCCAACTCGTCCATTTCCATTGCCGTTGGCATCTGTACCCAGTTGACCAAGTCTGTGGACTGAGCATGGCCCCAAGTCTGGTTCATCATAGAGGGAAGATTGGGACTATGCTGGAAAAACATATGCCAAGTTCCATTGCTGGGATCATAAACCAGTCCATTGGGGTCGTTCATAAAGTTAAACTCTGGGCTAAAATGGAACTGTGGACGATAATCTTCCGTAAAAGCGGTTGCAGGATCCTGGTTGCGTTTCACCTTAATGGTGATGATATTAGAAACATCCGCGCCTGTGCTGTCGGTGATTCTAATATTCACATCGTTATATCCCACCTTGATGGGAAGTTCGTAGTACTCGCCTTTTTCCGCTTCCTGATCGTTGACGGTAATGGTATATTTGCTGTCTGCCGTTGGTTTGATCCGCAATGTATCCATTGCATAATCTACTTCAGCTGTGTATTCATAAACTGAATCAGAAAATTCCGGCGACAGCTGCACGCCCTCAATTTCCAAATCTGTCAGTTTGGGGGTGCTCACTTTATAGTAATATACATTATCAAAAGAGCAGTTGGAGTAATAAGACATAACGCCGAAATAGCCGCCTGCAAAGGTGGGATCAGAGTTGGAACCCACCAAAACGCCGTCAAGATAGAAGTTCATCTTGCCGCCTTCCAGCAACTCGACGCGGAAGTGGAAATCTTCTTTGGTCTTTTCTTTCTCTGTTAGGGTCCGCTGAATGGTAAAGCCCTGGGCTCCAGAAACGTTTTTAAAGAGCTTGGTCACGTTTTGGTTGCGGTCCACATTCATGCAGTACCAAGCGTCTCCCGGCTTATCTGGATTGGTAACGCCGAATACCAATCCGCCGCCCCGGGCTCCTTCTTCATAAGGCAGATGCATATCACCTTCATAGACGAAGGCCTCTCCCGCTTCCAGCTTGGTGCCGGACATATAAAATTTATCGCCTGTAGAGAGATTGCTGGCCTTGATACCATTGTCTGTCATAACCCAACTGCCGTCAATCACTCTCCAGCCATCCAGATTGTTCTCGAAATTCCCCTGGGAAGGCTGTGAAATAACAGTCAAACTCACGTTATTGAATACAACGTTAGAGTTGTAGGTCATCAGTCCAATGTAGCCGCCCAGATAAGCGGAGGCGAAGTCTTTGGCCAAGGTATATTCTGCCGTCTGTCCCGCCACCTGGATGATTAATTCTTTCTCTTCCGTCACCTCTAGGCGAAGAGGAATCGGCTTCTCAGTATCAACATCAGTCGCGGCGATGGTTCCGCCCTTGATGATGTTGTTTCCCAAGCCGCCGGTGCCGTCTTGGAACAATTTGATGGCGACGGTTTTGTTATTGACATTCCGCGTAAATTCCAGGCCAAAGAAGGTATTGTCCGTTCCCCGGCCAATGTTGGTCGCGTCAAAAGTAGTCGCTCCAAACATAAGGGTCGCGGCGTTGCCCTGTTTGATGGTAACATCAGTTTCCAGCACGAAGGCGCCCGCACTACTTTTTGAAAGAGCATAACTGTTTCCGCTTTGATACGCCATCTCATAGTTATTATCCGAAATCTTTGTCAATTTGGGACCAGCGAGTTCTTGCAGGTCGTCCCCCGCCGACAAAGGCGAAAGATCCGCTGCCCCGCTGTTTGCATCCTCTGGCGCATCAATGGCAACTGCTGCCAGTCCTGACGGCAAAATACTGGTCAGGACAATCATCAGCACCAAGATCGCCGAGATCCAGCGTTTGACACCTTTTTTCATCGTTTTACCGCTTTGCATTTCTTCTCCTCCTTTTTATTCTCACTGTCTTTTCGAAAAAAACATTAATCTAAGTATAACATTATTAGATAAAACAAACAATTCTTATTAACAATCAAAATAAAGAAGCTCATTATATATAAAATAGCCAAAAACAAAAACTCCATGGTGATTTTACCATGGAGTTTTTCTTTTTGGCTGCCCGACTAGGATTCGAACCCAGACAAACAGAGTCAGAGTCTGTCGTGCTACCCTTACACAATCGGGCAATCTTTTCAGCAGCAGTTAATATTATACCTCTTTCTCCAAAAAAGTCAATAGTGAAAGAAAAATATTTTAAAAAATATGTCTTTTTCCTCTATCGCTATTGTCTTGTTATTTTTTTGTCTATTATTCTTGTATTCTGTCTCTTTTTTTGCTAGAATAAAAAGAAATGCCTAAGCAGATCATTTCGCTGTACAGGAGGTCACCGTTATGTTGTCCAGACATCTCATCGATCTTGACGATCTATCCATCCACGATCTACACAGTATTCTCAAACTCGCACATGAAATTAAAGAGCGGCCGGGAGATTATTTTGGTGTTTGTCAGAATAAAATCCTTGCCACTCTTTTTTATGAGCCGTCAACTCGAACCCAAATGTCCTTTCAAACGGCTATGCTCCGCCTGGGTGGACAAACCATTGGCTTCGACAATCCTATGAATTCCTCGGTGGCCAAAGGGGAGAATTTAAAGGACACCATTAAAATTGTTAGCGGTTATGCCGATGTCATCGCGGTGAGAAATCCCCAGGAAGGCTTTGCCAAAGCGGCTTCTCTTTATTCCAACTGTCCCATCATTAACGCAGGAGACGGCGGACATCTTCATCCTACCCAAACCCTTACCGACCTGACAACCCTCATGGAGGTCAAAGGCGATCTCAACGGTCTGACCATCGGATTATGCGGAGATTTGAAGTTTGGACGGACAGTTCATTCTCTCATCAAAACCATGTGCCATTTTGGCGCTAAATTTATACTGATATCCACAAAGGAACTTACGGTCCCTCAGTATATCAAAGATATTATGGATGCTGCCGGTTGCGCCTATATGGAGGTTACCACTCTGGAAGAAGCAATGCCGATGTTGGATGTATTGTACATGACACGTGTCCAGCAAGAACGGTTCTCCTCCTTAGAAGAATATGAACGGCTGAAAAATGTCTATGTCTTGGATAAACGCAAAATGGCGCTGGGGAAAAAGGATCTCAGTGTTCTGCATCCTCTACCCCGTGTTGACGAAATTGTGCCGGATGTGGATGAAGACAGCCGCGCTATCTATTTCGACCAAGCCATCTATGGCATGTATGCCCGTATGTCCCTGATCATTCACATGTTAGATAATAAGAATTATTATCCTGTCCACTTTGGGAAACATTACCAAGCGAAATGCTGTAATCCTAGGTGTGTCACCCAGAAGGAGACATATCTTCCCAGCACCTTTACCGACTGTGGGGATATGTTGATCTGTGACTACTGCGACGAGAGAACTTTGATATAATCAATTTGCAGTTTTTCTTGCGTTTTTGTTCACTTTTTGGCTGTAAGCTTGCAAAAAGGTCGAAAGATGATGTATAATAGAATTGTATGATCATTCATTACTTGAAGGAGGTCTTTGAAATGAGTGTTATGCATTTTCATAAAGATAGTTTTGAAAAGGACGTTTTGCTAAGTTCTCAGCCAGTTCTTGTGGATTTTTGGGCTCCGTGGTGTGCTCCTTGTAGAATGCTTGCCCCCATTGTGGAAGAGGTGGCAGATAATCTGGGCACCCAAGCGGTCGTGGGAAAAATCAATGTCGATGAGGAGATTGATCTTGCATCCCGCTATTCCGTCATGAGTATTCCCACCCTGATCCTTTTCCAAGGAGGGAAAGAAGTATCCCGGCTGGTAGGTGTCCATTCCAAAGAGGATATTCTGGACATGCTAAAAGCAGAATAAGAAAAATTTGAAAGGCTTCACGCAAAAGCGTGAAGCCTTTTTTCATATTAATACCAACGCTATTTCTCTTTTCGTTTGATAATACAGCCGCTTAATGGCTGCATCATCAAGTCCACCCCCCAGTGAATAGGGCCGCGAGATTTTGCCTTCAGCACAGATTTCAGCGAAATACTGCCTCCATATTCTGGAAGGGCAGTGTCCAGCAGAACCTCATATTCACCCGGGCGTCCTACATCCAGCATGTAGTTATGTGCCGGCCGGTCGGACAGGTTAAGAACTACAAATATCTTTTCCTCCATGGCACTTCTCTCATAGGCGAAGAGGGCAGGGTATCTCTCCCCTTTGTCAATCCAACGGAAGCCTAGCATATTGTAGTCTTCTCCATAAAGGGCGGGCTGCTCTTTATACACATGCAATAACTTACGATAATACCGCCAAAAAGCCTCATGAGCAGGATAGGTCAGCAGATTCCATCCCAGTTGCTTAGCCTCATCCCATTCCTTAAACTCAGCTAGCTCATTGCCCATAAAGTTTAGCTTTTTCCCCGGATGGGTGTACATATACAGGTAGAGACAACGCAGCTGATCAAACTTCTGGCCATAATCTCCATAAAGCTTGTCGATGATGGTCTTCTTCCCGTGCACTACCTCATCGTGAGAAAATGGGAGGATAAAAATATCCTGATAAAAATAATGGAGGGAATGGGTAAACTTCTCTTTGTTAGCCGCCCTCACTTCTGGAGGCAGGGCAAAGAAATCCAGGGTGTCGTGCATCCATCCTAGACTCCATTTGTAATCAAATCCCATTCCTCCATAGGCCACCGGCGCTGTCACCTTTAGACACTGTGACGAATCCTCCGCAATGAGCATGACATTGGGATGCCGCTGCCCTATTGCGTAATTGCAATTTTTTAGAAACCACACGCCTGGTTCATTGATTCCTTTTCCCGGATCCCCATCATGATAGATTAGATTCGACACCGCATCATAACGTATACCATCAAAGTGGTAGCGGGAGAGCCAAAAATCAATGGCGGATTTTAGAAAACTCAGGACGTGGGGCTTGGTGAAGTCAAAAAGCGCCGTCCCCCAGGGGCTGTATCTTTTTTCCTCATACTCGCTTTCATAGAGATAGCCGCCATCATACATATGTAGTGCATAAAAATCCCGCACAAAGTGGAGAGGTACAAAGTCTAAGATTACCCCGATCCCCGCTTGATGACAGGCATCCACCAGCTTCATCAGCTGCCGTGGTTCCCCATATCGACTGGTGGGGCTAAAATATCCAGCTACCTGATATCCCCAGGAACCGTCAAAGGGGTGCTCGGTCAGCGGCATTAGTTCAATATGGGTGTAGCCCATCTCCTGCACGTAAGGGATGAGCTCTTCTGCCAGCTCATCATAATGGTAAAAGCGCCGATCCTCCTGTGCGTCTTTGGTTTTCCAGGAGCCTGGGTGCATCTCATAAATGCTCATGGGACTGTTATAATTCTTGCTGCGGGAATTCATCCATTCCTGATCTCCCCAGGGATAGCCCTCTACTTGATAGACAATGGAGGCCGTCGCAGGCCGCACCTCACTGTAAAAGGCAAAGGGATCCATTCGATCATGGACTTCTCCCTGGGCCGTGGTGATATGGTATTTGTACATATCCCCTTCTTTTGCCCCACCGATAAAGACGCTCCAGATTCCGCTTTCCTCCCGCTGCATCGGCCAGGTTACCCACTGGTTAAAGGAGCCGATAATTTCCACCTTAGCGGCTCCTGGTGCATACACAGTAAACCGGACACCATCCTGATCATATTCACGACAGAGATGAGCACCGAAGATCTCGTACCCGCTGAGAGAATCCCCCTGAAGATAGCGATCAAATTCCCGTATGTTGAGTGCCATGCTCCTTCCCCCTTCTTGGGCTATGGATGTCTATTTTAGATTGACAATGGTTACGCCGCTTTCCCCTTCCCCGTAGGTGCCAAGGCGGAAATCCTTGACACTGGGATGCTTACGCAGATGAGCCTGTACCGCTGCCCGCAGGGCGCCGGTTCCTTTGCCATGGATGATGGTAATGGTGCCAAGCCCTGCCAGCACAGAACTGTCGATATACTGATCCAGCTCCATGAGGGCCTCCTCCACCATCATGCCACGCAGGTCGATTTCCATTTTGGCCTGCATCTGCATCTTTTTCGCGGAAGTCCGCACATTCCTGGTATTGGAAAAAACCGGTTTTTTAGGCTGGTTTTCAATCAGCCGCAGATTCTTTAAATGCACCTTGGTTTTGATAATACCTGCCTGAACCTGCACATATTCTCCATCGGGAGGGGCAATGACCGTCCCCCGCTTGTCAATATCCACAATCAGGACCTCGTCGCCCTGTTTGAGTTTTCTAGGGAGTCGGTAGCCTTCATTTGTCTTTGCTACCACCGGATTGGAAGCATCCTCCAGCCGCTCTAATTTGGCCCTCAGCTCACTTTTGGCCTTGGCCGCCATAGCCGCATAGTTTTCGTTTTCCTTCTGCTTGCGGATTTCCTCGATCTCTTCCATCAGCTTCTGGGAATCGTATTTGACCTGATCCACCAACCGTTTTGCCTGGGATCTAGCCCGCTCCATCTCCTGTTCCTTCTGCTTTTCCAGCGTTTCTTTTTGCTTTTCCATCTCCCTGCGGCGCATTTCCAGCTCCATCCGCAGCTTTCTAGCCTCATCCCGCTCTTGTTCCAATTCCTGACGGGACTGCTCCAGGTCGGAGACCACATCTTCAAAGCGAATATGCTCCCCGCTCATCAGTTCCTTGGCCCGTGCCACAATGTCCCCTGTCAGGCCCAGCCGTTCCGAAATGGCAAAGGCGTTGGATCGTCCCGGCATGCCAATGAGAAGCCGGTAGGTAGGGCTTAAAGTCGCTACATCAAACTCACAGCAGGCGTTTTCTACTCCAGAGGTATTGAGGGCGTACATTTTTAACTCCGCATAGTGGGTGGTGGCCGCAATTCTGCATCCTAACTCCCGCAGCCGTTCCAAAACAGCGGTGGCCAAGGCGGCACCTTCTACCGGATCGGTGCCGGCGCCCAGTTCGTCCAGCAGCACCAGGGTATGGTGATCCGCCACCTGGAGTATTTTGACGATATTGGTCATATGGGCCGAAAAAGTAGAAAGGCTTTGCTCAATGCTCTGCTCATCCCCAATATCGGCCAATATGTTGGAAAATACGTTGATCTCACTGCCGTCAAAGGCAGGGATCATCATCCCACACATGGCCATGGCACAAAAAAGCCCCAAAGTTTTGAGGGATACTGTCTTTCCTCCTGTGTTAGGGCCGGTAATGACCAGAGTGTCAAAGCTTTTTCCAATAGAGATGTCGGTGGGTACTACATGTTTAGGGTCAATGAGGGGATGGCGTGCTTTGATGAGGTTAACAACACCATCATTTCTCACCACTGGTACACTGGCTTTCATTTTATAAGCAAGGCGGGCTTTGGCAAAGATGATATCCAACTCGATTACTGCGTCGTAGCTGTCTAAGATTTCATCGGCAAACATGCCTGCCTGAGCGGAAAGGGCCGCAACAATCCGTTCCATCTCGGTCTTTTCTTTGGCCCGAAGGACTTTGATCTCGTTATTTGCTTCTACTACGCTCATGGGCTCAATGAATAAGGTGGCGCCAGAGCCCGATGTATCATGGACCAATCCTTTGACTTCATTTCGATATTCGCTTTTTACTGGAACTACAAACCGACCGTCCCGGATGGTGACGATCTGTTCCTGAAGAAATTTCTGATAGGTGGTGGAATGGATAATTTTATCCAGCACATGGCGGGCATGAAGCCCTGCATTGGTGATCTTCCGCCGGATTTCCTGCAAATCCCGGCTGGCGTTGTCGGCCAGGGTATCCTCGCTGAGGACAGCGGAGGTAATGGCCTCCTCCACCTCCCTGTTGGGAGTAAGGCAGGAAAAGAGCTGGGAAAGCTCGCTGCCCATAGTTTCGCACTGCCGCCGCCACTGGCAGAGGCCCCGGACAGTGCGCAATACCTCTGCAATATGTAGCAGCTCCTTCAGGCTAAGGGACGCGCCCACCTGAGCGCGTCGAAGGGGCCCCGCCACATTCTGAATGCTGAGAATGGTGGGGGAGCCATAACGCGCCGTCAGGCTGTGGGCGTCCGATGTACGGCGGATGAGCATCTGCACCCGCTCAAAATCGGTGGAGGGGGTAATTTCCAACGCCCGTTCCCGTGCGTCGGAAAAGCTTGTCTCCTCCGCCAGCATCAAAAGCACCTTATCCAGTTCCAGTGCTTTATAGTGTCGTGATAAATTCATGGAGAACCTCCGATTCTATGATAGAAAGTCAGTAACTTTCAGAAAATTTATGATTGTAATGATTGATAAAAGTCCAGGGTGGGCAAAGGGGTATCCACCTGTGCTTTGACAAAACGCTCTGATGCCAAAGATAACTGTTCCAGGGATTCTGGCGCCAACGCAAACGCAAACAGCTTGGAAAAATCGCTGTAGATAATATGCCGCATAGCCTGTAAAACCGACCGGCTCAGGGGAAACACCGGCGTTGCCGCTCGTCCTTTACAATTGCCACAAAGGACTTCCCCGCTTTGTGGTAAAAAATACATTTCTACCGCCTCATAGGTGCCGCAGCCGGCACAGCCCACCAAATCCGGCATAAATCCGCAGAGGGTCATCAGACGCAGTTCAAAAATCGCCTTGAGCTGTGTCTGGGGAAGCTTGTCCTTTTCAAGAAGGTGCAAACAGTTTAAAAACAGGCGCAGCGCTTCTTCCTCCGGCTCCTCCACCGGGAGGACAATGCCGGAAAGTTGCGCAAAATATGTAGCCAGGGAGAGCTTTGTAATATCCTCCCTGACGCCAAAAAAGACCTGATTGAGGTCAGCGTTGTTGACACTGTACCTCTCCCGGTTTTTAAATAGCACAAAGTGAGAATAACAAAGAAGCTCGGTAGAGGAAAGTAGAGAACTTTTCATCCTCTTCGCCCCTTTGGCATAAGCATAAACCACCCCAAGGTCTTTGGTTAAAATGGTGAGAAGGCTGTCATCTGTATCCATGGTCCTTTGTTTGATGACCAGTCCATCGGTCGTAATCAGCATTGGCTGTTTCCTCGCCTTCTCCCAAAAAATCAGCGGTTTCCTCGCCGTTGTCCACATTGTTGAGAAGCTGGCGGTACTGCATATAGGCCGCAATACTCCCGGTCTGCTCAAACTTCTTCCATGCGTTCATCGCTCTCAAATCCATTGTCAAAACCGCCTTTCCGTTTTGGAATTCTTTATTAGAATTCTGTCCATTCCATCAGCTGATATCAGCGGGAAAGTACACCACTATTGGCAAAACTTTAGTCTTGACAATGGAGAAAAATTATGTACAAGCCTTCTTATTTTTTCACTTTTCTTTTAGCCAAATCTATCAGAACCCCTACAACCACACAGGCCAAGAAGATGCCGCCCCAGATGATCCAGCCATTGGAGGTTCTTCCTCCTCCGGGATCGGTGCCATAACTTTGCAGGGCCATGCCGCAGATAAAGCCCAAAGGATAACCGGCTAAGACGGATATTGAAAATATTTTTAGGCCTCCTGCCGCCGCCAGTAAAAGGAAAACCACTCCCACAAGCAGTAAAAGCTGGGGAAATTCCCTCATTCCATGCAGATCAAAGAAAAGGTAGCGGCAAATGAAGTATTCCAAAAGCAAAATGATGAGAGAGAATCCTCCAAAGATCCAGTTTCTTTTTTTATTGCTTTCCATGGCACACCTCTCCTTTTCTTTATTGCGATCTAAAATAATCTTTCGACGACGATTACTGAAAGCCCAATTCCTTGATGATGCGCTCTTTATTTCTCCAATCATCCTTGACCTTAACCCAGCATTGCAGGTTGATTTTGCAGTCAAGAAAGCTCTCAATTTCCACCCTGGCCTCTGACGCTATCTTTTTGAGCATGGCTCCATTCTTCCCGATGACCATCCCCTTATGGCTCTGCTTTTCACAGAGGATGGTGGCGTGGATATCCATCAGCTTTCCTCCCGGTCTTTCTTTCATGGATTCAATGGAAACCGCTGTGCCGTGGGGGATTTCCTGGGACATATTGTTGAGAATCTTTTCCCTGATGATCTCGGCCACAATGACCCGTTCTGGCTGATCGGTCAAAGCGTCGTCTGGGAAAAAGTGTGGGCCTGGTTGGGCACTCTCGATTAAAATTTCTTTGAGTTTTTCTACCCCTTCACCCGTGCTTGCAGACAA
>CAJFSX010000065.1 GCA_904419775.1 Candidatus Pararuminococcus gallinarum | reverse complement strand
CGTGAATGGGCTTGTACTCGGTGTAGTTCTTCCCGTATTCAATCAGCTTTTGCAATTCTTTCATGCGCTTCTCGGCGGTTTTCATGCCCTCCCGGATAGTGTCGGCCTGTTCGCTGACAGAGGAAAGGGCTGCGTCCAGCTCCGCAAGGGTGGAAATGCCATGCTCGGAAAGATAGCCTACCGCCTTTGCAACGGCTTTCAGTTCATCGGCTGCGTGCTGCCTTTGCCAACTCTGCGAATACTTCCGGCTCTTTTCTTTCTGAACGCTCAAATACTTCATCAGCAGATTTGCAAGGCCGGGGGATTGCGGGGCTGCTCCGGGGCAGTTTCCCGCGCCTTGAACAGCGGACGGCATCTACGCCTACAGCGATATCAATATCAACGGCGGCACAGTCACCGCCACCGGCGCTTCGTACACCCTTGGCGGAGTTGCCCCCCAGTATTCCGGCGGCCTCTTCAGTGAATTCGGCAACGTCACCATCACAGGAGAAAACACCGTTGTAAACGCAAACGGCGGATGCGCCGACGACGGCATCACCGCCGTCGCGGCGAAAAGAGGAGATATTGTCATCAAGGACGGCTCTATCCGCGCCGACGGCGCGTATGGCGGATATACAGGCTATGATGGGTTTGGCAACGGCCTGAGCGCGCTGCGGGATGACGGCGGCGCCGGCGGAAACATCATCATCTCGGGCGGGAACTTGGCAGTAACAGGATATACAGACAGCCTCTACTATGAGGGAGAGCTTATTGTCCGCCCCGGAAGCGCCGGGATTTCCGTGAGCGTTTTGGACGGTTGGATTCTCGACGAAGATACATGGGATATGGATTGGGATGAGATGGCGGCAAGCGCTTCCCAG
The DNA here is from genome assembly GCA_904419775.1 of Candidatus Pararuminococcus gallinarum. Taxonomy (GTDB): domain Bacteria; phylum Bacillota; class Clostridia; order Oscillospirales; family Ruminococcaceae; genus Zongyangia; species Zongyangia gallinarum. The sequence goes on along the minus strand of CAJFSX010000065.1, from coordinate 10,261 downwards.
ATCGAGGGCTCGCCCTTTGGGGAGGAAACGGTAATCGCGAGAGCGCTCACCGAAGGCAAGCTGTATTTCGGCGCAACCGATTCCGCCGCCAATCCAGGCGACCCCACCGACCCCACCGACCCGGATCAGCCCATCGGTCCAGCTGATCCGACCGGTCCATCAGGTTCAACTGATCCGATAGACTCCGATGAACAAAACGGCAGCGGAGATAAAGACAAGGATAATCCGCTAACCAGCGATGGCAGCAATATGGTCTTGTTGCTTTCCCTGCTGCTCGCATCGGGAACAGTTGTGGCCGCCGTTACAGTATACGGTCGTAGACCCAGAAGAGAACAATAAAAGGTGAGAATATCCGGCGTTTTTCTTATCGGGCTGATCTGCTGACAGGAGCAAAGCCTTGTTGAGAAGCAAGGATTATTCGTATTTAAAAAATACCATCATGGCTTTAAATTGCCATGATGGTATTTTTTATAGTCTAAAAAGAGCATCAATAAATGATGGGGGAAATCACAGTATAAATTCCTATAAAGGAGAAAATAGGTACGACTCAATGAGACATAGCCTAACCCCCTTTTTGAGTTGAAGCGTTTATTCCTTTTTATAAAAAGGAAATGGGTACCACAGGAGTGGTACCCATAACTGCGATAAAATTACCTATAACGGATTTTCGCAGGTAGACAGCGGCATTATAACTGCTATATGCCGCATCTTCTGCTGATAGAACAAAAAACGTCTGCGTGGACGGCAAATAGCTCTGATTAAGGCTGTAGCATCGTCCCACAGATACTCCCCCTTCGTCCTCGGAGGGCGCGCAGTGGCCAAATGTCATATCACCGCCTGTTTTACACAAGATGAGTAAGCGCACTCTTTGGAAAACAGAAACGTCCGTTTGAAGTAGAGGATTTTTTATTTACTTATCAAGTTTGTCATAGGCTTTTTCGCGGAATTTTTCTGTCTTGACAATAAAGCGTTTGTGTTGACCTTCGCCAATCATCCCTTTTTCATCATAGGCTTTCACAATAAAGGTGATTTCCCTGCCATCTACTCCAGCTATTTCCGCCTCGGCCCGTACCGTCATTCCTACCGGGGTAGCGGCCACATGGCTGACGTTGACAAGAGTTCCCACTGTTGTCATCCCCTCCTCCAAAAACTGTTTGCAGCAGGCCGCAGCAGCTTCTTCAATGAGGGCAATCATCATCGGCGTGGCGAACACATCAATTTCACCGCTTCCCACCGTTTTTGCGGTATTTTCTTGAGTTACCTTTGTCTCTTTGCTAAGTTTTGCTCCAATTAAAATTTCCATCACTGTCTACCTCCATCACTTTTACCAATTTATGATAAACTTTTTTGTCAGTTTTGTAAAGAGGGAATCTTACTTTTTACAGATCGGGTGATGGAGAAAATAAATTGATCCTCTTGGTAGGTACAGTGAATATGATCCCCTGAAGAAAATTCGCCCAGAAGCATTTTCTCAGCCAAAGTATCCTCAATCTCACTTTGAATCAACCGACGGAGAGGACGGGCTCCATAGGTAATATCATATCCCTGATGGGCAATATGTTCCACCGCCTCTTTGGAAAAAGAAATGGAAACCCCGATATCTTCCATCCTTTTTTGCAGTTTCGATAACATGAGACAGGTAATCTTCCGCACATCATCTTCCTTTAGCCTTGAAAAAACGACGATCTCGTCGATCCGGTTGACAAGCTCCGGTTTGAAAAGGCGTTTTAACTCCTTCATCATATCGGATTTCATCGTTTTTTCATCTCCGGAGAAGGGGACAAAACCTACATTACTTCCCTGTGCTAAAGCCTGAGCTCCCAAATTGGAGGTCATAATGATGACGGTATTTTTAAAATTCACCTTCCGCCCCTGGGAATCGGTAAGAACTCCATCCTCTAAAATCTGTAGCAAAAGGTTAAAAACATCTGGATGAGCTTTTTCAATCTCATCAAAGAGTACAACACAATAAGGCCTACGGCGCACCTTTTCGGTGAGTTGACCCCCTTCATCATACCCCACATATCCGGGAGGAGAACCGATGAGCTTGGATACAGCATGTTTTTCCATAAACTCAGACATATCCAGTCGGATCATCGCATTTTCGTCTGAAAAAAGGCTTTCCGCCAATGCCTTGCTCAGCTCTGTTTTTCCCACACCGGTTGGACCAAGAAAGAGAAAAGAGCCTACCGGCCGCCCGGGGTCGGAAATCCCAACCCGTCCACGGCGGATGGCCCGGGAAACTGCGCTGACTGCCTCTTCCTGCCCCACGACACGATGATGCAACTCTTCTTCTAATCGCAGAAGCCTCTCACTCTGTCGTGAAGTCAAGCGGCTTACGTCAATTCCTGTGTCGGCGGAAACAATTTCCGCAATATCTTCTGCTGTCACCTGGCCAGTAAAAAGGTGATGTGTTTTTTCTGGTGCGTCATTCTTTTTTTCAATTCTTTCTTTCAGAGACAGTTCGCTATCCCTGATTTTAGCCGCCATCTCAAAGTCCTGGTCGTTGATGGCCTTTTCCTTTTGTTCTCTCAGCAGGCTGAGCTCCTCATCCAAATGGTCCGCAGGAGCAGAAAATTCTCGTAATTTGACTCGGGATGCTGCTTCATCCATCAGGTCAATGGCCTTATCCGGCAAAAAGCGGTCACTGAGATACCTGGCAGAAAGACATACTGCCGCATGAATGGCTTCATCAAGAATTTTAAGTCTATAATGCGCTTCATACCGTTCTCGTATTCCCCTGAGAATTTCCTCTGCATCCGAAAGGGAGGGTTCTGCAATGACCACACTTTGGAAGCGGCGTTCCAAGGCGCTATCCTTTTCAATATACCGCCGATATTCTTCCGTAGTCGTAGCACCGATGACCTGGATCTCCCCACGGGCTAACTGGGGCTTGAAGATATTCGCTGCATCCACAGCACCCTCCGCTGCCCCTGCCCCCACAATGGTATGCACCTCATCGATAAAGATAATAACATTGCGGGCGGACACCACCTCTTCCAGCACCTTCTTAATTCTTTCCTCGAATTCTCCTCGATATTTGGTGCCTGCCACCATGGAGCTAAGATCCATAGACAACACCCGCTTTCCCCGCAGAGAATCAGGTACCATATTTGTCACGATTTTTTGTGCCAGCCCTTCCACTACAGCCGTCTTTCCGACCCCTGGTTCTCCAATAAGGCATGGATTGTTTTTGGTGCGGCGAGAAAGGATCTGGATAACGCGCTCAATCTCCTTCTGTCTGCCAATTACCGGATCCAGCTGGTTTTCCCTGGCCTTCTGGGTCAGATCCTTACAGAATTTGTCTAAATTAGGAGTACGGCATTCTCCGGTTCGAACGGCCTGCCCATAGGCTTTGGAGATCGGCTGTTTACCGGTGGAAGAACCCTCGATCCCCATTACTTCAAACAGTTGGGCGCATATGAAGTCACAGTTTATCCCCAATTCTCTGAGAAATCGAACGGCATAGCTATCGTTTTCCTTGAGAATGGCCATTAAGATATGCTCTGTCCCCACCATGCTGTGACCCATCAGCTTTGCTTCTATAAGGGATAGTTCCAGGATACGCTTACAGCGAGGGGTTAAATCGTTGGGGGAGAGCACTGATTTAATCCCCCGTCCTACTGTGAGAATTAACTTTTTCTTGATTTCTTCTAAGGTAATCCCTTTTTTTGATAATATCTGATAGGCTACGCCGCTTCCCTCTTCCAACAATCCCACCAGCAGATGTTCGCTGCCAATATAGGTGTGTCCTAAGTTTTCTGCTTCGGTAATGGCAAAATTAATCGCATTGTTGGCCTTCTGGGTAAAGCCATTGAATTTAAACATGTTTTTCCTCCGCTCTTTGGTCGTAAGGCGCATGCATTCTCCTGCGTCCCCTTCTATTCTATGTCATTATCTTGTGCTGTTTGAAAAATAAATATGCCATTGATATCTAGGGACATTCTTATAAACATGTAACATCTTTTAGCCCAAGCACATAGGATACCATGAAAACTTTTTAAGGAGGCAACTCTTATGTGTAACTGTAATTCCGGTTGTGGCAGCTGTTCTTGGATTATTATACTTATCCTGATTCTGTGCTGCTGTGGTGGTTGCGGTAACAACTGTGGTTGCAATAACAACTGCGGGTGCTGCAACTAACCCTACTGGTTTCCTCTTGTGATAAAAGAAACAGGGGGCGCCGTTTATAACGGCGCCCCCTGTTCTTTTGGTGCGCGTGAAAACTCGCCGCTTTATAGCAGCTATCTTTTGAATGGCGATGCGGACGATTAATACATGCCGCCCTGAGCGCCTGCCGGCATGGCCGGTGCGGGGTTCTCTTCCTTCTTGTCAGCGACAAGGGATTCGGTGGTCAGCACCATAGAGGCTACAGAAGCTGCGTTCTCCAGAGCGCTTCTGGTTACCTTGGTGGGATCCACGATACCTGCATCCATCATATCCACATATTTCTCATTGTAAGCATCGAAGCCATAGCCGACCTTCCGTGCCCGGCGGATCTTATCGATGATAACGGAACCTTCCAGACCTGCGTTCTCAGCAATCTGGCGGATAGGAGCCTCCAAAGCTTTCAGAACAATGCGAACACCGGTCTTTTCATCGCCGTCGCAGGACGGAATGATCTTCTCAACTGCTGGCATTGCATTGATCAGAGCGACGCCGCCGCCGGCTACAATGCCTTCCTCTACTGCTGCTTTGGTTGCAGAGAGAGCATCCTCAATGCGCAGTTTCTTCTCTTTCATCTCGATCTCGGTAGCCGCGCCAACTTTGATAACAGCAACGCCGCCAGCCAATTTTGCCAGTCTCTCCTGGAGCTTCTCGCGGTCAAATTCGCTGGTAGAAGTCTCAAGCTGTGCTTTGATCTGGCCAACTCTTGCCTTGATCTCATCAGGATTGCCAGCGCCGCCTACGATAATGGTGTTCTCTTTCTGCACCTTGACCTGACGTGCGCGGCCCAGCTGCTGCATGGTGGTATCTTTCAGATCCAGACCCAGCTCATCGCAGATAACAGTACCGCCGGTCAGGATGGCGATATCCTGCAGCATGTCTTTTCTTCTGTCGCCAAAGCCCGGAGCCTTAACAGCGACGCAGGTAAAGGTTCCTCTCAGTTTATTGACAACCAGGGTGGTCAGGGCTTCTCCCTCTACATCCTCAGCAATGATGAGGAGTTTTTTGCCGGCCTGTACAATCTGCTCCAGCAGAGGCAGCAGATCCTGGATAGCGGAAATCTTCTTATCAGTGATCAGGATGTAAGCGTCGTCCAGGACAGCTTCCATCTTATCGGTATCGGTGACCATGTAAGGAGCGATATAGCCCCGGTCAAACTGCATACCCTCTACAACTTCGCTGTAGGTCTCAGCGGTTCTGGACTCTTCTACAGTGATAACGCCTTCTGCGGTTACTTTCTCCATAGCCTCGGCAATCAGATTACCGATGGTCTCATCACCAGAGGAAACAGAAGCAACTCTTGCAATGTCCGCGGAGCCTGCTACCTGTTTAGAGTTGTTCTCCACCTCGGCAACAGCGGCCTTGACAGCCTTCTGGATGCCCTTCTTAACAACCATGGGGTTTGCGCCGGCTGCCACGTTCTTCATGCCCTCATTAACCAGAGCCTGTGCCAGCAGTGTAGCGGTTGTGGTACCATCACCTGCTGCATCGTTGGTCTTGGTAGCAACCTCTTTGACCAACTGTGCGCCCATATTCTCAAACGGATCATCTAGGTCGATCTCCTTAGCGATGGTAACACCGTCGTTGGTGATCAGGGGAGAACCGAATTTTTTATCAAGAACTACATTTCTGCCCTTGGGGCCCATGGTAATTTTTACTGTATTTGCCAGTTGATCAATACCAGACTGGAGAGACTTTCTTGCCTCTTCGCCATATGCAATGATTTTAGCCATAATGAAAACCTCCAATAATACTTCTATTTAGAAATTCCTTATTCAACAATTGCCAGGATATCGGACTGACGCAAGATAATGTATTCCTGTCCGTCAATCTTCACATTGGTGCCTGCATACTGGCTCATCAGAACCTTCTGGCCTTCTTTGAGGTACATTTTAACCTCTTTGCCATCTACCATACCGCCCGGTCCAACGGAGATAACTTCCGCGATCTGGGGTTTCTCTTTGGCGTTACCGGCCAGGATAATCCCGCTCTTGGTTGTTTCCTCTGCTTCCACCATTTTAATCACGACTCTGTCCGCGAGAGGTTTGATTGTCATTTGTAGTTCCTCCTTGTATGATATGATTGTATCAACATATTATTAGCACTCTTTATTCCCGAGTGCTAAGTAATATTTTAGCTATTTTTTCATAAAAATCAAGACCTTTTTGGATTATTTTCACTTTATTATAAAATTTAACAAATCGTTCAATATTAGTATGGTTTTTCCTCCCTTGCCATATTCATGAAGGGCATTGCTCTAGGGAAACTACCTGATAAACTGCCCTATGGCGTAGAGGAGCCAAATGTGCAGCGGATAGAAAAAATAGAAAAACCAACGGGTGACTGTGCTGTCCTTCCCTCTCTTCCCGTTATAAAAGAGAATGGGAATGATCGCGAACATCATCATCCACTGGGGATTGACCTGCCAATAATACTCTGCCGGCATCAGCGGCAAAATGGCGGAAGATGCAAGACAGGCAATCAGATAGCCCAGCACCAATCTTCCTCTGTGTCCATGGAAGCAATAAAACGCCAAGCTACAAGCGATGCCAATGAGTCCGGCTTCGGTCAGTAAGGTAAAGAGCATCGACGCCACAACACAGAGAAAACTGATGAAGCGGTGTTTGCCCTTTATAAAGCTATCCACGAAGATGATAACCAGCAGGCATCCGTCAAGTCCCAGAAAGATGTTATTGGTGATCTCCGGCCCATTGTGGAAAAGGTACTTCATCCCCTCGTTTCCCAGTTGCATAAGAACACCGCAGCCAAACAGGCGGAGAAAATACTTGCCCACATTCCTGCTGTGGAAAAAGGCTTCAACCATGAGGAAAAAGAATACTGGTGCGCTCAGCCGCCCAATATAGCGCATCCAAAAGGGCATTCCCGGTATAAACGCACCGATGTGGTCAATAACCATGCAGAAAAGGGCAAACATTTTGAGCCCCCATCCGCTGATAAGTCCTTTTTGCTTTGCCATCTATTCGTCCTCCCCATTGCCCAGCAGTTCCCGCAGCATCCGCTGTGGATTTTGCAAAAATTCTTTGGTGATAAAATAATGTTCTGTCTCCTGATAGGGGGTTAAGGTGATACCATTCTCTCCCAGTACATAAATCTGGGCGTCCGGATACGCCATGAGGATGGGAGAATGGGTGGCGATGATCAGCTGGGATTCTTCCCGGACCAGTTCTCCCATCCGGGAGAGCAGGCTCAGCTGCCGTGCCGGGGAAAGTGCCGCCTCCGGCTCGTCCAATAGATACAATCCCTTGCCCCAAAATCGATGTAGTATCAGGGAGAGAAAGCTTTCTCCATGGGACTGGCAGTGAAGGGATTTTCCCCCGTAAGCATCATACAAAGGTGATATGTCGTTGAGCCGTTCCACTTCGGTGGCCACATTATAAAAGCTCTCTGCTCTCAAGAAAAATCCGTCCCTGGGGCGTATTGGTCCCTTGGCAATTCGCAGCGCCTTGTAAAGGCTGGAATGGGTGGCGGCCGAGGAAAAATGAAAGTTTTTGGAGCCCCCTTCTGGATTAAAGCCATAGGCCACGGCAATCGCTTCCAACAAGGTAGATTTTCCGCTGCCGTTTTCTCCCACGAAAAAGGTAACTGGGCTTGTAAACTCCAATTCCCCCAACTGTTCTATCGCTGGAATCTGGAAGAGATAGTCTTCACAGAGTTCTGCCGCGTTTTCTTTGAGAGTAACCGATCGAATATACATAGTCCTTCCCCCTGCCCTCTAGTATAGCACAAGATACACAGCAAAACACCCGGCAATCAAGATTGCCGGGTGTTGCATAGGAACGATTTTGTCTTGGCTAAAATCCCCGAGAGCTGCCGCCGCCGCCAAAGCTGCCGCCGCCTCCGGAAAAACCGCCGCCGGAGAATCCTCCTCCACCACCAAAACCGCCTCCGCCAAAGAAGCTGTCGTTGTGGTGATGTCCGCGATGGTATGGCATGAACAAAAAGCCTCCCCCACCGCGACCGCCACGGCCGCCGCGACCACCGCGGACAATGGCGGAAATGGCGATAATACCAAAGATGACAAGGAAAGGAATAAAAGCAGTAAAGAGATTTCCGATGTCATTATCCTCCTCTACAACCTCTTCGGCAGAGGGGAGCTCATCTCCTACCTCTATGTCATATTCGTCATAGACAAGGCTCAACACCGCTTTGTAGCCCTCTAGCATTCCGGTGGAATAGTCCCCGTCTCGGTAATAAGGCAGCATATATTTATCCTGGATCTGCCCGGTACGCAGGTCGGTGAGCGCGCCCTCCAGCCCATAGCCTACCTCGATACGGCTTTCCCGTTCTTCCAGTGCCAGGAGAAGCAGAACGCCGGAGTCATCCTCTTCATCGCCAATCCCCCAGCTTTCTGCCAGGGTATAGGAGAAGCTTTCCAGATCCATGCCATCCATAGAAGGGACGGTGACCACCACCGCCTGGGCCTTGGTCTGCTCAAACAGGCTGACCCCCAACTGATAGATGGCATCCTCATCCTCTTCATCCAACACATCGGCAAAGTCGTTGACAAAAAAGCGGGAAGTGGGCTGCAAATCTTCCGGGGCTGCACCCATCAGCAGGATGCAGATAATGCCCAGCGCTGCAATCAAACGCAGCTTTTTCATAAATGAGTCCTCCGCTTCTCGAAATATTTCTCTTTTCTAGTTATGCGCCAAAGTCCACAGAAGGCACCTGTTCCGCTCCCTCAGAGGCCTCAAAGTATTCGGTCTGTTCAAAGCCGAACATAGAGCCGATGATGGATGTGGGAAACCGCTTCAGGCTGGTGTTATATTCCTGGGCTGCCTCGTTGTATTTGGTCCGGGCTACTTTGATTCTATTTTCGGTTCCTTCCAGCTGATCCTGGAGGGCAATAAAGTTTTCATTGGATTTAAGCTCCGGATAGTTTTCCACCACCATCAACAATCTAGATAGGGCAGAACTCAACTCAGAATCCGCCTGAGCGCTTTCTTGGAGGTTGGTTGCCCCTGCCAGCTTGCTTCTGGCATCGGCAATCTCGGTAAAAATTTCTTCCTCCTGGCTGGCATATCCTTTGACCGTTTCTACCAGATTTGGGATCAGATCCGATCTTCTCTGCAGATCCGCTTGGATATCGCTGGCGTATTTCTGTACATTCTCCTGCTCGCTGACAAGGGAATTGTAGGTGCCAATACCCCAACCCAAAACAGAGACGACGAGCAGCACCAAAACGCCGACAATCGATAAGACCACTATGGTTGATTTTTTCATGATTTTCCTCCAAATCAGTTTCGGTTTGTTTCTTCACCTATCATCTTCATTGCCCTGCAGGGTGTTCCGATGTGGTATGGATATATCATATCCGAAGTTCGAAAATTTAACAATGTCAAAAAAACGCCGGTTTCCCCCGTTTTTGCCCGGTTTTCCCTGTTTGGACCCAAGAGGCAACCGGCTCGTATCCGGGGAAGCTACAGTTCATCCGGCCCCGCTCTATTTAAAATACATATAAAGCTGACATTTGAGCATACCGTTATATAATTTGCGCCGTTTGTCCGCCTTCCGTCCAAAAATCCGTTCAAAATCCTCATCTGGGCTGATGATATAGTATTTCAGATATTTTCTATGCTCAAATACTTTTCCCATGGTATGATAAATTTCCCTGGCTTCTTTGACTTCCAGCATCCGCTCTCCATAGGGAGGATTACAATAGATGACCGCGCTCTCCAGATCGGTGGCAAAGCTCCTGATATCTCGTTTTTCCACCCGAATTCTCGGTGATACGCCTGCTTTCTTCGCATTATCCATGGTCAGTTCCACCGCAGCATCATCAATATCATAGCCAAATCCGTGAAATCCAGCCTGCTTATCGATAGCGGAAAGCGCTTCCTGCCGCGCTTCTTTCCAAACACTCTGGGGAACAACACCCCATCTTTCACAGTCGAAGCGGCGGTTGATCCCTGGAGCAATATTCATAGCAACCAGTGCGGCCTCTATCAAAAAGGTACCGGATCCGCAAAAGGGATCTGTTGCCGTGTCTAATTTGATACAACATAACGGCAGCTTATTTCTACCCCTTAACGATGAACACCCCCGTGTGCATTTTTGCACACCCCTCATAACG
>CAJFSX010000064.1:11760-19262 GCA_904419775.1 Candidatus Pararuminococcus gallinarum | reverse complement strand
TTTTCCCAAAGATTATCAATTGCTTTTGCCCTCGTTCATTTTTTGTTTACGAGGTGCGATAGTTGGATATAACACCGGAAACAATGCTCCTCTACCGCTTGCAGGCTGTTCGTCCGAGGAGAGAATCAATCGGATACCCACAGGACGTCGGGGAGGAAGCTTCTTTGGTGGTCTGATCGTTACCCAGGAATCCAAATTGGATAGTAGGGCCAAGCGATATTTTCGGAAGTGCGCCTGGGCAAATCTCATAGCGCTATCTGAATACGGAACGCCACCTGTAAAGTAATTACTGTTCATTTCATGATCTTCCTTTCACCGAAAGAGATTCATGAAATAGTTTTCCATTTTTCACCGCTTTCATACAAGAGGAAATAAGAAGCAGCTGCCCCCAAAAGGCAGCTGCTTCTTATTGTATTAGTACATTTCTTCTCTTTTTTTCCGAATACGACGCACTACATTAATGACAATTGAAGCCACAATACAAAGAACTAAAAACACAGGGATAATCCACTGATTTGCTCCCTCATTGGTGCTCATGATATCGGTCCAAAGCTTGTCCATCAGACGGTTTGCGTCATCCGGCAGACTTAAAAAGGTTTCGGTATTTTCCAGTATCTCATCAGACGGATAAGCGATAGGATTATTTTTTACTTCATCATCTAACAGTTCCATGGCACCGTCATTAGGTGTGGAGTAGCCGATGTATTCACAGTTAGCCAATCCTACTTCCGGTTCGCAGAGAAAATTAATGTACATCTCCGCCGCTTCCTTCTGTTGGCTGCCTTTTGGAATACAAATGGCATCTACAAAGCGATTGGTTCCTTCCTTCGGGAAGGCAAAAGCTAAATCTGGATTATCGGCAATCATGGTAATAGCATCCCCAGCATAATACGGAGCCAACGCCGCCTCCCCTGCCTGCATCTTGTCAAAGATCTCATCCATAACATAGGCCTGTACTAGAGGCTTTTGCTCTTTGAGACTTTCAGCAGCCTTTTCCAACTCGTCTGCATTGCCGGAGTTAAAGGAATAGCCCAGACGTTTCTGTGCAATAGCAAAAGCGTCTCTGGAATTGGCAAACATCAAAATGTCCCCCATATACCGAGCATCCCAAAGAATATCCCAGCTATCCACATCGCCATCCACCATGGTAGTATTGTAGATGATCCCTACAGTTCCCCAGGTATATGGTACAGAATATGCATTGTCTGGGTCATAAGCCGGATTGACAAATTGTTCATTAATATGCTGAAAGTTGGGGATATTCTCAAAATTAAGCGGTTCCAGCATATCTTCCTTGACCATCCGGCCGATCATATAATCAGAGGGGATAATAATATCATAACTAGCACCACCGCTTTTTAACTTGGCGTAGAGTTCCTCATTAGAAGCATAGGTTGAGTAGTTTACTTTGATCCCGGTTAGTTCCTCGAACTCCTTGTTGACATTGATTGTCCCTTCTTCAGCACCATCAGAAATATATTCACCCCAGTTGTAAACATTGATCGAAATGTTCTGGCCCTGGAATTTTTGATAGTAGCCCTCGTCCTCCACCTCAATTTGCGCGAAAGCGGGGAGCGTAAAGGTGATAAGCAGTAAAATTATAGAACATAGCGAGAGAACTCTTTTCACAGGCTCACCTCCCGGCGAACCTTTTTCTCTTTTTTCAAATCTTTGAAATTGACAATAAGAAGTGTGGCCAAAACTACAATAAAGATTATTGTAGATAGCGCGTTAATTTCTGGGCTTACCTTTCTCCGGGTCATGGAAAAGATGGTGACCGGAAGGGTCTGTGATGTGGGCCCGGTGGTAAAATAGCTAATAACAAAGTCATCCAAAGAAAAAGTGAAGGCCATCAGCATTCCTGAAATAATGCCTGGCAGGATTTCTGGAAAAATCACCTTACGAAAAGCCAGGAAGGGTGTGCATCCTAAGTCTAAAGCTGCCTCATAGACAAAATTATCCATCTGCCTTAGCTTTGGAAGCACATTGAGGATGACGTACGGTAGTCCAAAAGTAATATGTGCAATAATCAAGGTGGTAAATCCAAATTCCAGTTTCAGAAAGACAAACAGTAGCATCATGGATACGCCTGTGACAATTTCCGGGTTAATTATGGGAAGATATGTCAAATTCATCATAGCCGATTTCATCCACTTGTTCATGGAATTGATCCCTACTGCTGCCGCGGTGCCAATGATTGTGGCAATCAGGGAGGATACAATGGCAATGATAAGGGTGTTGATCAGAGATTGAATGATGACTTCATTGTGAAACAGTCGCTCATACCAATCAAAGGTAAAGCCTGTGAAGACTGCCCTGCTCTTCGATTCATTGAAGGAGTAGGCAATCAACACACCAATGGGAAGGTATAAAAATGCAAAGACCAATCCAATATAGGTGTTGGATAGCCATCTTCTCTTTTTCACAGCAATGCTCCCTCCATTCCCTCATCGTTGTCAAACTGGTTCATGATACTCATACATAGAAGAATGAGCACCATAAGGACCAGGGAAATGGCTGCACCCAAATTAGGATTATATGCATTGCCAAGAAATTGTAAATCAATCAGATCTCCGATGAGCAGATTGCCGCCGCCGCCCAGCATCCGAGAAATGATAAAGGTGCTCACTGCCGGAACAAATACCATAGTAATTCCGGTGGTAATACCAGGAACGCTCAGCGGAAGAACCACCTTGGAAAAGACATGAAAGGAATTGGCACCAAGATCCTGTGCCGCCTCAATGATCCGGTCATCTATTTTGACCATGATGGTATAAAGGGGCAGGATCATAAAGGGCAGGTAATTATATACCATCCCCAGAACCACCGCTCCCTGGGTATTAATCATCTCAAAGGGTCCTAAACCAAACAGGGCAAAAAAGCGATTGATGAGGCCATTTCTCTCTAATAAGGTCATCCATGCATAGGTGCGCAGCAGAAAATTCATCCACATGGGGAGCATCACCAGCATCAGGAATACCTTCTGCCTTCCTGCATGCATCCGAGAAAGAAGATAGGACAGAGGATAGGCAATGATCAAACAGATGATGGTGGCAATGGCGGCAAGCCAGATGGAACGGGCCAGAACCGGCGTATACTGCCCAACACTGGATACATTTTCTAATGTAAAATGTCCATTCTGATCGATAAACGCAAAATAAGCCACCATTCCCAGCGGCACTACGACAAAGATAAAAGACCACACTGCATAAGGCAGAGAAGCAGATTTCAGTTTCATTTCTCCGCCTCCATTTTGTGCATAATATGAATATCAAAGGGATCGATATTCATGCCGATAGATGATCCCGGCTCTTGAGACTGGGTAGAATGGATAATCCAGGTAAATCCCGCTCCCTCCACCGTCATTTCATAGTGAACACCTTTGAATATAACCGACTCAACCCGGCCAGTTAACTGCCCTGCAATAGCGGGCACTACCTTAATATCCTCCGGTCGGATGACAACATCCACTTCTTCCATCTTGGCGAATCCTTTATCCACGCAATCAAATTGCCGTCCGGCAAATTCCACCACGAAATCTTTGTGCATAACGCCATCTAGAATGTTGCTTTCTCCGATAAAATCTGCTACAAAAGCATTTTCTGGCTCGTTGTAAATATCTTGAGGCGTCCCCACCTGCTGGATATGCCCATCTTTCATTACCACCACCGTATCGCTCATGGTCAAAGCTTCCTCTTGGTCGTGGGTTACATAAATAAAGGTGATATCCAAGCTCTGTTGAATACGCTTCAGTTCAATCTGCATCCCTTTGCGGAGCTTGAGGTCCAATGCGCCCAAAGGCTCGTCTAAAAGCAGCAACCTGGGATGATTGACCAGAGCTCTTGCAATCGCCACCCGCTGCTGCTGACCACCGGATAAGCGGTTCACGTTTCTTTTATCAAAGCCTTTTAGGTTGACTAGTTCCAGCATCTCAGAAACACGGGAGGATATTTCTTTTTCCGGCAGTTTTTTCAGCCGCAGTCCAAAGGCGATATTCTCAAATACGTTCAGATGCGGAAACAATGCATAACGCTGAAAGACAGTATTCAGCGGCCGCTTATAAGGCGGCAGACCATTAATTCTCTTTCCATCAAAAAAGACATCGCCAGACGCAGGCTCCACAAAACCGCCGATAATGCGCAGCGTTGTGGTCTTTCCGCAGCCTGACGGGCCCAGCAATGTGACGAACTCCTTGTCGTGAATGTCAAGGTTGATTCCATCCAATACTACTTCCCCATCATAGTCGACGACGATGTCTTTCAAGCTTACAATACAATTTTCCCCCATTGAGCATCCCCCTTTGCGGATTTAAGTTACATGTCCCGATAAACGAGCATGCCAACCCCGATGAACTTGTAGCCGCTTCCCGCAAAAGGCTTTTTCTATCGTTGCTGTGAATGTGCTTTTCCCATCATCCACCAGCCCGTTTTAGGCGGTACCTTATTCATCAGTTCATTCTCTTTTTTGCTAGATGCCAAAAGCAACGAATATCACTATAGCATATATCCTAAAAAAGTCAATATTTTTACTAAATTCTCGTAAATTTTGCGCTTCTGTCTGTGCTTTTATTAAATTTCCATATCCTGCTTCTAATATCTTTTATTTACTCCTTTTATCTTTTGTTTTCTCCGCATGCAATATCTCCATTCCCTTCTGGTATATCTTTATCATCATTTCACAAACCTTCTTAAAAATTCGGTACTACCCCAATATAGTTAGTTTCCCAAGCGGGGATGTAAGGCTGGTGACGCAGATAAAAAACATAATTGGAATTGATTCTTTTAACCGCCAAGGGCAGAGACCATAGATCCTCATTGCGGTGATAAGCACTGAGCAAAAGCTTGGGTCCGTAAGTGCGAATAGTATCTTGAGCTCCGGTCAGAGCTTTCTCTTCACTTCCTTCCACATCCAACTTGATGTAGGTCGCTGGATTTCCTTGTAGAAGACTATCCACACTGATAGCCGAAATTTTATTTCCACCCTGCCCCACTCTGGAATTGCGCCCTGCTTTTCCGAGAAAAGAGATTTCCTCAGCCTGATTCCAGATACCTGCATGGACTGCCTCAATATGATTAATTCCTAAAGATTCAATAGTCTTGCACAGTTTTCGATAATTTTTTTCGTCAGGCTCTACCGCATAGATTTTTTTATATTCTGGAGCCCAATTTAGAAACTCCCGAAGGGTATCGCCGTCGTAGGCACCTAGATCGACATAAATTTCATCACGGCCCAGACAAAGAAGATTTTGATAGATTTCCTTTACCGGTGTTTCTACCTCTGCCAAAAGCTGAATATCTCCCGTAGCCTTAAAACGCAAGACATTTTCAAAGACTCGTTTTGACTGATCGTCCATCAACATTTCATAAACCTGTTGGATCTCTTCCTCATGAGCGGCGGCAAATTCTGGAGTAAACAGTCCTTCCCCTGCCACTGGAACATCAGGCGCTACCACCTCATATCGCTGAGATAACTGCTGCAAACGAAGAAGCATTTGAGGATGATGAACACCGAAAGCTACTACGATAAATAAATCATCATATATCTCTTCCAGCTCCGACAACCTTTTCACCTTATATCCTGCAAAACTATGTCCACGCACAAATTCATCACTGGCAAATATTTCAGCTACCGGAATCTGCTTTTGTTGGCAGACATCCAGAATCATCTGAGCACCGTTTCCCATGCCATACAGCGCAATGGGCTTTTTTGTTTTTTTCATCCGATCCCATACACCGGTTACATCCTTCCAGTTAGGGAGCATCTTGTCACCTCCAAACAAACAGCGCCCGCGCAACAATGCAGCGGGCGCTGTATCTCCATACAACTCTTTACCTTAATCTCTATTCTTCGATCTTTTCATCGGCATATTTGCTATCGTAAGCATTTGAAGTTCCTGCCGCCGTCTGGAATCCTTTGACCGCAGCCGATGCCTTGTTCAATGGGATAATCGTGCCAGCGCCACCTACGCAGCCACCTGGGCACGCCATACCTTCCAGCAAATATCCGTTTCGTTTACCCGCCTTGGCAATCTGGAGCATCTTCTTACAGTTGCGCAGACCCTCTGCCCGGTCGACTTTTACCTCTACATCAGGATATTTGGTCTTGATGCAATTGGCAATAGCATCCGCCACGCCGCCAGCCACGGCATAACCACGTCCCGCGCCGGTAGCATCCTGCAAGGGTTCATCTTCAATGCTGCCAAAGTCAATGCCTTTCGCGACAAACATTCCCATTAATTCTTCAAAGGTGATAACAAAGTCTACATCGCTTCGTACCGTCCGTCTGGATGCCTCCAGCTTCTTAGCCGCACATGGGCCAATGAATACCACTCTGGCGTTCGGATGCTCTTTCTTGATGATCCTAGCCGTGTCAACCATAGGTGTCAGTGCTTCAGAAACACAGCCCGCCAGCTCCGGGAAATTATTTTTTGCCATTACGGACCAAGAAGGACAACAGGACGTGGCCAAAAACGGCAAATCCTTCCCCACATGGTTCACATAGTGGTCCGCCTCTGCCATAGCACTGACATCTGCGCCGGCAGCTACTTCATAAACTTCAGAAAATCCTAGCACTTTCAGTGCTTCTTTCATTTTTTCTGGAGTTGCCATAGGTCCAAATTGTCCAACAAAAGCAGGGGCAATAGCAGCTATAATCTCCTGGCCATCCATAATCGCGCGGATCAGCTGATAAATCTGGGATTTATCGGCAATCGCTCCAAAGGGACAATTGACAATACACATTCCACAGGAAACGCATTTATCATAGTTGATCTTTGCCCGTCCCAAATAATCGCTTTCAATGGCGTCGACGCCGCAGGCCGCAGCGCAAGGACGATCATATTTAACAATGGCACTATAGGGGCACACATCCTTGCATCGACCGCACCGTACGCACTTATCCTGATCAATATGTGATTTTCCGTTTTCAAAAGATACTGCCTTTACCGGGCAGACACTAACACAGGGATGCGCCAAACATCCGCGGCAGTTATCGGTTACCATGAGGGAATTTTCTGGACATGCGTTACAGGCAAAGGGAATAACATTCACCAGAGGCGGTTCGTAATATTTTTCCGGCTTAGCGCATTCCTCAATTCCTTTTGCTACCGGCATGTGCTCATCTACTTTACGCAGAGAAAGGCCCATGGCCAAGCGCAGGCGCTCACCGATAATAGCCCTCTCCTTGAAAATGCTGTCGCGATAAGTCGCCACCTCACCCTTAATAATCCGATAAGGAATTTCCTCAAAGGCCGCATATTCCTCATTGTTATAAGCAAACTCAGCAATCTGAGCGAATACCTGACGCCGTAATTTTGTTACCGGTGTATAAATTCCGCGCACTTAATGCTTCACATCCTTCGCTTTTAATGAAATGATCTTTTCCATGACAGTCTGGCTGTTAGCGCAAACCAATCTGTCACCGTTAATCACTACCACAGGAGAGTCACTTCCATGCTTTGGATCTCCTATACAGCTTTTGGTAATCACCTGCACCTGAGTATT
>CAJFSX010000064.1:0-11675 GCA_904419775.1 Candidatus Pararuminococcus gallinarum | reverse complement strand
GTTTTCAGCTTTTTCAAGCTCTCAATGGCCTCAATGATGTCCATTGCCCCCATCATGACACACTCTGGACATACACACACTTCCACAATCAACCTTTTCATCCGGGCAAAACGCCACCTTTCCTTATTCCTCCATGGCTTGTTCCAAACTTTTTAGAACAATACACAAATTTCCTTATTAAAAATTGTCTACATTTTAACAATTGATTTTATTATATCCTATAAAAAGAGATCGTGTCAAGGCGTGGCCTAGAGTTTCCAGCTGTTTTTTTCATCTTTGTTCATTGTTCCTAGGATTGTTCCCTTTCTTTGTACAGTCTTCCCTTTCATAAAGATTGCGCCAAAGATTTCCCAGCCTTTTTATGCGTTTCTCATCTTGTTATTCTCCCCTTTTTTCATGTATACTAGAGATAATATGGAATTCGTTTCGTTTTTAACAATTTTATGTAGTAATTCATGAAGAAGGGATGGAGAAGTTATGGTCGTCGTCAGTGTCTGTGTAGGCAGTTCCTGTCATATGAAGGGCTCCTATCAAGTGATCAAAACTTTTCAAGAATTGATCAAAAAAAATCAATTGGAAGATGTCATTGAGCTGAAAGCCTCTTTCTGTATGGGCCGTTGCCTTTCCGGCATCTCGGTAATGGTCAACGACACTCCTGTCCAGAATGTTGGTTTCGTCAATGCGGAAAATGTCTTTTATGAACATGTCTTTCCCCTAGCACAGGCTGAGAAAGCAGGGGAATAAAAGGAAAGAGAGGTTACATTAATGGGAGTTATTGAGCTGAATATCGGTAATTGTCACAACTGTTATAAATGCATCCGAGAATGTCCTGTAAAGGCTATCGCCTTTAAGGATGGGAAGGCTACTATTATTGACGATGAATGTATTTTATGCGGTAACTGTGTCCAGTGCTGTCCCCAAAATGCTAAATTTATCAAAAGCGATCATCACTATGTCCAAGAAATGATTGCCCAGGGGAAACGAGTCTATGCTACCGTCGCGCCTTCCTGGCCGGGGTTCTTCGGCACAGATGACTTCTCCAAACTTTCGGCTGCACTAAAGAAGCTAGGCTTTGCCGGAGTAGAAGAAACAGCCATCGGCGCCAATGAAACCAGCAGAGAGTACGCCGCTCTGATGGAAAACGGACAGATGAAAAATATTATTGCCACCGCATGCTCCTCTGTGGTCATGCTGATAGAGCGGTATTATCCGGAGCTGATTAAAAATCTGGCCCCTGTCTCCTCTCCCATGATGGCTCATGCCAAGCTGATGCGTGAAACTTACGGAGATATCAAGGTAGCTTTCATCGGGCCTTGCCTTTCCAAAAAAAATGAAGCCTCTGATCCATTGGCCGGCGGCTTTGTCAACTACGCTCTAACCTTTGCTGGCATTCAAAAGTGGATGGACAGCGCTGGCGTTTCCATGGATGTCCAGGACAGTGAAGCCACCGGTGTGAGCAATCCAGTTTCTCGTCTTTATCCCAAAACTACAGGTATTCTCAAGACCATTCCCGACGAAAAATTTCACCATTATCGGCCTGTTGCTGTCGATGGCATCAGCCGTTGTATGGAGGTTTTCGATGCCATCCGCGATGGTCTGGTAGAGGGTCTGTTTGTTGAGGCCAATATCTGCCCGGGCGGATGTATTGGCGGTCCTATTATGCGGATGGGTCACAAGAGCCTGCTGGTCACTGAAACAATGATTGACGATGCCCCCATGCCCCAGGATGAAAATCCTGCCCCCACCTCTACCATCGAATTCCCGCATCCCCGTGTCTTTACCAACCGTTCTGTCCGGCGGGATATGCCGACAGAAGAAGAGATTAGAGCTATTCTTGCAAAAATCGGTAAGCTGACGCCGGAGGATGAGCTAAATTGTGGCAGCTGTGGCTATCATTCATGTCGTGAAAAAGCGGTTGCAGTTTTCCAAGGTAAAGCGGATATTAATATGTGTCTTCCCTTCTTCCGCGAGAGGGCAGAAAATATGTCCAGCACCATTACGGAGCATTCCCCCAACGCTATTTTGGCGCTAGATGAGGATCTGAATGTACAGGACATCAATCCCATGGCAGAGGATATTTATCAAGTAAATCGTGGAGAAATCCTGGGCTATCCTATTCCCGCCTTTTATGGTGAGCCTGACTTCGACACCGCTAAAAGTGAAGGAAAGGCTGTCACCAAGAAAGTACATGTAGATGAATCCGATAAAACAGTAGAACAAACCATCCTTTATATTAAAGAACATGGTATGTATTTGGTCTTCGTCAAGGATATCTCTGAAGAAGAGCAGCATAAAAAACAGATGGAGTCTCTCCGCGATTCCACCGTGGACATTGCACAAAAAGTCATTGTCAAACAGATGAGGGTCGCTCAGGAGATTGCAAGCCTGCTGGGTGAAACCACCGCAGAAACTAAGGTGGCGCTGACCAATCTGAAAAAATCCATGTCTGAACTTTCCGAGCTATGAGTGTGAACTTCGCCAGAGGAAACGCCTTAGATAGAATTGAAAGGTCCTTTCCGGCCTTTTTCAATGATTAGAAACGGAGGTTCACCATGGAATTATATATTGACGCTGTTTATGAAAGCCTACATAAATATGGCGAAGAATTATGTGGAGATAAAGTAGAATTTGTCCGTACTGATGATTATTTTTTGGCTGTGTTGGCCGATGGCTTAGGAAGCGGTGTTAAAGCTAATATTCTCTCTACCCTGACCAGCAAAATTATTGCCACTATGTTTGCAAGCGGCGCAGATCTAGAGGAGACTCTGGAAACTATCGCCAGCACTTTGCCTGTCTGTAGCGAGCGTGGGCTTGCATATTCTACCTTTACGATCATTCGTGTCGGTCGGGATGGTAAAGTGTATACCGCTGAGTTTGACAATCCTGACCTACTCTATTTTCACAAAAATGTTCTCACCCCTATTCCCCGTGAAACAGTAGAAATTGGTGGAAAGATCATTCATATCAGCCAATTTGAGGCTGAAAGTTCCGACATGATCATCACTTTTTCTGATGGTGTAGTTCATGCGGGAGTTGGACGTCTGCTGGACCTAGGCTGGCAATATGAGAATATTGTCAACTATGTGGTAGAAAATCTGGAACCCGGTATGTCCCCTCGTGTCATTACCAAAAAACTACTTGCCGCTGTCAATACCCTTTACATGCAAAAATGTGGCGACGATTCCACCGTCTGCGCTCTGGCACTCAAACCTAACCGGCCTGCTACAATAATGGTTGGCCCCCCTGTTAATAATGAGATGGACAAAATTGTCGTAGACAAACTGATGTATTCCAAGGGGCTCAAGGTAGTCTGCGGCGGTACCACATCCCAGATTGTCAGCCGGATTACCGGCCGTGAACTTAAGGTGCAAATCGACTATGAAAATCCTGCCGTTCCCCCAATCGCCACACTCCCTGGGGTAGATCTGGTTACAGAAGGTGTTCTGACCCTAGGTAAGGCGCTGGAGATTATCAAGGGAATCAACGATGCTGGAGTGGAAAACACAGAAGCCTACACACTCAATAAAAAAGATGGTGCTACCAAACTGACCCGTCTTCTTTTAGAGGATGCCACCGAGGTTCGCTTCTTGGTTGGACGGGCTCTCAATCCTGCACATCAAAATCCAGGTATGCCTGTATCTCTCGGTCTTAAACTTAACCTAATTAAAGAACTCGCAGCCGAACTGGAACGCACAGGAAAAAAGGTTTCTGTAGAATACTTTTAATGTTTATCCTGTTTTCGTAATACTTCGAAAAACGGCACGCTGCCCTGTCATGGATGCGGCGTGCCGTTTCTTCGGCAAAAAAATAAAAAAATCAAATATTATGCAATAAATCGCAATATTTTTCCCACTAAAAAAATGGACACCCTTTCCGGAAGGTGGTGGAACATATGACGATCGATATACGTGTCGTCGAAGAAGCGCGGTTGGGAGATCAGGAGGCCTTTACTCGCCTTTACGAGCAAGTCTATGCCGATTTATACAAAACTGCTCTGTTTATACTGGGTAGTCGGTCAGATGCGGAGGACGCGGTATCCGAAACCTTCTTAGATGCCTATCGGGGCATCCGAAAGCTCAAGGAACCATCAGCCTTTAAATCCTGGATTTTCAAAATTCTACAGGCTCGCTGCAACAGGAAAATTGCTCTCAACTATAAGCTTCGCAATCATTTTAACCTCGAAGATTTTGCCCTATCCGACACCAGCTTATGCTACAATCAAAACTCAGATGACAAACTGGTACTGATGAACGCTTTGTACTGCCTTAATTATCACGAGCGCTCTATTGTTGTCCTCAGCGTCATCCAGGGGTACAAAATCAGAGAGATTGCAGAAATTCTTAAAATGCCACAGGGAACGGTCTCCTCAAAACTGCACCGCTGCCTAGAAAAACTGAAAAAAACTATCGAAAGGGGTGAGTATTGTGAAGTACAAAAATAACGGCTCACATGGGGATGATATGCTTCGCTTACAAAAGCTCCTACAGGACATTGACCGTGATATTCCAATTCCTGACAAGGTCCAACCCAGCGAAATGCAAAAACTCTTTTCTTTGCCGCTAAAGAAAAAGCCTATCAGCAAGTACATCGCCATCGCCGCCAGCCTAATTCTGGTTCTAGGATGCGTGGTCAGTATCTCCATGTATGCGGGCGCCAAACTCGCCACCACTGATTTTACCGCCGCAGACCAGGAAAATGCTTTTTCTTCCACCGCCACTGCTGATGGCGCAAGTCCAGAAACCGCTGTACTCTCCGATCTGGATGCTTCTCTGGCTGACCGAGAACTTACAGAACTAAAGGCTAAGGATTATGAGGAAATCGCAGAGGTTCTAGCTCCCTTTGAAGAAAGCGGTTTTCTTGGCGGAAGCGATGGAGGTACGGCACAAAATATCAACCCACCTACCGCAGGTGCTGGTAATGAAAACGGGGCTGACTCATCCAGTGAAATCAAGCCCAATCCCAACACAGCCGGCGGGGATACAGACGAAAAGCTAGCCCGCGATCAAACCAATACTCAGGTAGATGGGGTCAGCGAAGCGGATATTGTCAAAACCGATGGGGATTACATTTACTATTCGACTACTGACACCATTGACATTGTCCTCATGGGAGAAGACGGCGACATGGAACATGTAGCCAAAATCAAGGATCAGGAATTCTGTTATACCTTAGATCTATTCCTCCATGAGAACAAACTGATGGTCCTTGCCTCTTCCAATACTGGATTAGACAGTCAGAGGAAGATGGCGGCAGATTCTAGCGGAGAATCCAGAAGTTCTGTAAAAATTACCATCTATGATGTCTCGGATCCTTCTTCCCCCCAAGTGGACCGCGTTCTTACACAAGAAGGAGATTATAAGGATGCGCGGATGATCGGTTCACAGCTCTATGTCGTCTCCCAGGATTTCATGTATCTTCAAGAAACGAATCAAGCAGAACCTTCCTCCTTTATTCCCTCAATTTCGGACAGCAGCAACACTTCCCTGCAAATGCTCTCCGCAGACTCCATTTATCTGCTTCCCCAGATAGAGGCATCCTGTTATAATATTATCTCCGCAGTGGATGTCACGGACACCAGCAGTGTTTTCAATACGAAAGCTATTTTGGGCAGTTCCAGCCAGATGTATGTTTCTACTAACAGCATGTATCTAGTCAGCGAGAGCTACGACAATGTATCCATGATCTCCTATTCCAATATTTATAAGGTAGAGCTTTCCGGTAGTGAAATCGCTCTCACCGCCTCCGGTCGGGTCAAAGGAAGTGTGCTCAACCAATTCTCTATGGATGAATATGACGGCTACTTCCGGATTGCTACCCAGCTTTATGACGCGCGGAATAATAGAACTACCAACAATCTCTATGTCCTCGATGAAAATCTCAGCCTATTCTCCTACTTGGAGAATATAGCGGAGGGCGAGGAAATCAAGTCTGTGCGTTTTATGGGGAATAAGGTCTATCTTGTTACCTTCCGTCAGGTTGACCCACTTTTCGCCATTGATCTTTCCGATCCCATTCAACCTGTCATTTTAGGCCAGCTGAAAATCCCCGGATTTTCCACCTATATGCATCCGATTTCCGATGATCTTATTGTGGGGTTAGGCTATGACACGCAAGAGGTGGATGACGGATATGGCAATACCTTTACCGTTACCGGCGGCATCAAACTTTCCCTGTTTGATGTTTCTGATATGGAAAACCCAACCGAAATCAATCATATCATTGTAGGAGATGTCGGTAGCGATAGCCCCGCATTATATGATCACAAGGCTTTCCTTTATTATGAAGAAAAAGGGATCATTGGTATTCCCGCCACCTTGACTCAAAATCTTACTCCCAATGCCGGTACTCCCAATGCCGGCTATTATGATGCTCAATATGAAAATGTGTTCAATGGATACCTTCTCTTCCAAATTTCTGATGGAAAACTGACCGAATTAGGACGGATTACCCATCAAAGTGAGGAAGCACAACAGGATCTCACACAGCTCTTGGATCAATCTCTCAGCATTCGTCGCGGGGTCTATCGAGGAAACTATATTTACACAATCTCTGATCTCAAAATCAAGTCAACTGGGCTCAATGATATGAAGGACGTCAAGGAAGTCTCTATCGGATAGTAAGTTCTCACCTTCCCATAATTTCATTTGCGGGACAGGAAAATATCCTGCCCCGCCTTTTTTGTCGAGATTTTCTATTGCTCCCCTTCATTTGCGAAATTGAGAAAACAGATAGTCCATGGGGATGAAGGCGAATAAGTAATTTTCTCAAAAACTCGTCTGGAGTAAATCAATCACCTTCCCACTTGGCGATAGATTAATGTCTTATACCAATATGTGAGACTGTCAGGTTTTCCCCTTTCTTTTTCAATGAGTTTCGTGTAAAATATATGACAAGAGTTAGTGCAAAGGCGGGTGATGCTCATGAAACTTCACGGATTTTCTGCCGGTGTAGAGCCGGGAGGATTACACGAGGATTACGAGATAAAAATTCTCATTTGCTATCTTCTTTCCGCACTTAAGGATCCTCTGTCAAAATCTCAGATGAACGAGGTGCTGACCGGTAATAGCCTGGTGAACTATTTTCAATTTGCCGATGCCTTGGAAGAGCTTGTACAGGATGGGCATATTGAAGTCATTGAAGAAATGCGGCCTGAAGGAGAGTTTTACCGTCTCCTTCCCAAGGGAAAGATGACAGCTTTGGAGTTCGAGCGTTCATTGCCTCTTACTGTACGGGAAAAATCAGTGAACAGCGCGCTACAGATACAAAAAAAGGCCCGGCTTCGTTCTCAAAATAAGGCAGAAATTGAGAAAACAAAAGATGGCTATATCGTCACCTGCCTCATGAAGGATATTGGATCTGATCTGTTACGACTAAGTTTATTTGTGCCCACCAAGGAGCAGGCTGAGCGGGTGAAAGAGCGCTTTTTGGATGATCCGGAGATTCTCTATCGAAGCGTGTTGGATTCATTGCGATGACATAGTCTGTGAAAAACATGAAAAATGGCATAAGCTCTAGGGCTTATGCCATTTTTCATGTTTTTCACACTTTATCATGCATTCTCTGCATCTGCATTTTGCTCACCAATATGATTGATTTGCCCCATAATAAATGGGACTACATCATCAGGTTTAATTTTTAACACATAGGCAAATTCACCATGCAGGATTCGTTCCGCCTCTTTCATCGCCTTTTCATCGGCTACATGAAACTTCTTCCCCTCCTGCTTCTTTTCTTGCTTTTTATAGTAGAGGGTTTTGATAAGCTGTACCAGCTCTTTATGATCTCCTCTTCTGATAATTTCCCCATATTTTTCCTTCCGAAGCTGCTCATTTTCAATCCACTTTGTTTGTGCATCCGGCATAGCCTCAATCAGCTGATGGATTTCTCCGATAGAAAGGATCTTTCGCATTTTGTCTTCTCCACTCTCAACAGGGCAATAAAAGGTAGAATTTTTATCCTGTACCGGCTTGAGCACATAATAGAGCTTGGCGTCCCTGTCAAATTTTTCTGATCGGATGTCAACAATTTGGCACACTCCGTAGCTTCCATACATGACAGAATCTTCGACATGAAACATTTTCTTTACCTCCATAAAAACGCACAACTTGTTGATCACTGGACTTGCGTTCGGTCATCGACAAACTGCACGTTATATATAGATTATAACATTTTTGCTAGAAAAATGTTATAGGAAGAATGTATAAAAATGTCCATATTGTTTGTTTTTACATTAGCTCTTTATCAATAAAGGGAGAAACTGCCAGACACAGTTTCTCCCTTTATGAATTACTTTATTGATGTTGATTATTCCTGATATCCACACGTTTGATCTTACCGCTGATGGTCTTGGGAAGTTCTTCGACAAATTCAACAATACGCGGATATTTATAGGGTGCTGTCTGTTTCTTCACATATTGCTGTAGCTCCTTCACCAATGCGTCCGAGGGCTGATAGTTCTTGGTAAGAACAATGGTTGCCTTTACCACCTGGCCACGTACTGGGTCAGGCGCTCCAGTGATGGCACATTCCAAAACTGCGGGGTGCTCCATTAGAACACTTTCAATTTCAAAAGGCCCAATGCGGTAGCCAGACGCTTTGATTACATCATCGGTTCTACCCACATACCAGTAAAATCCGTCCTCGTCTTTCCACGCTGTATCTCCAGTGTGATAGAGGCCATCATGCCAGGATTCTCTGGTCTTTTCCTCGTTTCGGTAATAGCTGCAGAAAAGGCCAGGCTGTTTTTTACCTTCCTCGGTGATTACACAGATCTCTCCAACTTCACCAGGTGCCACTGTATTCCCATCCTCGTCGAAAAGATCAACACGATACAGTGGCGAAGGCTTACCCATAGAACCAGGTTTTGGCTCTGTGCCATAGAGATTCGCCAAAAGCAATGTTGTTTCTGTCTGGCCGAATCCTTCCATCAATTTCAGTCCGGTATACTCATAGAAGCGATTATAAACCTCTGGATTGAGTGCTTCTCCAGCCGTTGTCGCATAGCGCAAACTGGAAAGATCATAGTTGCCCATTCCCTCTTTGATAAAGAAACGATAAATAGTCGGAGGAGCGCAGAAGGTAGTAATACGATAATTTTCAATCATATGCAGCAGGTCGGCAGGTACAAATTTTCCGTCAAAATCATAGACAAAAATGCAACTAGCGGCAAACCATTGGCCATACAGTTTTCCCCAAACAGCTTTTCCCCACCCTGTTTCTGAGACAGTCAAATGGAGATCATCCGAATGGATATTGTGCCAATGTTTTGCTGTGATGATATGGCCCAATGCATAATAATGGTCGTGGATGACCATCTTGGGATATCCTGTGGTGCCAGAAGTAAAATACAACAGCATATAATCTGTGACCTTCGTGGGTACACGATCAAAATGCTCATCCGCCTTTTCTACTTCCTCATCAAAATTAAACCAGCCTTCACGCTCTCCGTTAGCTACGAATTTCACCTGCATACCATGATACTGCTGACATGCCTCATCTACATATTTGGTAACATCCCCATGGGCTGTAGCAACAATGGCTTTGATGTCCGCTGCGTCAAAACGGTAGATTAGATCTTTCGTGGTCAACAGGTTGGTCGCCGGGATTGTTACAGCGCCGATCTTATGCAGTGCAAGAATGGCAATCCAAAATTGATAGTGACGTTTCAGGATGAGCATTACCATGTCGCCTTTTTTGATACCATGCTCTGTAAACATGTTAGCAGCCTTGTCACTCAGGCGTTTGAGATCCGCAAAAGTAAATACCTTTTCTGTCCCGGCATCATCACACCAGATCATTGCACGGCGATTCGGATCCAGCCGGGCAATCTCGTCAATAACATCATAGCCAAAGTTGAAATTGTCTGCACAGGTGATTTCAAATTGATCCAGTACTCCATTTTCATCAAAATGTTCTTTGCAAAAGCGCTGATAAAATGTTTCCATATTTTCCATTTGCCTAATTCCTCCGAAGCATCAGTTTAATCTTGATTATCATCTTTTTTCAGGACTACAGCCAAAAAGACACACTCTTTTCCGCCGGTGGCAATCATACCATGGCCGTGGCCGGAATCGTAATAAATTGCGTCTCCTTCGTGAAGGATTTCAATGTGGTCCTCCATCGCCACCTTCAAGCTGCCACTGAGGATGTAGTCAAATTCCTGCCCCTCATGGGTCGAAAGCTTGATTGGCTGATTCTGTTCCTCCTCAAAATAAGGTGCTGTAACCACAAAAGGCTCTGCAACCTTAGCCCGGAACCGGGGTGCCATATGCTGATAGAGAAATCCCTTTCTCCGTTTAATTGGCAGTCCCTTTCCCTTCCTTACAATACTATAGAAAGAAAGTTTTGGACCGTCTCCAGTGAGAATCTCCACAATGTCTACGCCAAACATTTCGGCACATTTATACAGAAAGGTGAAAGAAAAATCAGATTTTCCTTCTTCCATCTCGCTGTATTCCTGGACGGAGACCCCAGTCCCGGCTGCCATTTCCTCAAGGGAAAAGCCCATAATATCTCGTAAGGTCCTTATTCTCTCTGCAATTTCAATGATCTGAGTTTCCATGGAATCGCTCCCCTTTGCTCATAATTTTAGAATGGTTTATAGACAAAAATAAAAAGCTCGTCCCAATCAAATTGATTGGGACGAGCTTATAAACAAAACCCGCGGTACCACCCAAATTGCATCTATTGATGCCACTTAGCAGGATTCTAACAAATCCCCGACCTTAACGCAGTCATACGGAAGAGCCCTACTTGAAAACGTTCAGGCCTCAGCTCAGAAGTGATCTCCCTTCTCCACCTTTACCGGTTTACACCACCCACCGGCTCTCTGTAAAAGGCTACGGCGAAAGGCCGCCTTCCTCATCGCTTTTGCTTTATTGTTCCCTATCATATCCCAACTTACTAGCTTTGTCAAGAGAATTTTTTAAAAAATTTGGATAGATCTGCTAGGAACACATTTCTTTCATTGTGCGTTTTGTGTTAAACTTCAATCAATAAAATCGATAATTTCCTCTGGTGCATGGACAATGGCATCAGCGCCGTTTTCCAAAAGTTCCGCTTCACCGCGAAATCCCCATGCTACTCCAATGGTCAGCAGCCCTGCATTTTTCCCCGTCTGCATATCAACACCAGAATCGCCCACATAAATAGTATCTTCCGGCGCTATATCCACCTGACCCAGTGCCTCAAAAACAGCGGCTGGATCCGGTTTTTTTGGCACATGATCCCTCTGTCCCAAAATAACGTCGAAAATGCCGGGAAAGATGTTTTGTATTAGCTGTACCACAAAGTTATGGGCCTTATTTGAAATGACAATCATCTTTACTCCCTTGTTCTTAAGGGTGTCCAGCATCTCAGAAATACCGTCATATGGTTTTGTAAAATCTACAGTATGGGCTTCATAATAGGCATCAAATGCCGCTTTTACTTTCGCCCGTGTCTCCTCATCCTGAGCATCCTCAGGAAGAATCCTTTTTACCAGATTATAGACGCCGTTTCCCACAAACATCTTGTACGCTTCGACCTGGTGCGTCGGATAGCCATATGTTTCCAGCGCATGGTTACAAGCAACAGCAAGGTCTGTCAACGTGTTTAATAGTGTGCCATCCAGGTCAAATATGGCAGCTTTTTTCACCGTAATATCCCCCATCTAAAAAAAGATTCTTTTTTCGTCA
>CAJFSX010000063.1 GCA_904419775.1 Candidatus Pararuminococcus gallinarum | reverse complement strand
GAAAATTCTATTACCTTACGTGTAGCAGGCGATGGCCCAGTTGGCGCGCTGATCGCAGTCACTGATGGCGAAGGTAATGTAAGGGGATATCCAGTCAATCCTATTGTTGAGTTACCCCTTAACCAATACGGCAAATTAGATGTAGGAGGCGCCGTAGGGAAAGGTGTTCTTCATGTAATCAAAGATCTAGGAATGAAAGACCCTTATGTTGGGCAAGTGCCTCTCATCTCTGGAGAAATTGCAGAAGACATTACCAGCTATTACGCCGTCAGCGAACAAATTCCCACCGTCTGTGGGCTTGGCGTACTTGTCAATACGGATCTAACTGTACTTTCCGCTGGAGGATATCTTATACAGCTTATGCCTGGGGTAGGAGAGGAGACCATTTCTGAATTGGAAGAAAATGTAAAGAAAATGCCTCCGGTATCCCAAATGCTCCATGAAGGGTTAACACCTCAACAGATCATCGAAAAAGCCTTAGACGGCTTTGAGCCAAACATATTAGAAGAAAAAGAGGTTTCCTACAAATGCGATTGTAGTAGAGAGCGGGTAGAACGTGCCCTGCTTTCTCTTGGAAAAAAAGAACTGCAAAAAATGTCAGAGGAAGATAAGGTCACAGAGGTTGGTTGTCATTTTTGTAGTAAAAAATATCGATTCAATCAAAAAGAAATAAAAACTTTGATGGCGAGAGCAAAGTAATATATCAATTTATAAAAAGCTTGACATTTTTGGGGGAATCATGTAGAATTAATTTCGCTGCTTGTGTTTTGGATAATTTGCAGCGAAATTGTGGGAGCATAGCTCAGCTGGGAGAGCACCTGCCTTACAAGCAGGGGGTCACAGGTTCGAGCCCTGTTGTTCCCACCAAATGGCCCGGTAGTTCAGTTGGTTAGAACGCTAGCCTGTCACGCTAGAGGTCGTGGGTTCGAGCCCCATCCGGGTCGCCAATGGATGCCTCTGTAGCTCAGTCGGTAGAGCAGAGGACTGAAAATCCTCGTGTCGTTGGTTCGATTCCGACCGGAGGCACCATCCTGCGGGTTTAGCTCATCTGGTAGAGCGCCACCTTGCCAAGGTGGAGGTAGCGAGTTCGAGCCTCGTAACCCGCTCCATATAAGGCGCCATAGCCAAGTGGTAAGGCAGAGGTCTGCAAAACCTTCATTCCCCAGTTCAAATCTGGGTGGCGCCTCCATAGAAAACACCCCTGAAAGTTCAGGGGTGTTTTCTTTTGTCCTTACCTAGATTTCATACATCAAATCATGTATAATTAAAGTCTATTATCTTCATCAATAAATCGTATGATAATTGAATTGCTTTCAAAAGGGGGTGTAGATATGAAAGAAATATTGAATAGTTTCTTCACTCAGGAATATGCACTGTCCCTTGAGGAAATTTTGGTTCATATTACGGTGTCTGTGATCATAGGTATGGTCATTTTTCTTTCATACTGGATCACCCATACTGGTACTATCTATAGCAGAAGGTTTAATGTGTCACTCATCGTATTAACTGTTCTTACCACATCAGTAATGATCGTCATTGGTAGTAACATTGCCCTTTCCCTTGGTATGGTAGGTGCTCTCTCCATAGTACGCTTCAGAAATGCAGTGAAGGATCCTAGAGATACTGTCTATATTTTCTGGACAATTGTTGTAGGCATCTGCTGTGGCATCGGTGACTATATCATTGCGAGTATTAGTACATTAGCTCTTTTTGTTCTACTTTTGGTTGTTGGCAGAATCAAAAATGATTATAAAAGGCTACTGGTTATCCGGGCACATAAACGATTGGAAAAGGACATTCAATCTATGGTTACCTCATTTTTTAGAGCAAAAGAAAAGTTGCAAGCGATGAATACCACCAAAGATACAGTGGAATTTATCTATCAATTACCCTCTCGGCGCTTCTCTCAGATAACTAAGACTGACAAAAAAATTTTAGAGCAAGTTGATAAAATGGAGGGAATTGATTATGTCAACATCGTTTCGCAAAACGACGATATCACTGATAGGCAACATGGCAAATATAAAAGTTGAACCCGGACATAATCTTTAAGATTTTGTCCGGGTTTTTTATTCCAGAAAAAATTCAATTGGGAAACGCAATAATATAGAGATAAAATTCACCAGAAGAAAGCGTTGCAGAAGATGCAATGAGAAAATCAAGATTTGTGCTGTCTCCTATGACAGGAAATGCTGTGGTTGATTCTGTCGAGGCAGAAAGACCTCCTGCCGTTGTTGTTGGAACCTTCGAGTTAAAACTTACTAAGATGGTTCCATTTGTCCTGCTAATAACCTGGAGATAGCTATCTGTATTGGTAGCCCCGAAAAAGGAATAAAAAATAAGATAGAAAGGTCCAGTCGCTAATGTGATTGTTGTTGGACTTGACTGTGAAATTAAATCAGGGGCGGAATTAGAGATTTCCACAAATTCAATGGGAGAACTCGTTGTGATCCTAGAGGCGTTGACATATCGTGCCAATAAAGCGCCTGGCCCTGTTGCTCCAGTAGCACCGGTAGGGCCAGTATCGCCCCGTGGACCCTGTATACCTGTGGGACCCGTAGGGCCTGTCACACCGGCAGGGCCGGCATCTCCTTTGGCTCCCGCTATTCCTTGAGGGCCCTGAGGACCTTCGTGGCCTTGTGGGCCTGGAGGCCCAGTCGCTCCTGTAGGTCCTTGCATTCCCGTTGGACCCGTAGGGCCGGTTGGTCCTGTTGAGCCTGTTGTACCAGTGGATCCAGTCGCTCCAGTGGCTCCGATGATTCCCTGCGGGCCTTGGGCTCCTTCAGGACCTTGTGGACCTGTAGGCCCAGTGGCGCCCTGTAGGCCTTGAGCACCCGTTGGACCCGTAGGACCGGTTGGACCGGTAACCCCACCAGGGCAGGGAGGACGACAGCAATAAAATGGGCAATGATAATTATTCAAGGTAATCATCCTTTATGAGATTTTATAATAGAAAGATATTTTTACATCCTATGCAAAATCTCTTTTGAAAGCGACTGGCCACAGGTTGCTATTTCTTGTGAAATGATAGAAAAAAAGGTATAATGGATTTAATCGTTAGTCTATTCACTGGACATACAGACATAAAATGTTTGTGGGGTGATAGAAAAGATGGCGATGAAAATTAATTATTTGAAATTGGTCGTACCCATTACCACACTTGCTGTGGTGATTTTTTGTATGTCAGCCGGACATATTGTAAAAACGAATACTGTGATGGTTAATGTCAATACAGAAAGACAGCAGAGTAAAAAGGTAATCATCGATGCTGGTCACGGAGGTATGGATGGAGGAGCTGTTGGTGTAGATGGCATTGTAGAAAAGGATATCAACTTGGCTATTGCTCTCAAGCTGCGTGACCAGCTCCTTATAAATGGATATAAAGTTATTTTGACACGGGATAGTGATACCTCGCTACACGATGCGGATAAATCATCAGTTCGGGAACAGAAGGTCTCTGATATAAAAAACCGCATGAAAATGATTGAGGATAATGAGGATGCGATTTTTCTCAGCATCCATCAAAATCAGTTCGGTATATCTAAATACAATGGGGCACAGATGTTTTTTAGTCCCAATCATCCTGAGAGCGAAATCCTTTCCCAAACGCTGCAGGATACTTTTCAGGAAATATTGCAACCCGAGAATACCCGTGTACATAAAAAAGCGGGTGACAATCTTTATTTACTTTATCATGCACAATCCCCAGCAGTTCTTATCGAATGTGGTTTTTTATCTAACCCTGAAGAGGCACATAAATTGTCGACTTCTGAATATCAGGATGAAGTCGCTTTTACGATAGCCTGTGCGCTAAATCGGTATTTTGCTTCGAATATCCAGGATGAACAAAGTCAAAAAGAAATGGATGGTACAATCAATGGCAGTCAAATCAAAAACAATTTATGTATGCTCCCAGTGCGGAGGTGAAACCGCTAAATGGTTCGGGCGTTGTCCGGAATGCGGAGAGTGGAACACGCTAGAAGAACAGGTGAAGAATGTTGTAACAGGCTCTAAAAAAAGCGGCACTGTAGCGGTCTCTACAGCCGGTGGCCACGCTGTGACGCCAATGAATATCCAGCATATTACCTTCGGTGATGAGGATCGTTACAGCACAGGTCTTCAGGAATTGGACCGAGTATTGGGTGGCGGCATAGTACGTGGTTCTCTGATCCTGCTCAGCGGTGAACCAGGAATTGGAAAATCTACACTACTGCTGCAAATTTGCGAATATCTAGGGCAGGGGCAGAAGGT
Organism: Candidatus Pararuminococcus gallinarum; assembly: GCA_904419775.1. Taxonomy (GTDB): domain Bacteria; phylum Bacillota; class Clostridia; order Oscillospirales; family Ruminococcaceae; genus Zongyangia; species Zongyangia gallinarum. Next base: position 7,443 of record CAJFSX010000063.1, on the reverse strand, counting down.
ACTCTATATCACCGGGGAGGAAAGTGAAAAGCAAATTAAGGTCCGTGCTATGCGTCTTCATGTACAAACTGAAAATTTGTTTATCGCCACTATTACTGATGCACAGACAATTGTGGATACGATTGTCAAGGAAAGTCCAGATATTGTTATTATCGACTCCATACAGACCATGCATGTTGAGTCAGTACCGTCATCCAGTGGCAGTGTTTCTCAGGTGCGGGAGTCCACCCAGCTGCTTATGAGAGTGGCCAAGGAATACGGTATCTCTATCTTTATTGTTGGTCACGTCAACAAGGATGGTGCCATTGCTGGCCCCAAGGTGCTAGAGCATATGGTAGATGCCGTATTATATTTCGAAGGGGAGAGAAACCTTTCCTACCGTATTTTAAGGGCTGTTAAAAACCGGTATGGCTCTACCAATGAAATCGGTGTATTTGAGATGCATGATACTGGATTGGAAGAGGTAGAAAATCCCTCCCAGATGCTTTTATCTGATCGTCCACAACATGTCTCCGGTACTTGCGTTTCTTGCGTTATGGAGGGTTCTAGGCCGATTTTAACCGAGGTGCAGGCCTTAGCCACCAAGTCTGGTTTTACCGCACCAAGAAGGACTGCAACTGGCTTTGATTATAATCGGATGGCGCTGCTCATCGCAGTATTGGAAAAGAGGGCAGGTTTCTTTTTTGGAACTTTGGACGTTTATGTCAATGTCGTTGGAGGACTGCGTCTTGATGAACCCGCTGCGGATCTTGCAGTTGCGCTAGCATTAATGTCCTCTGTTACCGATCAGGTCATTGACCAGTCGGTAGCTGCCTTTGGAGAAGTGGGACTGGCTGGAGAAATTCGGGCAATCACAAGTATTGAGCAACGTTTGACCGAAGCGTCTCGTCTGGGATTTTCTAAATGCATTATTCCCAAACGTTGTCTGCGCTATATTAAGCAACCCGAAAAATATGGAATGGAAATTGTGGGAGTTTCCTATATCCGCGACGCCTTTAAGGCACTTTCCCGCTAATCTTAACATTTGCTTGATAATTGACAGGCTGCTCTTTACTATTTTCTACATAGTAAAGGCAGCCTTTTTCTTTTGAGGAAGTAATATATGGCACCTTTTCTAATGTGCAGTAACCATCCTGCTGATGCAGGCAAGGCTTGTCACAGGCGACGATGTTCATATTCATTCTCCTTTCGCTTTATCTGCCGGGGAAGATTCACAATACAAATATTTTGCTGTAAAAAAATCAAAATATTCTGGAAGGTCGCTTCATGCCTCATAAATCCCAGACTTTGTGAAAAAATAGGGGAAGAGATGATATGCGCAGTCGGAGGTCAAAATGAAACTAAAAATTGTAGTACTCATGATAGTCATTCTACTTATTCCTGGCACCCTTCTCATACCTACCATTGTAACAGCTGCTGTAGATACTGCTCAGGTGGTGATTGCAAAAGAAACACGTTTTGTCGATCAGGTGACAGCGACTGGTACCATTGAAAGCCTTGAGGAAGCACAACTATATTTGGATACAACCGTAGTGCCAGATCAGGTCTACGTGGAAGTCGGGGATTATGTAACCGAAGGCCAGGTGATCGCGGATGTAGATGTCAATAAATCCAAAGCAGTTATTGCGCAAAATCCCTTTAACAGCCTTGGTGAAACAGAAATAGAGATTCCGGATGAGCTCTCAGAGACACTGAGTGTTTTTGGCGCATTAAGTGGTTTAAGTGAAGAAGAATTGATCCAAGCATTCTCCGCAGCACAAGGTGGTAGCAAGAATGCTCAGATTACGCAGACTCTAGAGATCCCGACCCAGCTAACAGCACCCATGTCTGGCGTTATCGGTGACCTTACCCTCCAAACAGGAATGCCTACTCAAGCCGGAACAGCAGCCGTCACCATCGTGGATAATTCTAAATTGGCCCTTCGCGCTGAAGTGGGAGAATCACAGATACAGGAGGTATCCCATGGAGATCGATGTTACATTACTGGTTCTGGATTCTCAGGAAAACATTACACCGGCACAGTAACTCGAATTTTTCCCACCGCCAAAAAATCAAGTACAAACCTAAACACAGAATCAACTGTAGAAATTCTTATTGAAATAGACCAGCCGGATCAATATCTCATGGCAGGTTTTACTGCGAAGGCACAAATTGTGACGGAAATAAGAGAAAATGTTCTGGCCGTGCCTTATGAGGCAATAGGGCAAGATGAAGACGGTAAGGAATATATATTCCTCTATGAAAACGGAAAGGCCGTACAGCGCTATATTGAGACAGGGGAGGAGATGCAGTCCGGCGTAGAGGTGACTGCTGGATTAGGACTAGGAGATGTGGTCATTCAAAATAATAGCAGCATCCGTAAAAATGGTCAGTATGTGAGGATTGTTTAGATAAAAGGGAGAAGAAAATTTGTTCGATTTAATTATTGCTAGTATCAAAAACCTCCGTAGAAAAAAGTTACGAAATTACTTGACGATTTTGGCCATCTGTATCAGTGTCGCCTCATTTGTTCTTATTTCTACTATCGGTGATGTGGGGAAAAATGCAATTGAGACAGAACTAAGCAGTCTGGGAATCGATGGGGTTTCCATCTTACCTGAAGATAAAGAGACTACCATACTATCCGAAAAACAGCTCCAGGAAATCAAGGAGTTTGATGGAGTAAGCAGCGCAGTTCCAATTGTCATGCAATACACAGATGTAAAGGTTGGCGCGCAAGAGTCCCAATCATTGATTTGGGGCATTGACGCAGGAGCAAAACAGGTCATTGCCTTGACACCAATTTACGGCCGGCTCATCAATCAGTATGATATAGCTACATCGGCCAATGTATGCGTTGTAGATGAATCAATGGCGCTGGAAGCCTATCGACGTAGCAATATCGTGGGGAAAAATATCCTACTTAACATTGGCGGAAGTTGGGAATCATTTGAAGTTGTCGGAGTAGTCTCTTCTGGAGGAAATATATTACAAAATATTGTAGGAAATTATATTCCATCTTTTTTATATGTGCCATATTCCAGCTTGGGCCTTTTATCTGGTCAAAGTAATTTCGATCGCATCGCCATTAAGGTACAGGAAAATTATGATGTAGACAGCGTTGGCAGAGAAATTGTCGCTACATTGAATCAACAAGAGGGCGCTATAGGAGCCTATAAAAGTGAAAATATTTCCCAGCAGAAGGATCAACTTACCGAAGTTCTTTCCATTGTGACAACCGTTCTTTCTGTCATTGCCGGCATTTCACTCGTGGTGGCGGGGCTCGGTATTATGACGGTAATGATGTCATCAGTTACTGAGCGAACGAGAGAAATTGGGATAAAAAAAGCAATCGGCGCCAGTAGGCGCAATATCATGGTAGAATTTCTCATTGAAACCTTGACAATTTCCTTCCTGGGCAGTGCAATCGGCACTGCAATTGGGCTTGGCGTTGCCATTGTGGGTTGCTCAATGGTTGACGTGGAGATTATTATCAATCCACAGTTGATTCTGACCTGCGTTGTCTTTTCTGTGGGGACTGGTGTACTGTTTGGGGTATATCCAGCGCAAAAAGCGGCTAGTCTCAAACCAGTAGACGCACTGCGCAACGAATAATAGCTATAATAATAGCTATGGGGAGAGAGGCGAATTCAAAATATTCATTATTTCGCTAAATAAAAATTTAGCGAAATTAAGGGGAGACAAAATAGCAAGTCCATGGTATAATAATAAGCAAGATATTCCTAACCTAACTGACTGGAGTGATTGTCTTTGGCTACGTCTTCATATAATGATTGTCCAGAACTTTTAAGAAATTTTCTATTTTATATGGAAACGATCAAAGGTCGTTCACCCAATACCATTCAGGGATATTATCTTGATATCCGTCTATTTCTTAGATTTTTAAAACTCCATAAACATCTTGTTTCCGCGGACACTCCAGTAGATCAAATTGATATTGCTGATGTTGATGCTTCGCTTATAAAAAGTGTTACTTTATCAGATGTCTATGAATTTATGCATTTTATCTCTTCAGAACGCCAGAATAGCACTAGGACACGATGCCGAAAAGCATCCAGCTTAAAAGCATTTTTTAATTATCTTACTGTTAAAGCTAATATTTTGGAACAAAACCCCATTAAAGAATTAGAAGTCCCAAATAATAAAAAAAGTTTACCAAAATATTTATCTTTGGAAGAGAGCATTTCTCTGCTGTCTCAAGTGGACGGTGATAACAAAGAAAGAGATTATTGTATTTTAACTTTGTTCTTAAACTGCGGTATGCGCTTATCCGAACTTGTAGGGATTAATTTAGGTGATATTAAAGAAAGCAGCATTAAAGTGACTGGTAAAGGCAACAAAGAGCGAATGATATATCTAAACGATGCGTGTATAGAAGCCATCAATGATTATCTTCCCATCCGACTCAAAAAAACGCCAAAAGACCGGAATGCACTTTTTATTTCACGCAATGGCAATCGGATTAATAAGCGCCGGGTGGAACAGATCGTTACGGAAAATCTGAAGAAGTGTGGCTTAGATGGAATGGGATATTCCGCCCATAAATTGAGACATACTGCAGCAACACTAATGTATCAACACGGTCACGTAGATATTCGTGCGCTGAAAGAAATTTTAGGGCACGCAAATATTGGAACAACAGAAATTTATACCCACGTCTCCAATGAGCAGCTCAAAAAAGCTGCAGATGCATCTCCCCTTGCCCATGTTCGAAAAAAAAGCAAGACATAGTGTGGCTTTCATTTCCTATAGAGTGGTGAAAAAGCTTCCAAACAGGCTGATAATTCCGCTTTCCAAAGCACAACCCACAAGATAAAAAGCTGTAATGCCCATATACTTTACACACATTTTTTTAGCATGTTTCCCTAAGGCAGTATGGTTGTCATCTGAAAGCACCTTAAAAAAGAATAAAACAGAAAGTTTTAAGGACTCTTTTGCTGCCCATAAAATTGAAAACGCAATGAAAAGCGCATTGGGCAGGAGAAAAACCAGTGCAGCAAGAATACCATTTTGACCTAATGTACTATAAGCATATCCCATAGACAGGCCAACGCCTAATCCCTTAAAAAAGACAACTCCCAACATGAGCGGCTGTGCAATCGCGGTAAACCCCATAAAAAAGAGAATAAGTAAATAAAGCAATCCGGAAATAAAAGAAGAGCTGAAATTTTGCAGAAAGGTCTGCCCTGCTTTTACTTCTATAAACTCTTTGGTGATAATGCCCAAATCAGAGAGTGCATCAATCCCTATCTTTTTGGTTAGCAGTGTCCCAACAATAACGCCGAGAAGCAATATAACTGCAAAGATAATCGTAAAAACATGTGGCAAAAGATAGTTTTTGGCGGAGCTTTTTTGAGGAGTCGGTGTCGGCGGTAACGAGTTATGGATTCGTCTTGCTGCCGCACTTGTCATCACAGTCCTGTCCATCATCCTGTCCCATCCTTTGCTATCAGTATAGTCTAATTTATGCAAAAAAGAGGACAACTATGACTGAATATACTCTATATTAACTCTTAAGTAAAAAATGAAAGCGGGAGCCATTTTGGCTCCCGCTTTCATTTCTATTTTCCTAACTCATAGGCCCTGTCGATACACCGTTTCATTGCCTCTTCCAGAATACCCTTCCAATCCTTTTCGTTGAGAGTATCCACCAATTTGAGTGTCGTACCCCCAGGAGAACAAACCATCCGGATGAGTTCGTCCTGGCTTTTCCCTGACTGCAGCATCATTTGCGCAGAGCCAATTAAGGTCTGACAGAACAACGTATTCGCTGTTTCCCTATCAATGCCCAATGAATCTGCATAATCGGCTACAATTTTTGCGAGTAAATAAATAAAAGCCGGACTACTTCCATTGACGGGAATAATTTCATTCATTTTCTCCTTTGGAATGACTACTGCCTTACCTACGGAAGAAAAAATATCGAAGACAAGCTGAAATTCAGTATCCGTAACCGGTGGAATTTTAGCCAAGGCAGATGCACCGCATCCAATTAAAAGCGGTGTATTTGGCATCACCAATACCACCTTACAATCAAAATCAAGGGTAGCTTTAATGTAGGTATCACTGATTCCTGCAGCAATAGAAATCACAACATGGTGGTCATCAATGTGCCCTTTCAATTCTGTCAACACGCTCTCCATGACTTGTGGCTTCACAGCGAGAAAAATATAGTCACAATGGTCAGCTAAATCTACAGAATTTTTCGCAATTGTTATTCCCTGCTCTTGAAAATATTTGCAGCGTTCTTCCGATACATCAAAAACATATAGATTTTCCTTAGGGACAAACTGTTTCAAGATAATTCCTTGGATAATGGCCGTTGCCATATTCCCTCCGCCAATAAATCCAATACGAATCCCATTCATTGCGCCAACCACCTTTTCTTTGTATTTTCCTAATTTTACTCTGCAAGCGCTGCTTTGATCATGATCGCACACTCTAGCCGCTTTTTCTCCATCTCACAGGCAAGATGATAGGGCTTTAAGATATCTCCTGCGTACTGAAAGTTATTGGCATTACATCCACCACTGCAGTAGAACTTGGCCCAGCAATCACGGCATTCCTGCTTACCATAGATATTGGCCTTAGCAAAATTTTCCTTCCGTTTTTTATCTTCGATTCCAGTATCCACAGTACCCATTTTCCACTCTTCCATCCCTACAAACTGATGGCAGGGATAGATGTCACCATCAGGGGTAACCGCCACATATTCGTTGCCGCAGCCGCAACCCCGCAGACGTTTAATGGCGCATGGACCCTGATCCAAATCGATCATAAAGTGGAAAAAGTTAAAGCTTTTTCCACTCTTTTTGTGTTCAATGATGATTTTTGCCAGTCGTTCATATTCCGCAAACACTGCCGGTAGGTCGGCCTCGGTAATTGCATAATCATTGGATGCATCTGTAACAACAGGCTCAATGGATATTTGGTCAAATCCTTCATGATAAAAATGAAGTACATCTTCCGCAAAATCCAAGTTATATTTAGTGAAGGTACCGCGGACATAATACTGATCATGTCCCCTTTTTTCTACCAAACGTTTAAACTTGGGAAGAATGCTGTCATAGCAGCCACTGCCATCAACTCGGGTGCGGATGCGGTCGTTGACCTCTTTTCTTCCATCAATGGATAGGACCACATTACTCATTTCCTTGTTGATAAAGTCAATTTTATCATCATCAAGCAGCATTCCATTGGTGGTCACTGTGAACCGAAAACGTTTATTGTGGATTTTTTCTAGACCTCGGGCATACTTTACTACTTCTTTGACAACATCAAAATTCATCAGTGGTTCGCCGCCAAAAAAATCTAATTCTAGATTATGCCGCTCTCCGGAGTTAGCAATCAGAAAATCGATGGCTTTCTTTCCAACCTCCAAGGGCATCAACCTGCGTCCAGCTCCAAAATCTCCGGTGGATGCAAAACAATACTTACAACGCA
>CAJFSX010000062.1 GCA_904419775.1 Candidatus Pararuminococcus gallinarum | reverse complement strand
TATGGGCAAACTCATAGGCCTCCGAAAACGCTTGGATTTTCTCCATCAGATCCTCTTTCTTTTCCAACAGGTCAATTTTGTTAAGCGCCAAAATAGCTGGCAGATCCATGGAAGAAAAATTTTCCATGAGCTCCCGTTCTGCCTTGGTGATCTCCTTGACGGTGGCGTCAACCACCAAAACCGCCAGATCCACATCGGTCACCGAGCCTTTGACCTGCTCCACCATATATTCGCTGAGCTTCGTCCTTGGCTTATGCAGTCCCGGTGTGTCAATAAAGACCAGTTGGGTTTCCCCCTCCGTCAGCACACCGGTAATCCGGGTGCGGGTAGTCTGAGGCTTTGCCGACACAATGGCCACCTTTTCCCCTACCAAGACGTTGAGAAGGGAGGATTTTCCTACATTGGGCTTGCCCACAATGGCGATAAAGCCCGATTTTGTATTGTTACTATCCATCATCTTTCTTTCGATTCCTTTTCTTTCATTGGTTCTTTTTTCTTTGTGCTCATGGCCCAGATGATTCCAGCGGCCAACGTTGCCACAGGAATTACGGGGGACCAAGGATAAAGAGTGATAAATTGAGCCATCCGCCCAAAGGCTTCCATATCCCAGAAAAAGATGACGCCTACCCCAGCCGCGGCCAGCGCGCAGAGAAGTACCGCTCCTGCCGCCACATCCTTAACCCGTTTTGCCACCGGACTATAGCCAGGATATTGGCCATCACAAAATTCCTCCAGAGCCGTGTTGACCATTTCTGCACTGATGACCAATCCACAGGCTAAACACAGCACCCCATATTCCCCTTTGGTAAAATGATAAAAGGGACTGAGGAGAAATACATGGAACGCGGCTACTAAATGGATGCGTAGGTTTCTCTGAGTTTTGACACAGTGACAAAAGCCCCGCAGCGCGTAGAGAAATCCGCGCCCCAGGGCCGAAAAGCCATATTTACTCATCTTCAAACACATAGCTGGCATCCCGCTGGAGCCCCAGCCTTGCCATGACAGTCTCTTCCTTTTCCCGCATATGGACCGCCTGGATGCCGCCGGCCTCATGGTCATAGCCTAAAAGGTGGAGCATAGAGTGGACTGTGAGGAAGCCTACCTCCCGCTGAAGGGAATGGCCGTATCTCTCCGCCTGCTCCACTGCCTTTTCCATAGAGATGACAATGTCCCCCAGCTGCTGAGCTCCAGTTTCCCGGTTGATATCATAGACGCCGTTTTCTCCCAGCGGAAAGCTGAGCACATCGGTGGGCATATCCTTATGCCGGTATTCACGGTTGAGCTGTCGGATCTGCGCGTTGTTGACAAAGCTCACCGAAACCTCTGCAATGCCCTCGAAATTCTCCAACACCAACACAGCGTTGCAACAACGGCGGATGAGCAGACGCATTCCCGTAGGAATTTTTACTTCCTTCTGTTTATTTGAAATCAGTACCTTTAAGCTTTCCATGTCCGTTCCCTCATTTCTATTTGCGGCGTTTTCCGTCCTCATAATATTTTTCGTAGGCCTTGATGATTTCCTGCACCAAACGGTGTCTCACCACGTCCTTCTCATTAAAGTTGACAATACTGATATCCTCTACCCGTTTGAGGACTCTCGAGGCTTCCACCAAGCCGGATTTACGCTCATCCGGCAGGTCGATCTGGGTAATATCCCCGGTTATGACCGCTTTAGAGTTAAAACCTAAGCGGGTCAAAAACATTTTCATCTGCTCTGGCGTGGTATTTTGAGCTTCATCCAGGATAATAAAACTGTCATCCAGTGTCCGGCCTCTCATATAGGCCAAAGGCGCTACCTCGATATTGCCCCGCTCTAGGTATTTCTGGTAGTTTTCCGGCCCCAGCATATCGAAGAGCGCATCGTAAAGAGGCCGCAGATACGGATCCACCTTATTTTGCAGGTCACCGGGCAGAAATCCCAGCTTCTCCCCTGCCTCCACTGCCGGCCGGGTTAAAATGATCCGGTTGATATCCCCTTTGCGGAAAGCCCGCACCGCCATAGCCACAGCAAGATAGGTTTTTCCCGTTCCTGCCGGACCGATACCTAGAACAATGGTGTTGTTCTGAATCGCATCCACATAACGCTTCTGCCCCAGAGTCTTAGGACGAAGAGGTTTTCCCTTGGCGGTGATGCAGATACAATCTCCCGCCAAAGCCGCCAGTTTATCCTCGGTACCCTCTGCCACCATAGAGATGACATAGCGGACATTCTGATCGGTCAAAGCCTCTCCCTTTTCCAATATGGCGAGGAGGCCTTCCACCGCACGACGTGCCTTATCCACCTGTTCTTCGTCACCAGCGATTTTGACTTCTGTTCCCCGGCAGAGGATGGTAACTCCATATTCCTTTTCTACTATTTTTATGTTCTCATCAAAGTTTCCGAAGAGCGCAACGGCATGTTCCATCCGCTCTACATTGACTATCCTTTCGATCATCCATTCACCTGAATCCCCGTCTGATATTGCAGCGTGTTCCGAATTTTTCCAAAGCCACCCGCATCAAACGAAATTTTCACAAACCTGGAGCAATTGCCCAGTATGTACAGTTTATTATAGCAAATACTATTAAATTTTACTAGGGTTTCTGCAAAATTTACTGAGAATTTTCCGCTTCGGCCGGCTGATCTGTCCATATTTTTTCAGTGGCTCCTATATCTTTCTCAACCACAAACCTTGCAGTAAGGACATAGTGATCCCCATCCACAATGCCATTGACTGTTTTTTCCTTGCTTTCACACTCTCCGATGGCTTCGTTTTCCATCTGCTCCAGCCTTCTCAGGGCCTGGGACTTCGCCTCATTCTGAGAAATCGTCACTTCTTCATAGGAGAAAGAACGATATGTTTTGACAACATGATACAATGGCAACGGCATTCCAAAAATGGAAAGCTGTTTTTCCTCCACCGAAACCTTCGCATTTTCTCCGGGAGAACCACCGATGGACAAAGGAATATCTATCCCACCGACTCGTAGATAGCTTTTTGGGCTGCTTTCCTGAGAAAGAACCTCGTGACGCTGCTTCAGGGGAATCCGGATGGTCAAGTTTTCCTCGTACATAGCGATAACCTTTCCCCAGGCGTGTTTCAGTATATTTTTGCCGCTTTTCGATTCGATGATACCGCTGATTAACAGCTCCCCCTCTTTCACGGCATCTCCCTTTTGGACCATGGCTTTGCCGTCGTGGGCCTCCACCCGGGTAATCATTCCCTCATGCTTTGCTACCACATTGCATGGATCATCTAGCGGCAACATTTCCGGTGGATTGACCCTCTCCTGGATTTCGATGGTAGCGCGGCTCCCCTGGATATTGATCGCGATCCAGGAGAGGGTATCCAACTTGATCATGACACGATTTTCAATTTCCCGTGTGTCCAGCTGGCTGCGCAACGCTCCCTCTCTCAGCCCATATTCTTCTACCGCATCCAGGACGGTCTGCGGATCCACCGTTTTACAACCGTTGACTTCGATCTGCCAAATAAACTGGGACATGACGGCCAAAAAAACAAAAAATGCCGCCACACCGATGAGGATTCCCACCCGTTTGCGGTATCTTTTAGCGACAAAAGGCATACCGTATGTGCCGATATGCCGTACCCGGACCCCTGTTTTCCGGGTAAACTTTCGAAAGCGCTTGTAATCCCGTAACAGGGCGCAACCGATCACTTTATCTGTGCGATGGCTAAGTCCCCAAATGTTGACCTCACCCCGCATGGCTAGGTTGAGAAAGCGCTCCACAAAGTTGCCGGTTACCTCGAACTCCACATAGCCGCAAAGCCACCGGAACAGTCTGACGATAAACATGATGCTCTCCTTTACTGCAAAAATTTCCTTTGGGAAAACAGAGCAGAGATCCAGCGCCTGTGGTCAGGTCAAAAACTCCATGGACATAATATAGCCCTCCACTACGACACTTTGCGCCGCCATACATCGCAGCTGAAGATTTCTGCCGCAAAAGCGCAGCATCATCTTTCCCAGGTTCAAACGGATAACACACTCGTCATATTCCAATATGCCCTGGCACCCTTCTACCACTGCTTCCCGATTTCCAGAGAGCTCGATTTGGGGCTGGGCTGTAAACGCATCCTCCGGTACACCGATGACCTTGGCTACCTTGGAAGCCATCTTGTCTTTGGGCATCTCCTCTACAGGCAGTTGCCTTCGGTTTCTCCTCTTCTCCCTCGCCAAATTTCCCACCTCATTTCCTTGGTTGATCCCAGGTTCCTTCCTAACTCCAGCGCTGCCAAACGTACAGCAACTCATATCTTTTGTCCGTTTACATATATATTGGAAAAAGGGACCTTTCATACCCAATCCGCATCCCAGAAGGGAGGAATCTGCCATCATGAAAAAGTTCGGACATTCCAAACCAATGAAAATCTTTTTGATTCTACTGGCCGCTGGGGCGCTGTGCACTGGTATCCTCCTCTATCCCCAGTCCAGCGCCCAGGGTGCCCGTGATGGTTTGACTCTTTGCGCCGGCATTGTCATCCCCTCCCTTTTCCCCTTCGTAGTGCTGGCCTGCTTTCTTACAAATTCGGGACTGGGGGAGCTTATCTCCCGTCCCTTTTCCCCTATCACCCGCTATATATTAAAGCTTCCTTCCTCCTGCGGATGCGCCGTCATCATGAGCATGCTGGGTGGCTATCCCGTAGGTGCAAAGATGATTTCCGGGCTTTTGGAGCAGAAAAAAATAGACAAGGCACAAGCCAGCCGGATGCTCTGCTTTTGCGTCAACGCAGGGCCCGCCTTCCTCATCGGAACTGTAGGGCTTTTCATGCTCCACTCCACTGCGCTGGGTGTCATCCTTCTTGTCTCTCAGATATTATCCTCCCTCCTCATCGGCACTTTTCTTGGCCTTTTTCACAAGGTTCCCTCTAAAAACGAAGCAAAACCGACTCCTCCCATGACTATACCGGTAGCCTTTGTGGAATCGGTTTGCGGCGGCGCTTCTTCCATGTTCACCGTCAGCGCCTTTATTGTCTTTTTAAGTGCTGTCACCTCCCTCCTCACCGCCTCCGGTTGGATGGATTTTTTCTGTCAAAAGCTTTCTTCCTTCGCGGACGGCGCAATAGTAACACCTTTGGTCTATGGATTTCTGGAAGTAACGCAGGGATGTCTCCAAAGCGCTCAAAATGATGTACTCACCGCTTTTACCCTTTGCAGCATCCTTGTCTCCTTTTCCAGTGTCTCCATTATCTGTCAGGTCATTGCCCTTATAAAAGATCACCATCTGAATCTTCTTCCCTTCCTCATCTCCCGTCTGGCCCATGCGGCCATTACCGGTATAATTGCACATCTGATTTTGCGGGCGGTTCCCCTGGCTCTGATCAGCGCCGCATTTGAGTCCTCCCCCCGTCTCGCTATTTCCTATGGGAATATCCCCGCTGCCGTCTGTATCCTTCTTCTCTGTGCGGTTCTTCTTCTCTCTCTTTCCCCAACTTCCGGTGAGGTCAGAAAATCCCGTAGCAAAGCAGCGAAGAATATGATAGAATAAAAAGAAAGAAAACGAGAGGATGTGAACACTTGGCAAAGCTTTTTGGAAACCGCATTGAACCTGCTTGTATCTATTGTGCCTTGGGGCGTCCGGGAAGAGACGATTCCATCATCCTCTGCCCCAAACGCGGTGTTGTCACCCCCTACCACAGCTGCCGGAAATTTAGCTATGATCCTCTTAAAAGAATCCCCAAAAAGCCTCGGCTCCTCACCCAGTATAGTCCTGATGATTTCAAATTATAAAACAGGCAAGTTGTACTAACAACTTGCCTGTTTTTTATCACTTTTCCCGAAAAACTATTTACTAGCTAAAGTTTCTAAGGATTTTTCTTACAAAGTTCCCATATTGTGTTTGATAGAAATTAGTGATATGATCTATAATAAGAAAACTTTGGAATGATCAAAAGGAGGGTTTGCCATGCAATATTTAATCGGCATTGACATTGGTACTAGCGGTACCAAAACCGTACTGTTTGATACGGACGGTAATACCATTGTTTCCAGCACCGTCGAATATCCTCTCTATCAGCCCCACAACGGTTGGGCGGAACAAGATCCTGAAGATTGGTGGAACGCCACCGTCCAGACACTGAAAGACTGTGTCTCCAAAAGCGGCGTCAATCCTGCAGATATCAAAGGCATTGGCTTGTCCGGCCAGATGCACGGCTTGGTCATGCTGGACGAAAACAACCAGGTCATCCGCAAATCCATCATCTGGTGTGATCAGCGCACCGGCAAAGAGGTGGAGGAAATCACTGCCAAAGTAGGCCGGGAAAAACTGATCGAAATCACTGCCAACCCCGCCATTACCGGCTTTACCGCCGCCAAAATTCTCTGGGTGCGCAACAACGAGCCGGAAAACTACGCAAAATGCCGTCATATTCTTCTGCCGAAAGATTATATCCGCTTTATGCTAACCGGAGAGTACGCCACAGAAGTTTCCGATGCTTCCGGCATGCAGCTGCTGGATGTCCCCAACCGCTGCTGGTCTGATGAGCTGCTCGGCCTGCTGGACATCGATAAGTCCCTGCTTGCCAAGGTTTATGAATCCCCGGAAGTCACCGGCACCATTACTGCCCAGGTCGCCGCTATGACCGGGCTGCAGGAAGGCACCATTGTCGTCGGCGGTGCAGGTGATAATGCGGCGGCAGCTGTCGGTACCGGTATTGTGGAGGATGGAAAAGCCTTTACCACCATCGGCACCAGCGGCGTCGTCTTTGCTCATACTTCTGATATTTCTATCGACCCCAAGGGCCGTGTACATACCTTCTGTTGTGCTGTCCCAGGCTGCTGGCACATTATGGGTGTCACCCAAGGCGCCGGACTCTCCCTAAAATGGTTTAGGGACAACTTCTGCCACGAAGAAATCGCGCAGGCAGAAAAAGAGGGTGTGGATCCCTATTATATTATGGATAATATGGCGGAAAAGGTTCCCGTCGGTTCCAATCGGCTGATTTATCTGCCTTATCTCATGGGTGAACGCACCCCTCATCTGGATACAGACTGCCGCGGTGTATTCTTTGGGCTCTCTGCTATCCATCAAAAGGCTGATCTCATTCGCGCTATTCTGGAGGGCGTTTCCTACTCCCTGCGTGACTGCATCGAGATCATCCGGGAGATGGGAACTGAAATCAACGACATGATGGCCTGCGGAGGAGGCGGAACCAGCCCCTTGTGGCGTTCTATGTTGGCCGATCTGTTTAACTGCAACGTTTCTACCGTCAATTCCAAGGAAGGTCCTGCTCTTGGTGTGGCTATTTTGGCCGGCGTAGGCGCAGGCATCTATCCCTCTGTGGAGGAAGGTTGTCGCCGGGTCATTAAGAAAAATAAGACACAGGCTCCCAATCCGGACAACATCGACAAATACGAAGCATTCTATCGGCTGTATGTCAAGTTGTATCCATCTCTCAAGGATAATTTTAAAGAATTGGCCACTCTGTAGCGGCTTCTCAAAAAAGAACGCGCTGTATGGATAACAGCGCGTTCTTTTTTCTGCCCAATTTGTGGCCATCTTCCAAAATATTCATTCAATATTCACCCCATTTTTCTCGAAAAAATAGGCGGACTGTGGTAAGATAACAGAGAGGTGATGCGGTGTGAAGAAAAAATATCTGCTCAGTCTTTTGGTCATCATTTTGGTTGTCGGCCTCGGCGCCGGTGCTTTCTTTTTGGTGCGGGATTATCTGCCCATTTCTCTGCAATTTCAGCGGGATACAGTAGAGCTGGAAACCCCTGCGGAGATCCGCAGTTTCTATGTTCAGGGGTTCGGAGAAAACGCGCTGATTCCCGAAGAAGATATGAGCAAAGGGGAGATGCAAGATCACATCGCTTCCATTGTGGAACACGCTGTCACCTATGGCTATAATACCATCTATGTGGATGCTGTCACAGGAGGTGAGGCCTATTATGACTCTGACCTTCTTCCTTCCACCTCACATATTGACGGCAAACAGGACAATCGTACGAAATACGATCCTCTGCGGCTTTTTATCAAGGAGGCTCATCAAAATGGAATCCGGGTCTACGTAGTGGTAAATCCCTATGATTTGGGTGCCATTACCACGACAGATGGGCTCTATGAAAAACATCCAGCCCTTGAAAATCCTCAATGGCTGCTGACCACCACCGACGGCATCCTCAAGTTCGATCCCGCCAATCAAGACTTTCAAAAATTCGTTGGGGATCTGGCTTCGGAAATTGTCGCCAATTACAATGTGGACGGTCTTCATCTCGTGGATATTGGCTATCAGAGTGGTATGTCCAGTGAGTCTGCCTTTGCGGGTCAATCCACCGCTTCCGATCTTACCTCTTTCCACCAAAGCAGCATTATTGCTTTGCTCTCCGCCGTGCATACTGCCACTGCAAATGCTGATGTTTCTTTTGGCATCACCGTCCCTGGAGTCAACAGCCAGATGGATGAGAGTATCCGGGGGAGCGCTGCCTTCGCTGCGGACGATCAGGCTGTTGATGTTGCATCCATCATGGAGCAAGGACTGGTAGACTACATTACCCCTGAGCTTTTTTATAGCATTGACGGTGAATCAGGAGACTACCGATCCCTTGTTCAGTGGTGGGGCGAGACTTCCGATTACTACCGTATTCCTGTCATCACCCTCAACCGTGTAGCCGAAGCGCAAAGCGGAGATCAGTTTGCTTTGGCTGATCAGATTTATCTCAACCGTCTGCAAAATTTTAAAGGCCATATTCTCTCCACATACGCTGATCTCGCCTCTGATAGTCAGGGCGTAAACGTCTACACCGCTTCCATGTATGCCATGCCAGAATCGGAACAGGCAATCTCTGTCGATCTCAGCTATGGGCAGACTTTGGAAATTACCCGGCCCTCAAGTGAAGAATTTACGACCTATTACAGCAAATATTTCATCATGGGCACCTCGGACCCCTCTCTGCCTTTGACCCTTAACGGCGAAGAGGTAGAAGCCCGTGGAGAAGGCGGTACTTTTGGCGTACTAGTTGAACTTTCTTTAGGGGAAAACAGTTTTACCTTTGAACAGGGGGAAAATGTGTCCCGTTCGCTTACCATTATCCGTGAGGAGGAAGGCTCTGGAGAAGTCTCCACCATTTCCTCTATTTTAGAAAGCTCAGTTTTCCCCAGCGCTTCTTATGGCGCCTATGCTGGTGAAGAGGTCACCTTTTCCTGTATTGCTCCTGCCGGCGGGGAGGTCACTGCCATTTTTGACGGCATGCATATACCACTGGAGCAAGTCGCCATTGCAGAGGATGGCGTACCGGCCCTCTTCAAAGGAACCGCAACCCTCGCAGAAGACTATCCGGAAAATGTAACTACCAAGGTGGGGACTGTCAGCTATGTGCTCACCTATGAAGGAAAGACCAGCACTACCTCTTCTCTGGGAGAGATCTACGTTGTTGGTGAGGGTGGCAAATTGGTGATGCAGGCGGCTGAATACATCGGTACCGTCTTTAGCGAAAGCAATACCAATAGTGACATTATTGCCACCTTGAAACAAGGCTGTGTAGATTTGGTCACCGATCAAACCGATGATATGTGCCAGCTTTCCAGCGGAGGGTGGATTCAAAAAAGCACCATAGATTTCTTGGAGGGAGAAGCTTCCTTCCAAAATAATGTCAGCGAGGTTACCATGGAGCAGGCCGAAAATGGAGACCAAACCTATACCATCAAGGGTACAGCCCGTCCCGCTTTTCACGCTGATCTCGATGACGACGTCTTCACCATCACCCTTTATAATACTGTCAATATGCAGGAAGGGCTTTTTGAATATGGAGATCTATTTTCCGATATCTCCCAACGGGTTAACGACGATGAAAGTGTAACGCTCCAGTTCACCCTAGGGGAAGGCCTTTCTCTCTGGGGCTATAATGTGGAATTTGATCTGGATGGCAATTTGGTACTCTCCTTCTTGCTTCCTCCAAAACTTTCCGATAATCCGGCCCGGCCTCTGGAAGGTGTAGTCGTTGCTCTCGATGCCGGACATGGCGGAGAGGATCCCGGTTCCTTGGGACCTGGCGGCAGCAGTGGCGCAACAGAAAAGGATATTAACCTTGCCATTACCTATGAGACACAAAGACAGCTGGAAGCTCTAGGAGCTACTGTTTCCCTGACCCGTTCTAATGACACCCGCCTTTCTTATGAAGAAAGATGCCTTCCTCCCGAAAATATGAAGGTAGATTTTTATATCTCCTTCCATCAAAACTCAGTGGCAGAAACCACCGACTCTTCCAGCGTCAGCGGTACAGAAATCTATTATCATTACAATACTTCTGCTCAGTTTGCGCAGATTCTTCACGACACCATGACACAATGCTTAGGACGAGAGCCAAGAGGCGCCATCCAGTCCACCTATCGGGTAACTCGTATGACATTCTGTCCCAGCGTCCTGGTGGAGAACGGCTTCATGTCCAATCCCTGGGAGTATGAGTCTCTCTGCGATTCTTTCACCATCTTCCGTACGGCAAACGCTGTCGCAATGGGGATTGTTGACACCATTAAAGCGGCAAACTAACTCAACTAATTAGGGAAAGTCCAGAGTTTTCTGGACTTTCTTTTTCTTTGTCCGAGCAGTTGACATCCTCCTTTGCGATGGATATAATAATCACTACATTTGTCTTTTACTGTCATAGTGAAAGGGGGTTCGATATCATGGAGAAAGATCGCAAAGAAATGATCCGCGCTTATAAAGAGCGTCGGCGGGAAGGCGGCGTCTTTGCCATCAGAAACAGCCAAAACGGCAGGCTGCTTCTTCAATGGACCACCGAGTTGACCGGGAGTCGTAATCGCTTTCAGTTCGCCCAAATGACCGGATCCTGCGTTGACTGGAAGATTGCTAAGGATTGGGATGCGCTGGGCAAAGATGTCTTTGTTTTTGAAGTGCTCGATACACTACAACAGAAAGAAGAACAAACTGCGGAGGAATTCAAGGAAGACGTCAAAGCACTCTATGATCTTTGGCTTGAGAAGATGGACTCGGGCCTTCTTTACTAGAATCAACATGATCTGATCCAATATTATTCCTCACACAATGAAAAAAGGGGCTGGGTATGATAAAAATCATGCTCAGCCCTTTTATGTACATCACCGAAAGAACTTAGTCTTATGAACCAAGGGTCCATGAGGAGCTTTCCTGCTGTAGTTGCACCATATGCCGGTAAAGTCCTCCCTGCTCCATCAGCTGTGCCGGGCTGCCCTGTTGGGCGACCTTACCATTTTCCAGCACGACAATCCGGTCAGCGCCTGCTACTGTCCGCATCCTATGCGCGATAATAAGCACCGTTTTGTCCTTCAGCAACCTTGACAGGGCAGCCTGAACTGCACTCTCGTTTTCCACATCCAAGCTGGCGGTAGCCTCATCCAGCAGGATAACCGGAGCATCTTTTAACAGGGCCCTGGCAATGGAGATACGTTGACGTTCTCCACCGGAGAGGGTGGAGCCATTCTCTCCGATCATGGTTTGGTATCCATCGGGAAGAAGCTGGATAAACTCATCGCACTGAGCTGCTTTAGCAGCGGACAGCACTTCTTCATCGGTGGCATCCCGGCGCCCCAATCGAATGTTCTCCATTACCGTGTCCCGAAACAATACCACATCCTGAAATACCATAGCGTAATGCTTGAGCAGAGCTTCCGGCTCGACCGTGGATATATCCACGGCGCCCAGGGTAATTTTACCGCCATTAACATCCCAAAACCGAGCCGCCAGCTTGCAAGCGGTGGATTTACCGCCACCGGATGGGCCAATGAGCGCGGTTACTTCTCCCTGTTTTGCGGTGAAACTGACATCATCCAGCACGCCTTCCCCTTCATGATAGGAAAAGTTTACATGATCAAAGGTGATATCGTAATTTTGGGGGATAAAATGCTCTTTCCCCTCTTGTACCGGCTGCTCCTGAATGGCTCGCATCCGTTCAATCTTCAATTTTGCGTTGAAGGTGGCCGCAATATTCTGAAGCACCATTCCCAACGGATCATAGAGACGTGCCGCGGCAAAGAGGAAGCCTAAAAAGTACAGAAAATCTAATTCTCCTTCCAGCATGAGAGCGGAACCAGTGAGGACGGTAGTGGCAAGGCCAATCCTGAGAAATGCCTGAGCTGAGCAGACAAATGCCCCTGTAACCAGCTCTGAGTGAATAGAACTGCGTTCCATAGACTCCAGTTTTTCATCCAATTGCTTTAGATAAATACCTTGGCGATTGCACGCCTTAATGTCCCGGATCGTCTCCAGCCCTTCCTGGATATGCTCGGCCACCGCCCGTTTGGTGAGAATATTTTTGGTTCCAAAGACGTCCTGTAATTTTTTCGATCCTGCTGTAAATAGAACCGCTACCGGTAGTACCCACAGGACCGCCAGCGCCATTCGCCAATCCCATAAGAACATACAGATTCCAATGAAGGCAGTGGAAAAGATGGAGGCGAAAAGCTGTGGAATATAGTGGGAGAACATCTGATCCAGAGCAGAACAATCGGCAATCATAGTGGAGGTCAGATC
>CAJFSX010000061.1 GCA_904419775.1 Candidatus Pararuminococcus gallinarum | reverse complement strand
ATCCGGTTCTGGCAACAGTGACAAAGAGAACCCGTCTTCTGGAGATCACAGCATGATCGCTGGAGCACTGGCAGTCCTGGCCCTGAGTGCTGGCGCTGCTGTGGTTCTCTCCCGCAAGAGAAAATAGTTTCATCTCATTTTGTTTTATGACCTAAAAAAGCGGATGGCTCAATACCATCCGCTTTTTGCTTGGTTTCAAAGATTGAGTCTCATCAAAGATTTCTGAAAACGTGGTAAAATCTTTATTATATCGATCTAACTGCAAAGAAAAAGCCTTCGGTAAGCTCCGTACTTACCAAAGGCTTGTCAGGCATGGTCACCTTAGATTGCGAGCACCCGCAAAGGGTGGCAACGCCGCGAAGGCGCCATAAGGGCGCTTGCATCCAAACGGGTACAGGCAACCGAACTGCCAAAACAGCAGTCCCACGCTTCCAAAGGCATTTGCCATCATCTGTTCTGCCAAATGGCCTTTTTACATGGTCCCATCACAATCATTCGTCTGGGAGAATAAAGATTTGCCTGCAATCATGAAACGAATTTATTTTTTCAAGCGTGACCGAAAGTCTTACGTCACATTGAATGGTTTGGCCTGTCTTCAGTTTGGAAAAGTCGGCCATTTTTACATCTGCATCGACTATTTCATAAATTTCTACTTTTCCATTGACCGTCATGGTTACCGAAGCTGGCTCGCCATTCTCCAACAACAATTCGATATCTTCATCTTCTTCAGAAATCGAAGTAATTTCGCCTGTAATATATCTTCTTGGGATATCATCATAGGAGTATCTATTGGAAGGCGTTTGTAAAAGAATCACTGAAATCCCGACTGCAATAAAAACCACTGCGAGCAATAATGCCACATATTTTATTTTGCTTTTCACGAACCATTCCCCCTTTTTAATAATTAGGAGGTCTGTACGCTAACATAATAATAGCTCATAAAAATCCCAAAATCAAGGGTGAAAGACGATCGTCTTAACCCTGCCTTTCGAGCGATATCCTCAAAGAAAACAACAAATCCGAACCCCTCGCCAATCAGCGTTAGGTTCGGATTTGTTGCATTTGGGTTTGGATTGCAAAAAAGATACCCGCTACAAACGCGAGCGAAAAGACAAAATAAAAAACTGAACCTGGAACGCGAATCGCGTCCAGGCTCAGCTTGGTACGGGTGTTCATAACGACACTTTGGCAAAGAAAAACTCCGAGCGTTCTTATGAACACTCGGAGTGGTGCGGATAACAGGACTTGAACCTGCACAGTATTGCTACCACTAGAACCTGAATCTAGCGCGTCTGCCAATTCCGCCATATCCGCAAGTGACAAATAATATTTTATACAATGATGCGTCTTTTGTCAAGAACTAATTCTAAAATTTCGACCTTTTTTTGATTTGGATACTTTTTCGCTCTGCCGAGCATAAAATAAAGAAAAACTTTCATGAGGAAGACCGCATATGAAACAATGGAAAATCCATCCTTACGACCGATCAGCCGCTGTAGCCTATGCCCACCAATGGGCCTATGGATTCAACCCCAGATACTATAATTTTACCAATATTGGCGGAGACTGTACCAACTTTGCCTCCCAGTGTATCTATGCGGGCTGCGGCATAATGAATTATACTGAAACCTTCGGCTGGTACTACCTGGATATCAACCACCGCGCTCCTGCCTGGACCGGCGTCATCTATCTCTATCAATTCCTCACCCGTAACCAAGAGGCCGGTCCCTTCGCCCGGGAAGTCTCCCCAAGAGAGGTCATGCCCGGGGATATCTGTCAATTGGTAATTGACCAGGAAAATTTTCATCACAGCCCTGTCATCGTCTCGGTGGGAAGACCAGGAAATCTCGATGAAATTCTTGTAGCCGCTCACACCTATCCGACGGATAACAAGCCCCTCTCCGGCTACGATTTTCAGAAGGTACGTTTTCTTCATATAGAGGGCTTTCGAAGATGGGAATAACCTCCCGGATAAAAAAGCAGCCCCATGGGCTGCTTTTTCTTGCGTCATTCATCTTTCATCCTGCAAACCATAATAAGCTGCAAAATTGTCATAGAGTACCGCCTGGTTGGTCTCCTCAGGAAGTCCCAAGGCCAAAAAGTCCGCCACTGCATGGCTGCTGGTCATGAGCGGATAATCGGATCCGAAGAAAAAGCGGTGAACTCCGAATTTTTCAAAGAATCGGGGTACCAGCTCTAAATTCATATAAGGCAGGGAGCTGGAAATATCAAAAACAATGTTCTCGCTGGCATCAATGAGCCGCAGGGCATCCTCCCAGACGCTGAAACCTCCGAAATGCGCGCCCTGCACCTTGAGCTTGGGATGCTTTTTCATCACCCGAATCAACCGGTCCGGATTGGAAAAATCGTAGCGCTTGTCGCCGCAATGGAACAGAATAGGCAGTCCTACCTCTGCGCAGGCGTCATAAATCCGATCCATTTTAGGGTCATCCATCTGGAACTTTTGATAATCCGGATGAAGCTTGACCCCAAAAAAGCCCTGTTCTTTAAAGCTCTCGATCAGCTTGTCGGGATTTTCACTGTCCGGATGGATCGCTGCAAAGGGGACATAAAAGTCTGGGTGGAGATGGTACTGTTCCATCAGAAATGTGTTGATTACATCCACAATGCCTGGCTTCATCGCCACCTGGCTGACAAGGCATCGGGAAATATGATCCCTTCTGGAAACCTCATATAGGTGTTCCGGCGTGCCGGCACGGGGCACCTCATGATAGGGAAACCCATAAAAGTTAAAGATACCGCTGGTGGCCGCTTCCGCGATTTTTAGGGCATATATATGGGTATGGGCGTCCGCCACTTTATACATATTGTTCCATCCTTTCCCCTGTTTTTCTGAAATTCTATTATATACTCTCTTTCCCCTAAAAATCAACCATTCTCACCACAACCATATTCGAACTGTCAAGGAACTTGTTCCAGCCTCGATTTCATTCTTGTTTTTTTGTATGAAAGGTAGAAAATGAATTTCTCTAAAGAAAATAAGTAGGCATAACGGCAAAAAAGTAGTATAATAAAATCGCAATATGTAATGACAATCAAAGGAGCGTGAGATAATGAACAGTTTACAGGATTGTTATACGCTGCCCAACGGCGTAAAAATCCCCTGTGTAGGTCTCGGCACATATCTAACCGATGACGGAGAGACCTGCGTCAGGGCTGTCAAGGCCGCGATTGAAGCGGGCTATCGTCACATTGATACCGCTGTGGCCTATGGCAACGAGGCCAGCGTAGGCAAGGCTGTACGGGAATGCGGGCTGCCCCGGGATCAAATTTTTGTCACCAGCAAGCTGCGCAATGTCAACCAAGGCTATAAAGAGACCAAAGCTGCCTTTGAAGTGACCATGAAGGAGCTGGGGCTGGAATATCTGGACCTGTATCTGATCCACTGGCCCATTGCCAGAGGTCACAAGCAGGATTGGCAGGAGCATTCCTATCAAACCTGGCGTGCCTTTGAAGAACTCTATGAAGAGGGACGGGTTCGCGCTATCGGTATCAGCAACTTCTTGACCTATCATCTCCAACCCTTATTGGAGCGGGCCAAAATCATGCCCATGGTCAACCAGTTGGAGCTGCATCCCGGCTACCATCAGGATGAAATCGTCAAATTCTGCAAAGAAAAAGGGATGGTCATCGAGGCTTGGAGCCCCATGATGCAGGGCAAACAGATGCAGCATCCCCTGCTTATCGAGATCGGCAATAAATACGGCAAGACGCCTGCCCAGGTCTGCGTCCGCTGGAGCCTGCAAAACGGCTTCCTCCCCCTGCCCAAATCGGTGAACCCCGACCGCATCCGCCAAAATGGCGATGTGTTTGATTTCTCCCTGACCGATGAGGATATGAAGGCCATCAGCTCTCTAGAAACCATCGGCCGCCTGGGACCACATCCGGACACCATCTATCCTGATTAAACAGGATAAAGAAAGGACAACCTAGATGAAAAGCCTGAACGATTGTTATACCCTCTCCAACGGCGTAAAAATCCCCTGCATCGGCTTTGGAACCTGGCTGCTCTCCGACGAGGATTCCTGTGAGGCCGTCAAAAACGCCGTAAAGGTAGGTTACCGTCACATTGACGCTGCCGCATTTTATCAAAACCAGGTAGGCGTGGGCCGGGGGATCCGGGAGTGCGGCGTCCCCAGAGAGGAGCTTTTTGTCACCAGCAAGGTATGGAACTCCAACCAGGGCTATGATGCCACCATGGCTGATTTTGAGAAGACCATGAAGGAGCTGGATATTGGTTATCTGGATCTGTATCTGATCCACTGGCCCATTCCCAAAGGGCATGACCATGACTGGCAACAGCTCAACGCCGGCACCTGGAAGGCCTTTGAAGAACTCTACAACGCAAAAAGGATCCGCGCCATCGGCGTCAGCAACTTCCTTCCCCATCACCTAGAGCCTCTCATGGAGGTGGCGAATATAAAGCCCATGGTGGATCAGGTGGAATTCCACCCCGCCTGCCATGAGGATGAGACTGTCGCCTACTGTAAAGAGCACAATATCCTGGTGGAAGCTTGGGGCCCCTTAATGCAGGGCAAGGCTTTCTCCAATGAACTGCTCAAGGAGATGGCGGCGAAATACAACAAATCTATCGCCCAAATCTGCCTTCGCTGGGAAATGCAGCGGGGGATCCTTCCCCTCCCCAAGGCGTCTACGGTGGAGAAGATGAAAAACAACGCCGATATTTTCAGCTTTGAAATCTCTGACGAGGATATGGCCACCATCAATACCCTGGGAAAAATCGGCCGCTTGGGCAAACATCCGGATCATTTCGACCTGGACTAAATAGATAAACTCCCACGGGGAAAACGCCTGTTTTTCGTCAAAATATCAAAACATCAATTTTTACTCAAAAGTTTACCAAATGGGCTTTTTTTGAACAGAAAAATGATGTATACTAACGATAGTTACTCATTTTACCTGCAAATCAATACAAATTTATAGAAAAAGGAGCGAAAAAACAATGAATATGAAAAGTCTGACAGACTGCTATGTGCTCAATAACGGGGTTAAAATCCCCTGCATCGGTTTCGGCACCTTCCTGACCCCCAACGACGAGGTCTGCGAGGCCGTCAAAACCGCCATCAAGGTGGGTTACCGCCACATCGACACCGCTGCTGTTTACGGCAACGAGGTCGGCGTAGGACAGGGCATCAAGGAGTGCGGCGTCCCCCGGGAGGAGCTGTTCATCACCAGCAAGCTGTGGAATTCCGAGCAGGGCTATGAGACCACCCTGGCCGCTTTTGAGAAGACCATGAAGGATCTGGGCCTGGAGTATCTGGATCTGTATCTGATCCACTGGCCCATCCCCCACAACCATAAACATGATTGGCAGCAGCTCAACGCCGGTACCTGGAAAGCATTTGAGGAGCTGTACAAAGCCGGCCGGATCAAAGCCATCGGTGTCAGCAACTTCATGCCCCATCATCTGGAGCCTCTCATGAAGGTTGCAGAGATCAAACCCATGGTCAACCAGCTGGAGTACCATCCCGCTTTCCATCAGGATGAAACCGTTCCCTACTGCAACGAGCACAACATCCTGGTCGAGTCCTGGGGCCCGCTGATGCAGGGCAAAGCTTTCTCCAACGACCTGCTCAAAGAAGTGGCTGCCAAATACAACAAATCCATAGCGCAGATCTGCATCCGTTGGGAGCTGCAGAAAGGTGTTCTGCCTCTGCCCAAATCCGTTCATGAGGACAGAATCCGCAACAACGCCGATGTATTTGACTTCAACATCTCCGATGAGGATATGGCTTACATCGACACCCTGGGCAAGATCGGCCGCCTGAGCGAGCATCCGGACAACTTTAACGTAGACTAATTCATTTCTCAACTTTCTTTGAAAAAGAGCGGGGGATTTTCCTCCGCTCTTTTTCTTTTTGTGGCAAGCCTTTCTATTGTACCACTGCCCAATTGGGGCTATAATAAAAAGGAAAACAAATTCCCCCTGTGGGAAGGAAGGACGGGACTATGAGGGTTTTCATTACCGGCGGCGCCGGTTTTATCGGAAGCCACACCTGTGTGGCGCTTTTACAGGCGGGTTATGACATTGTGGTGGCGGACAATCTCTCCAACGCAAAGTTGGAGGCAGTGCATCGCATCACCCAGATCACCGGAAAAGCTTTCCCCTTCTACCAGGTGGACATCAGAGACCGGGCGGGACTGGAGCAGATTTTTTCCGCTTACGACATCGACGCGGTCATCCACTTCGCGGGGCTGAAAGCGGTGGGGGAATCGGTGCGAAAGCCTCTGGAATACTACCAAAACAATGTAGCTGGCACCCTGGTCCTCTGCGAAGTCATGAGGCAGTTTGGTTGCAAAAAGATGGTATTCTCCTCCTCTGCCACCGTCTACGGCCCCCAAAACCCCATCCCCTACCGGGAGGAATTCCCCACCGGGCCGGTGAATCCCTACGGCTTCACCAAGCTGATGGTAGAGCAGATTCTCACCGATCTGGGCCATTCTGACCCGGAGTGGAGCATCTCCCTCCTGCGGTATTTTAACCCCATCGGCGCCCATGAAAGCGGCCTCATCGGGGAGGATCCCAACGGAATCCCCAACAACCTTCTCCCCTACATCTGCCAGGTGGCGGTGGGCAAGCTGGAAAAACTCCATGTCTTTGGGAACGACTATGACACCGCCGATGGGACTGGGGTACGGGATTATGTTCATGTCTGCGATCTGGCCGAAGGACACCTGAAGGCTCTGGAATACGTATCCGGCCACACCGGGGTGGATGCGGTGAACCTGGGCACTGGCCGGGGATGCAGTGTGTTAGAGGTAGTAGCTGCCTATGAGCGGGCCTGCGGCAAACCCATCCCCTATGTAGTCGATCCCCGGAGACCTGGGGACATCGGGGAATATTACGCCGATCCCTCCAAAGCCAAGGCGATTTTCGGTTGGGAGGCCAAGAGAAGCTTAGACGATATGTGCCGGGACAGCTGGAACTTTACCCAGAATAACCCGGCGGGACTTTGAGTAAGCAGTGGGGGAAGGCAGTTGAGTATCAGAAAAGCGACACCTGACCAGAGCGGCTTGGTGCGCCAAATTGTGGAAGCATCTGTCCGGGGCAGCTATTCGGGTGTCTACTGTGAAGAAGCGGTGGATATGTTTCTAGAACATCACAGCTTAGAGAATATCCAGGAAGGGTTGGAAAAGGACCTGGTCCTCCTCTCCTATGAGGGAGAGGAGCCTGTAGGGGTGGGATGCCTGCGGGGGGAAGAGATCCGGCAGATCTACATCCACCCGGCCTATCAAGGGCGGAGGCATGGCACCAGGCTTCTGCTGGCACTGGAAGCGGCTGCCATAAAGGCCGGACAAAGGCAGGTGTATCTGGATGCTTCCATCCCCGGCAAACCCCTCTATGAAAAGCATGGCTACCGTGAAGTTTCCCACGAGCAGGTCATCGGGAAGCAGGGCGGAATTTTAGACTATTGGCGGATGGAAAAACAGCTCTACGCCGAAGGCGAGACAGCAAAGGAGGAAGAAAGGATGACAAAGATTACAAGCCGTGTGTTCGGCCAGACCAGAGACGGTCAGGAAGTGAAGGCGTTTACCCTCTCCAACGGGCAGATCCAGGTGGAAATTTTGGAGTATGGCTGCACCGTCCAGTCCCTGTTTGTCAGGGACAAGGAGGGAGAGGAAGTCAATGTAGTCCTATCCCTGGGCAGTGTGGAGGATTATGAAAAGCAGAACGTCTATCTGGGCTGTGTGGTAGGCCGTTATGGCAACCGGGTTCGGGACGGCCGTTTCACCCTGGATGGCATCACCTATCAGCTGACCCAGAACGACGGAAGCAATCACCTCCATGGCGGAAAGGAAGGTTTTAACCGCAAGGTGTGGCAGGGACAGATCGACGGGGAAACCCTGCGGCTGCGTTATATAAGCCCCGGTGGCGAGGAAGGATATCCCGGTCGGCTCTCCGCCATTGTCTCCTATTCTCTGGAGGGCAATGCCCTGCGTATCGAATATGAAGCCATGACCGACCGGCCTACCATTGTCAATCTGACCAACCACAGCTTCTTCCACCTGGCTGGAGGCCGGGGCGGGGATGTCTGCGGCCATCAGGTTCAGGTTAACGCCAGCCGCTATCTTCAGATCGACGACACCGGCATGCCCGACGGCACCTTTGCCGACGTAGCGGGGACGGTCCTAGATCTGCGGAGGAAAATCTGTGTGGGGGACGTCCTCTCCCAGAAAGACCGGCTGCTGGATATTGTGGGAGGTATCGACCACTGTTACAGCTTTGAAAACGCCGCCGAGGAGGAAAAGGCGTGGCTTTACAGTCCCTTGAGCGGCATTACCATGAAGGTTTACTCCGACTGCGAGGGGATGCAGGTCTACAGCGGCAACTTCCTCACCGGAGCGGATGTGGACCGGTATGGAAAGGAGCTTGTCTCCCGCAGCGGCATCTGCTTTGAGCCCCAGCGCTATCCCGACTCCATCAATCAGCCCGCTTTCCCTGATCCCATTCTCCGGCCGGGGGAAACCTATCATCAGTTTACCCTATACCAGTTTGGCATCGCAGAATAAAAGAATAGAGCGCCGAAGCTTTTGCTTCGGCGCTCTGCTTTTTATTTTAGCCTTTCGCCCTCCCTGCTGTGGGAACGGTATTTTTTCCGGTATTCGGCAATGGAAATGCCCTCCGTCTCCTTAAACAGCCGGTAGAGGGCGTTGGGGGTGGAAAAGCCCACCAGGGACGCGATCTCTTCCACCGGCAGGTCGGTGTCGCACAGGTAGTTCTTGGCGTAGTTGAGCCGGTAGATGCTGAGGGTCTTGGCAAACCCAGTGCCGAAATACTCATAAAACAGGCGGCTGATATGCCGGGGAGAAATATGCAGCGCATCGGCAATGTCCTGCAAGGTGATATCCTGGTCGTAGTTTGCATAAATGTACTTGGTAATCTGAATCGCCAGATTCGGCGGCTCCTGTCTCATTTCCTGGGGAGTTCCCGGCACCATATTGCGCAGGATGCTGAGGATAAGCTGCAGATAGAGTGCGGGGAGCATGGCCCGCCATCCAAAGGGGTGGGAAACGATCTCCCGGCAAAGGCCTTCAAAAATTTGGTCGGCTTTGTTTTCGTCCTTTCCAAAGTGGGTTCCGGCGGCCGCCAGACGGGTGAGCACCGCCCCGTCCGAGTTTTCCTCCTGGGAGGCTCCATGCTCCCGGATATCGAAGATGACCACAAAGTACTTTTTGGGCAGATTGGGCTCATAAATTACCCGGTGGGTTACCTCCGGGGGAAGGAAGGCAAACTCTCCCGGCTTCATGGTGTGGATCTCTTCCCCAGCGGAAAGATGGACCTCCCCCTCCAGCGCATAGTAGATCTCACAGGAGGTGTGGGTGTGGGGGAATTCCGCCGTGGTTTCGTCGTGGCGCTCCATATAGTTGACCACCAGCTCAAAGGAGTCGGTGGGGATTTTGGTGACAAACGGATCATAATAGGGGCTTTGCTTCTGCCTGTACACTGGATCATCTCCCGCCTTTCTGTTTAATTTTAACACACCAGCCTCCCCAGGACAATTCCCTCCAAACGGACATAACCGCCGTTTTCCTGTCCTTTTGAAAGATTGTTATTTTCCCCCCTCCGTTTTATAGTAAAGACAAGAGAAAACAAGGAAGAAAGGAGTCAATCATATGGTTACCTATCCTGTGGACATGGAGCTTGTCAAGGAGCTGGAGGAAAAAGCCTATCAGATCCGCCGGGACCTGCTTCAATTTATCTACCGTATCGGCATGGGCCATCTGGGCGGGGAGCTCTCCCTGGTGGAGATGGCGGTGGCCCTCTATTACCACTACATGAACTACGACCCGAAAAATCCCAAATGGGAGGACAGGGACCGCTTGGTGCTGAGCAAAGGGCACTGTGGGGAAACCCTCTACACCATCTTCGCAGACCTGGGCATGTACACCATGGATTATATGGTGGAGCATTTTGAAACTTTAGACACCGCCAAGTTCGGCATGCACCCCAACCGAAAATATGTCCCCGCCATCGAGGTATCCGCCGGCAGTCTGGGACATGGCTTTTCCATCGCCCTGGGATTGGCCCTGGGCGCCCGAAAGCAGAAGAAAAACTGGCGCACCTTTGTCATTGTCGGCGACGGCGAACTGGATGAAGGCACCAACTGGGAGGCTATCATGTCCGCTGGCCATTTCCAGCTGGGCAATCTGGTGGCCATTGTGGACAAAAACCAGCTGCAGATGACCGGCCCCACCTCCCAGATCCTCAACCTGGATCCCCTGGACGAAAAGCTGCGGGCCTTTGGCTGGGATGTGATGGAAATCGACGGCAACGACATGTACGCTGTCTGCGCCGCCCTGGAATCCCTGCCGCCCTCTGATCCCCTGAGCCGGAGAAAGCCCATTTTCATCATTTCCAACACCGTCAAGGGCAAAGGCGTGGACTTTATGGAGAACAACCCCAACTGGCACGGCGGCGGCATTGCCAAAGATGAGCTGGAACGGGCACTTCTCAGCGTGGAAAAGAACAGGAGGGTGAGATAAATGGCCGTCAAAACAACCTATAACTTTGACCAGATGCTTTCCAGCGCCCGGGAAGCCTATGCAGAGGAGCTGCTGCGGATGGCGGATGAAGGGCTGGATTTTGTCTTTACTTATACCGACAATGTCACCCCCTCCTCCTCGGCGGGAAAGCTGATCCAAAAATATCCCGACCGCTGCATCAACTTCGGCATTGCCGAGCCCAACCAGGTAGGCGCTTCCGCGGGACTGGCCCTCTCGGGGCAGGTGGTCTATTCCCAGGTCTTCGGCCCCTTCCTCTCCCTGCGGACCGCCGACCAAATCCATACCGATATCGCCTATAATGACGTCAATGTCCGGCTGATCGGCACCCACGCAGGCCTTACCGCCGGCGGCGGGCCAACCCACAACTGTATCGCTGATCTGGCCCTTTACCGGGCCATCCCCAACCTGCTCATTGAGGTGCCCGCCGACGCCGCCCAATGCGCCAAAGCCATTCGGGCCTCCTTTACCTATGAAGGGCCCATGGTCATCCGCATCGACCGGGGCGGTTCCCCCCAGGTCTACGCCGATGGGGACTATGATTATGCCTTTGGCAAAGCCATCGAAACCCTCCCCGGCAAGGACGTCACCCTGGTTTCCGCAGGCTCCAGCGTCTACTGGTCTATGATGGCCGCCAAAAAGCTGCGGGAAGCCTACGGCATCAGCGCCCAGGTCCTGGATATGCACACCATCAAGCCCATGGATACCGAAACCCTTCTGCGCTGCGCAAAGGAGACGGGGAATGTGGTCACGGTGGAGGAGCACTCCATCAACGGCGGCCTAGGCGGCGCTGTGGCGGAAGTGCTGCTGGAGGCTGGATTCTCCGGCAAGTTTAAACGGGTGGGCCTCCCTGACGAATTCGCCGTCCTCGGCGATACCGACCAGGTCTACCGGTACTACGGCATGGATCCGGAGGGAATTGCCCGCACCGTCAAAGAACTGCTGAAATAACATAGATACTTTTCATACAATCGGCCCGGCGCTGTGGAAAAATCCACAGCGCCGGGCCTGTTTTGCTCTTAAGTCCCTAGAAGCATCCCGCCCCATCTTCATCAAATTTGCCAAACTATGCCGTCATCAAACTTTTCTTGCTCCAGCGCGCAAAGATGTTTCCAACTTCTCAATAATTTTCGACAGATGCCACATAGAGATGATAGTTTCCCGGCCCGGTCAGGTGTGGTATAATAAGTCTAAATCTTGATCTGAGTTTTTGGAGGAGGGGGATCCGCCAATTTCTCTGCGTTTGATTTCCTATGGATCTACCATTCCCCGGGAAATCAAACCCAACCCATTGGGAGGATCATAAATGGATATTGTCATTATCCCGGCCTATGAACCGGATGAAAGTTTAATACAGGTGGTCAACAAGGTGCAGGCCCTGTCCATAGGGCGCATCATCGTTGTCAACGATGGCAGTTCGGCCCCCTTCCGTCCCCTTTTTAGAAAAGTTTGCGATCAAGCCGTCGTCCTCAACCATGAGGAAAACCAGGGCAAGGGGGCCGGCATCAAAACTGCCCTGCGCTATATTGCGGAGAATGTCCCCGAGGCGGAAAGTGTTGTGGTGATTGACGCCGACGGCCAGCACCGGCCGGAGGATGCCATGGAGCTTTTGGCCCTTTCCCACCAAAACAAGGACGCTCTGATCCTGGGAGCGCGTAAATTTACCGGAACCGTTCCCCTGCGCTCCCGCTTTGGCAACACCATCACCCGCTATGTTTTCCGGCTGTGCAGCGGCAAATGGGTTTCTGACACCCAGACAGGGCTGCGGGCCTTTTTCGCCTCCCTGATTCCTCAGTTTCTCTCTATTGAGGGGGAGCGGTATGAGTATGAAACCAATCAGCTGCTCTACTGCGCCAAAAACGAGATTCCCATCCTGGAGTTTCCCATTCCCACCATCTACCACGATAAGGAAAACTCCTGTTCCCACTTTCACGCACTGCGGGATTCGGCCAGAATCTACAAAAACC
>CAJFSX010000060.1 GCA_904419775.1 Candidatus Pararuminococcus gallinarum | reverse complement strand
AACCCCTTTAACACAGACGGTGAAGGTACAAAAGTGGATGGCTATGTGGACATGATCGGTACCGCAGGCAACGACCAAGGGGAGACCGACGAAATTGACGGCTGCGAGACAAATCCGGCGGCGGGACAATCTAAGAAAAAAGGCTTTATCCGCGCCGACCGGAATGTAGATACCGATGACAATGGAGCAGATTTTGAGGTTGTCGATTACAGCGATCCCTCGCCCGCAATGCCCCGCTCTCTGGCGGACGGTCCGC
Organism: Candidatus Pararuminococcus gallinarum; assembly: GCA_904419775.1. Taxonomy (GTDB): domain Bacteria; phylum Bacillota; class Clostridia; order Oscillospirales; family Ruminococcaceae; genus Zongyangia; species Zongyangia gallinarum. The sequence continues at coordinate 12,573 of CAJFSX010000060.1, read as the reverse complement.
TGGAGCAGGAGGATCCCGGCGAGACTGATCCAATCGTGACAGTCAATTACAACAGTGAGAACGGAAAGATTCAATATCTTGGCAGTTATTCTGTAGGAGCTAGCAATCCCGACGGTGGTGTCGCAGAGATTGTCAAATATAATTCTGACAATCAAAAGATGTACATTGTCAGTGGACAGGAGCAGCAGATCGATATTGTCGATCTCTCTGGGCTCAAAGATGGGGATAACAGTTTTTCCAATGCGGTTTCTTTAAAACTGGATGCTATGGCAGCGGAGCACGGATTTGACTGCGGCGATATTACCAGTGTAGACGTCAACACCCAACGGGATCTGATTGCCGTAGCGGTCCAGGCCGCGGCATACAATCAAGCTGGAGCAGTTGTCCTACTGGATTATGATGGTAACTACCAGACACATTTTCCTACCGGTGTGCAGCCGGATATGGTCTGCTTCACACCTGACGGAAACGCTGTGCTGACCGCGGATGAAGGCGAGCCGAGGAATGGATACGAAGCTGGAGAGGATCCTGCTGGCTCCATTACCATGGTTGATCTGAGCCAAGGAATTGACAATGCAACGGCACAGACTGTAGGCTTTGAAAAATTTGATGCCCAGCGGGATGAACTGGTAGCAGCAGGCGTCCTTCTCAAAACTGGCCTGATGCCTTCTCAGGACTTTGAACCAGAATATATTGCGGTCAGCGCAGACAGCAAGACCGCCTACGTCTCGCTGCAGGAGGCAAACTCTATTGCAGTTTTCGACCTTACAGAGCAGGAGTTTATCTCTGTCAAAAGTTTGGGCCTTAAGGATCACAGCCAAGCGGGTAATGAAATCGATGCGCTGAGAAATGATCAGGTGGAACTGAAAACCATGGAAAACCTCTATGGCGTCTATATGCCCGATGGTATTGCCTGTGTCAACATCGGTGGTGTGGATTACATTTTGACGGCCAATGAGGGCGACGCTTCAGAATGGGAAGAGTATGCAAATATTAAAGAGGTATCTTTGGATCCTGATGCTAAAGATACAGAAGTTTTAGACGCCGGTAAAATTGACGGCTTGGACGATCAGGGTGGAACTGCCAATTTTATGCTGGGAGGACGTTCCTTCTCCATCCTGCGGGCATCCGACCTGACGACTGTTTATGAAAGCGGCAGTGATTTCGAAAATGTAACAGCACAGAGCTGGAACAAGGCCTTCTTCAATACTTCTAACGATGAGGTTGGGATGGATAAACGCAGCTCTAAGAAGGGGCCAGAGCCGGAAGACGTGAAGACCCTCCAGGTAGGGGAGAAGACCTACGCCTTCATCGGGCTGGAGCGGATCAGCGGCGTCATGATGTATGACATTTCCGACCCGGCCAACGCCACTTATGTAGACTACATTTCTACCAGGGATTACAGCGAGGATATCAAAGGCGATGTGTCAGTGGAAGGGCTTTGCACCATCCCGGCGTCATTAAGCCCCACCGGATATCCCTTGGTGCTGGCGGCCCATGAAGTCTCCGGCACGGTTGCCGTCTATTCTCTGACGGAGGGCTATGCAGAGCCTCAGCAGCCGGCAGATGAAAATCCCTCCATTCCAGGCGGTAACAACAGTAATGCGAACATAGATTTCACCGATGATTCTGCAACAGTAATAGATCCAGAGAAAGAGAACCCCAACACAGGTGGTCCGGCGCTGCGGGTTGAACCGGCGATTCTCTGGACCATGGCTGGTTTGGCTGGTTCGGGCGCAATACTCAGTCTTGTTATTGGAGAAAGGTACCAGTAAATATCTAGAAAAAAAGCAGCTGGACATCCAGCTGCTTTTTTGTTTTGGATCATGAACTAAAATTTTTATGATCCGATAAGTTGGAAAGTATCCTTGAGAGTGGTATAATACATTTACAATTTATATGCCACAAAAAAAGAGAAGTGAAATGTCATATTTATTGGGCATTGATTTGGGCACATCCAGTGTAAAATCGTTGATTATCGATACAGAGGGTCATATTATTAGCGTAGGTCAGGAAGACTATGATTTTGATATTCCGCAAATTGGTTACGCAGAAAATGATCCTATGGTGTGGTGGAATGCCACCAAGAATACCATCCGTACAGCGCTTGCCAAAGGTAAAATCATACCGAGCGAAATCAAAGGCATTGGCTTTTCCGGTCAAATGCATGGCCTGGTTGCTGTAGATAAGAACGGACAAGTGGTGCGCAAGGGAATTATCTGGGCGGATCAGCGCAGTTCTGAGCAAATTAACTTTGTCAAGGAAAAGATCGGATTAGAAAAATTTTCTAAGGTAATCCTCAACGCGCCAGCTACAGGGTTTATGCTCCTTTCTCTTTTGTGGGTGAAGGACAACGAGCCGGAAAACTATAGGAAAATTGATAAGGTTATGATGCCCAAGGACTTCATTAGAATGAAGTTGACGGGAAAGATCGGCACTGAATCAGTAGATGCTTCCAGCTCGGTGGCTTTTGATACTGCCGGCCGCCATTGGGCCTGGGAATTGATCGATGAACTGGGATTGGAAAGAGACTTATTTCCTGAGTGCAAGGAAGCTTGCGATATTGCGGGAGAAATTATCCCGGAAGCGGCGGCAGAGACAGGCCTTACAGTGGGGACTCCTGTGGTCTACGGCGGCGGAGATCAGCCAATGCAATCGGTAGGCAATGGCTTGGTGCGTCCGGGCTATGTGGCCTCGAATATCGGCACAGCCAGCCAGATTGCCTGCTGTGTAGACCGTCCGGTCTATGATCCTCAGCTGCGTACCAATACATTCTGCCATGCGGATAAGAATATCTGGACCATCCTTGGGGCCAGCCTCAATGGAGGGATCGCGCAAAAATGGCTGAGAGATAATATCTTTTATAAAGAGAGCTATAAGAAGCTTGATGCAGAGGCGGAAACTATTGAACCTGGCAGTGAAGGTTTGATTTTCCTTCCTTATCTGTGTGAAGAACGGACTCCCTGCTTGGATCCTTTATCCCGGGGCATCTTTTTCGGCCTGACCATCAAACATACCCAGGCCCATATGGTCCGTGCAGTAATGGAGGGCATGGTCTTCTCTCTGAAAGACGGCCTGGAAATATTTAATTCCCTGGGCGTTACAACAGACAAGATCATCGCGTCTGGCGGAGGTGCCAAGAGTCCGCTTTTGCTGCAGATGCAGGCGGATGTTTTTGAGCAGGATATTTATACCACCGAGAGTAAGGAACAGGCTAGCTTTGGAGCGGCCATTTGTGCAGGTGTCGGCGTAGGAATTTATGACAGCCTGGCGGCAGCATGCGATCAGTTAATTGTCATGAGTCCGGTTTTTACCCACCCTATCCCTGAAAACAGCAAGGTTTATCGCCAGCGTTACCAGGTATATAAACAGCTTTATGGGCGCAATAAAGACCTATTTTCACTGCTGTAACCACTGTAAAACATGACAAATTTAAAGATGCAAAAATGACAGAGTCGCCAATTTTATCAAAACCTGGGAATTACTGATTTACTTTACCCTGCACAAGGACTATAATGGCCTTGTACACCAAAAGATGTACGTACAAATTTCATCACTTATTTTGAAACGGAGGTTTTTCCCATGTATGAGAAGCTGGTAAAACTCAATCCCGATTTGAAAATTAAGAAAGTCTCCAATGACAACTTTAGAAGATATGGCTTTATTGTGGAGGGCTATGATGTTTCTGCTCTGATTGCCAAAGCAAAGGAAATTGTCAAAATGCCGGCCGCTGGCTGCGATTATCATGCGTCGGTGCCAGAACTGGAAGCATTGGCTCCTAAGGATCTGCTGGAGCAGATGCACTATGGTGAAATGCCTATGCAGATCGGTACCTGTGCAGGATTTGGAGACAGCATTGGCGCACTGGAATATCACAAGGGGGATGAAACTGTTATTGCAGTAACCGACTGTGTGATCCTGATCGGATGTCAGTCTGACATTGTGGACGGCAAATTTGATACCAAAGATGCAGAAGCTTTCTATGTACCGGCGGGTACAGTGTTGGAAACCTATGGTACATGCCTACACTACGGTCCCTGCAATGTAGAAGAGACCGGATTTATTACACTGGTCTGCCTGCCTCAGGGCACCAATATGCCTCTTGAAAAGCCTGTAGTGGTCAAAAATCTGGAAGATAAAATGCTGCTGGCCAAAAATAAATGGGTCATCTGCCGTGAGGGAACCAGTGAGGCGAAAGATGGCGCTTATGTAGGTATCGTGGGAGACGACTTTAAACTGAAAATCAAATAAAATAATCTTTGAAGCGGATGGGGAGACCTGTCCGCTTTTTATTTACAGAAAAACACCCCGCATTTGTTGAAATGCGGGGTGTTTTGTTTTTATCTGCAATTTTATTTTGCGATGGAAAGCAGGCAAACGCCATTGCCGGTGATTTCATATTCACCAAAGTTTGCCGGTACAAAGATGCTGTCTCCCTTATTGTAAGGAGCACTGCCGCCATCCCACTTGACCTCGCCAGAGCCGGAGAGGAAAAGCAGATGATGGAAGGAATCTGCGCCAGTGGCCTGTTTGGCGCTGGATTCTACCTCAAGGCGATAGACGGTGAAGTACTGGCAGTCAGCCACCCAATATTTCTTAAATCCGTCAAACACCTCGGGCTCTGGTTTCGGGAGAATTACGGTTTCAGGCGGATTGTAGTTCATAACATCAGCGGATTCTTCCAGCTGGAAGGGGAATTCGCAGGGACGGCCATAGTTATACATGGAATAGGTTGTATCAGAGTTCTGCTGAATTTCTGCCAAAAGGGTGCCTTTGCCCACTGCGTGAATGATGCCGGAGTTGACCATAATAGCATCTCCCGGCTTCACAGGAACAGCAGAAATCATATCCATGATGGTGCCGTCATTCACCTTCTGAATGTACTCTTCGCGGTTGGTTTTTCTGTTAAAACCATAATAAGTAATAGCATCAGGCTCGCATTCCACATAGTACCACATTTCGGTTTTTCCAGGCTCGTGTTCTACACGATAAGCATATTCGTCGGTGGGATGCACCTGCAATGTAAGATCCTGATCAGAGTCAAGGAATTTTACCAGCAGCGGGAAGCGGTCATATTTCTGGCCTACGGTTCCAACTACATCATAGCCTTCCTCTTTCATAGCTGCGATGTAAGCGGAAAGTGTCTTTCCTTTGTGGTTGCCGGATACAACGATGCTTTCTCCATTTTTATGACAAGAAAGCTCCCAGCTTTCAGCGGTGATTTCATATGGGGTGTCAAATTTGCCGTATTCATCTCTCAACCGGCCATGGCCGCCATGAGGATAGTCCTTGTAAGCAGGACGCAGTCGAATGGGTTGCAACATAAATTTCATCCTCCTATAAATGAAATGAGTCGATTGCTATCGGCCGAGTCGTATTATTAAACTCTGATTACTATTAAACAATATTTTCAGAGGAATAGCAATATCTTGAATGAAATATTGTAGAAATGTAGTAAAAACTAAGAAGATTTTTGGTTATATATTTTTAGAATTCTGCGAACGCCGCTGATTTCTGGCTGGGAAAAGTTCAAAACTAAGATTAATAGCCTCACCATAAAACAAGGAATGCAATTTTTCGGCGTTGACCGCATGGTAATTTCAGCGTATACTGAAAAAATGAATGAAAGGGATAGGAGGCTTTTATGAAAAGAATCGGAATAATTGGAGCGATGCCAGAAGAAGTGGCGATCCTGAGAGATAGGTTAGGTGAAGTAAAACATTACCACCAGGGCGGCATTGACATAGATGTGGGAAGCTTGGACCAGAAAGAGGTAGTTTTGTGCTGCTGCGGTATGGGAAAAGCCAGTGCAGCCGCCGCAACCCAGCTGCTGATTACTGGCTTTGGAGTAGATATGGTCATTAACAGCGGCATTGCGGGAAATATGACTTCTGCCCTCGGAGTAGGTGATGTAGCGATTTCCCAGATGGTTACCTACCATGATGCCACCCTGTCTATGCTCAGCCAGAGCTATCCTTTTTTAGAGCGCTTTCAGGCGGACGAAAAAATGGTACATGCGGCGCAGAAAGCCTGCGAGGAGCTGGATGTTCACTTTGCTGTGGGAACAATTGCTACAGGAGATCAGTTTATTTGCGAGAGCGAAGTGAAAAGCAGGATTGCAAAAGAATACGCTCCTCTTTGCGTAGAGATGGAAGGAGCGGCGATAGCCCACATTGCGATGAAAAACGATGTGCCTTTTGTCATCATTCGTTCTATGAGCGATGACGCAGATGAAGGCGCGAAAGAGAAATTGGTGGTAAAAAAATTTGACATCACCGAGTATTGCCAGACGGCAAGCTCTATTTGTGAGCATATGATCTATCATTTATAAGAAAAGCGCGGCAATTGCCGCGCTTTTTTAGAGTTCGTATGATGGGATGGAAGGAAATACGAAACCAAGCGATCAACGGTCATACACCATCTGTATATAATCAAGTGTATGAAATCCGTATTTTTCATAAAGTCGTTTGGCATCTGGATTGAAGGGGCATACCTCTAGCCGGATACGACTGAATGTTCGGTATTCCTCCTGGAGCCACTGTAAGAAATGGGAACCAATGGTTTTTCCCCGAAACTCTGGTTTTATGTATAGCTGCTCGAGCCAGACCACCCTACCGCCCGACTCATTGCTCCAGGTGAAGGCAAGGAGAGCATAACCTACCGTGATGTCGTCCTGCTGTATGATCACTGCCCGGAGGTAGGGACTATGTTGGATGACAGCGTCAAAGGTTTGGGAGATATAGCCGACATTGGCCTCATATAGTGTGGCGCCGTCGCGATAAAAGTCTACCACCATAGGAATAAAGCTATCTCGGTCATCTTCGGTAATATCGCGGATTTTTAGCATAGAATTTCCTCCTTCTTTTCATGGTCTGTCACTTTATTTTATGCGGGATTGCGCTAGGCTGTGAGTGCTATCTCAAAATAGGTGGGTCTTCTCGGAAGTCTATGTGCATATTTTACAAAGATCGATGTGAAACCAGTTGCAAATCCAAAGGCACCATTGTATATTTACGCTGAATCATTTATAATATTTCACGGTTGTATTATCAAAACTTTGCCGCATCTGCGGTAGGAGGAATGAACTATGCAAAATTTTAGTTACTACATCCCAACACGTCTGTTTTTCGGCAAGGGTGAGCTGGGCAGAATCGCGACAGAAAAGCTCCCCGGGAAAAAAGCGTTGATTGTCACTTCCAGCGGCACCTCTATGAAAAAATATGGTTACCTGGACCGTCTGACTGCGCTTTTAAAAGAGAATAAGACGGATTATGTGATTTTTAATAAGATCCTGCCCAACCCTATCAAATCCCATGTTATGGAAGGCGCTGCACTGGCCAAATCCGAAGGCTGCGACTTTGTTATCGGCCTAGGCGGCGGCAGCAGCATTGATGCCTCCAAGGCTATTGCAGTTATGGCCACCAATGAGGGGGATTACTGGGACTACATCAGCGGCGGTTCCGGTAAAGGAATGCCGGTACCCAACGATCCTTTGCCCATTATCGCTATTACAACGACTGCGGGAACCGGCACTGAGGCCGATCCTTTTACTGTCACCACCAAGGAGGAGACAGGCGAAAAGATTGGATTTGGCTACGATAAGACTTTCCCTGTTTTTTCTATCATTGATCCGGATCTCATGATGAGCGTTCCTCCGAAGCTTACCGCTTATCAGGGATTTGACGCCCTGTTCCATGCAACGGAAGGCTATATTGCATCTGTAGCCAATCCCATCAGTGATCTGTTTGCTCTGAAGTCTATTGAATTGCTCGGAAAATATCTGGCCCGTGCGGTGAAAGATGGCAGCGATGTGGAGGCAAGATCCTATGTCGCTCTGGCCAATACCCTTTCCGGTATGGTGGAGTCCACTTCTGGCTGTACCTCTGAGCATTCCATTGAGCATGCAATGAGCGGTTACCATCCGGATCTACCTCATGGTGCTGGGTTGATTATGGTTTCTGTGGCTTACAATACCCTGTTTGCGGACAAGGTGCCAGATCGCTTTATTGCCATGGCAAAAGCGCTGGGAAAAGAAGATGCAAAAGATCCTATGGATTTTGTGGAGATGCTTAAGAAATTGCAGAAAGACTGCGGAGTCGACGAACTGAAGATGTCGGAATACGGCATTAAGAAAGAGGAGCTTCCTCAGATGGCAAAGCATGCGAAAGACACCATGGGCGGACTGTTTGAAGTTGACCGCTATCAGCTTTCTATGGATGAGGTTGTCTCTATTTTGGAGAAATCCTATCGGTAATGCCTTCAAAATCCGGGCCCTATGGGTCCGGATTTTTATATTTAGCAGTTGCTGGCAGAATAGTTACAAAAATCGTTTGGTTTTTGCAAGAGAATCTTCATTGACATGCACTATATAAACAGCATATAATTTGAAAATGCGTTAGAATTGTGCTGCGGTTGTCCACATCACAAATGAAACAACAAGTGGAAGAAGGGACCGGACGATGAAGAAAATTTGGAAACATACTGCCTTTCTGATGTCATCTGCAATAATGATGGTGATGTCGACTTTGCAAACCTTTGCAGGAAACGGTGGTCCTTCAGTTAAGACCCAAGGAAACCCGGCCACTGGGGATACTTCGGGGATGATGCTGGGAATCATGGCGGTCCTTTTGGGAGCCTCACTTCTTGCTATTGTGGCAGTGGCAGTGATTTCTGCCAAAAAGAAGAAAAAATAAGAGTTTTCCCCGACGTTAATTGGTTAAAACGTCGGGGTTTTCTTTTGTATAGATTGTGTTATAATTGTATCAGTTTCATCCATTTTAAAGAGAGAGAAAAATAAAACAAAGGACGTCTGAAGAGGGGAAGGACGGGCAGAATATCTCTGCCGAAAAAGTAGGAAAAGAGGGCTTTACCGTGCTCAGAATCGTCAAACAGCTCCAAAGAGAAAAGTGTGATTGTGGAAGAGAACATACACTCACCATTCGAGAGATTATTCTGGAAAGCGGAGCAATCTACAAACTGAAAAATGTGTTAGAAAAAGTGGAACTTGATGGAAATGCGTGTATTATTTGCGACAGAAACACGGATGTTGCGGCAGCAAGTGCCGTCTCTCAGGTTTTGAACAGCGAAGAGAAGGTGGTCCTTGATTTCCCCGAGGTTCATGCAGATGAAAAAAGCACCCAGTTTGTCCTGGATCAGATGGGGACGCCCGACTATCTGATTGCTGTAGGCGCGGGTACCATTCACGATATCACCCGCTATTGCGCCCATGAAAGAGGTATCCCTTTTATTTCTATTCCTACAGCCCCTTCTGTAGATGGATTTGTATCCACCGTATGCGCTATGACCTTTCGTGGAGCAAAGGTGACGACGCCGGGAATTGCTCCCATTGCGGTCATTGCGGATACTGATATTTTTGCTGATGCTCCGAAACAGCTGATTGCTTCAGGGGTAGGAGATATTTTAGGAAAGTATACCGCCCTTTCCGATTGGCGTATCGCGCATCTTGTCACAGGGGAATATTTATGTGAGAAGGTCTATGGCGTGATGGAGCAGGCGCTCCACGAAGCGGTTTCCGCCATTGATGACGTGGCCCGGGGTAAACATTCAGCATGTGAAAAGCTCATGTATGCGCTGCTTCTTTCCGGTGTAGCCATGCAGATGATCGGCAATTCTCGTCCGGCTTCCGGCGCGGAGCACCACATGTCTCATCTGTGGGAGACGGCGGTAATCAATCCGCCTATTGATGCCTTGCACGGCGAAAAGGTGGGGGTTGCTACGGCATTGGTTTCCCAGGTGTATCATGGAATTGGAGTAGGGAAATCAATTGTGCCGCGCGATTATCATCCGCTCAGTGATGAGGAGATTGACAGGATCTTTAAAAATACAGCGGAAGACATCCGGCGGGAAAATGGCAGGGACATGCTGTTGGATGTAGACGTTGATGCAATTGCACAACATTATGATGAAATCAAAAAGATTATTGCGAAGATTCCCCAGCCCCAGGAGATAAGAGAGATGCTGGGGAAGGTAGGTGCGCCGCAGACCCTATCGGATCTCGGCCTCTCCGACGATATATTAGAGGACACAAAGAAATACAGCCCTTACATTCGACGGAGATTGACATTAATGCGGCTAAAAAAATTGTTCGACGTCGCGAATTAAAGATATTTTTAGTAGATTTAGGAAATATTTATGACAAAAAAGCGATGCGAAATATTGTATCGCTTTTTTGGTTATTTCCCTGACAATAGATCAGAATAGTAGTAGAAGGTGTGAAGGCATAAATAGTTATTTTCTAAAAATATCCTAATCATAGAAAAAATGGCTTTTATTTTGTGTATTTTAATGATATAATATGAATGTTAAGAACCTATAAGGAGAGTGCCGCGTTGGATAAGTATGTTTTAACCGGTGGCGTGCGCCTGCAGGGAGAGGTCGTCATCAGCGGTGCCAAAAATGCTGCTGTTGCGATTATTCCGGCCGCTATTTTAGCGGAAGGACCGTGCGTGATTGAAAATATTCCGAATATTAAAGATGTTGCCGTTCTCTTTAACATTCTGCATGAGATGGGCGCTTCTATTAAAGTTATAAATAAAAATACCATTCGAGTTGATACTAGAAATATTAGAGTTCCTGAGGTCCCCTATGAGATGGCGAGACACATGCGTGCGTCATATTACTTTTTAGGGGCCATGTTGGGACGGTATAGTCGTGCCCGGGTATCCATGCCCGGCGGCTGCGATTTTGGTGTAAGGCCGATTGACCAGCACATTAAGGGATTTGAGGCGCTGGGTGCCAAAGTTTCTTTGGAACAGGGCGGCATGATTGAGGTAGTAGCGGAGAATCTGGTGGGAAGCCACATCTATTTTGATGTAGTGTCCGTGGGGGCGACCATCAATCTCATGCTGGCAGCCGTAAAAGCAAAAGGCCTGACTGTGCTCGAGAATGTGGCAAAAGAGCCGCACATTGTCGATCTGGCCAACTTCCTTAACTCTATGGGAGCCGATATTCGTGGCGCTGGAACGGATGTCATCAAAATTCATGGTGTTCAGCATTTGGGAACAACTAATTATTCTATTATACCTGATCAGATTGAGGCCGGCACTTACATGATTGCCGCGGCTGCTACCGGCGGCGATGTACTCATTAAGAATGTCATCCCGAAGCATCTGGAATCCATTACTGCCAAGCTCATCAAAGCGGGGGCGGAAGTGGAGGAATTTGATGATTGTCTGCGGGTTTGGCGCACAGGTCCTTTGGAGCGGACGAGCCTGAAGACAATGCCCCATCCTGGATTCCCCACCGATATGCAGCCGCAGATGACAACCCTGCTTTCGATGGCCAATGGCACCTCCATCGTCACCGAAGGAGTCTGGGATAATCGCTTCCGCTATGTGGATGAGTTGCGGCGGATGGGCGCTAATATCCAGGTTGATGGCAAAGTGGCAGTGATTGAGGGAGTTCCTCAGCTTCATGGGGCACCGGTGCGCGCTACGGATCTGCGGGCAGGCGCCGCGCTGATGATCGCGGGACTTTGCGCAGATGGCGTTACAGAAATTGAGGATATTTATCATATTGAACGTGGTTATGAGAATATTGAGGTCAAGCTGAAAGGCTTGGGAGCCAATATTCGCAAGGTTATGATTCCGGAAGAAACCCTGGCTAAGGCATTATAGCGCTATTTGATGAAGCAAATAAACGGATGAGCAAAACCTTCGTGTTTTGCTTTTTTGCTGTATTTCCTTGACTATCGCCAGAAGGAGGAGAGCTTGTGTCGCGCATTTGTCCACTTTATAGCGGAAGCAGCGGAAACTGCACCTATCTAGGCGGAGGAAAGGATGGTATCCTCATTGATGCTGGGGTCAGCTGTCGAAAGATTTTAAGTGGTTTGCAGCAAATCGATGTGGATCCTGGACAAATCAGGGCGATTCTCGTTACCCATGAGCACACCGACCATATTAAGGGACTCAGGATTCTATTAAAAAAGCTTCCCGTTCCAGTTTACGGATCCAGAGAAACTTTGGAGTACATAGAACAAAACGACCTGGTGCCTCCTACGGCAGAGTTGCGGGAGATTGCTGATACCATAGAGATTGCTCGGATGGAGGTCACCCCCTTTGACACCTCCCATGATTGTGCCCACAGCCTTGGTTTCCGCATTCATATGGCCGATGACCGCTTGGTAGGATACGCTACCGACACGGGCTGCATTACCGACGCTGTGGATCGTGGCCTGAGCGGTTGCGATGTAGTGGTACTTGAATCTAACTATGACAGAGGAATGCTGCAAAGCGGCAGGTACCCTTATCATCTTAAGCGGCGGATTGCCTCACCTCAGGGGCACCTTTCCAATGAGGATTGTGCGACACAAATTGCAAGTCTGGTGAAATCGAAAGCCACCCGTTTTATTTTGGCCCACCTAAGCCGGGAAAATAACCTGCCTGATATCGCCTATCAATCATCTCTTTCTCAGCTTTTGCTAGAGCAGATGAAACCGGGAATTGATTTTACCTTGGACGTTGCGTCCCGATATGAAGTGAGCAGGATGCTCACCTTTTAATGAAGATTGCAAAAACACCTCCCGCGGGAGGTGTTTTCTGGTTGAAGAAAGGA
>CAJFSX010000059.1 GCA_904419775.1 Candidatus Pararuminococcus gallinarum | reverse complement strand
CCCCTTGGGCGACTGAAGGGCTTTTATTCGCTCAAGCTTATATTCAAACAGGTTAGGCAGCTTTTGAGCCGCCTTTTGGCCCAACGGCCTTTCACAGCGGTTACCAGAAATAAAGCGGCGGCCGCCACTAAAGGTATTAATGGTCAAATTGCATTTGTTGGTACATCCCTGACAGATCGTCCCTCGCGCAGTATGTTCAAAATGGCGAAGATCCCCAGGTTTGAGCATAGAGGACACATCTTTATGCAGACTCTTTGCAAAAAGGGCCGCTCCAAAGGCGCCCATGAGCCCTGCAATCTCAGGGCGGATGACATTGTGCCCCAGCTCCTTTTCAAAGCTGCGCAAAACACCGTCATTTAAGAAGGTACCACCCTGTACCACTAGTTCTTTGCCCAATTCATCGGCGCTGCGGGCACGGATTACCTTATAAATGGCGTTTTTCACCACGCTCATAGAAAGTCCTGCGGAAATATCCTCTACCGTCGCCCCATCCTTTTGGGCCTGTTTGACCGATGAATTCATAAACACAGTGCATCGAGAGCCTAAATCCACAGGATATTGTGAAAACAGTCCCAGTTTTGCAAAGGTGGCAATGTCATATCCCATTGATTTGGCAAAGGTCTCGATAAAGGATCCGCATCCAGAAGAGCACGCCTCGTTGAGCATGATGGAATCAATACAGTTGTTTTTCACCTTAAAACACTTGATATCCTGTCCGCCGATGTCCAGGATAAAATCCACATTGGGACTAAAAAACCGCGCCGCACGGAGATGGGCCATGGTCTCCACCAAGCCGGCATCTACATTAAACGCATTTTTGATAAGGTCTTCTCCATATCCTGTAACAGCGCTGCCTTTGATGACAATATGGTCCCCGCACAGCTGATAAATCTTTTCCAGCTGCTCCTTGACAATACTGACAGGGTTGCCCTGGTTAGAGCTATAGTATTCATAGAGGATTTGATCATCTTCGGAAAGAAGAACCACCTTGGTTGTGGTACTGCCACAATCGATGCCCAGATAAGCCCCGCCGTCATAACCAGCAATATCCCGCCGCTCTACCGTGGCCTTGGCATGGCGCGCACGAAATTCTTCGTACTCCGTTTTGTTTTTAAACAATGGTTCTAGATGTTCTGTCCTATCTGCATCATCGGAGGCCTGGGTAATCCGGGTAATGAAATCATCGTATGTATAAAGCTTTTCCTGTTTCTGCGCAAAAATTGAGGTGCCGATGGCAACAGCATACGGACCCAGATCAGGGAATACGGCATTTTCATCTGAGAGCTTCAGTGTCTCTTTAAAGCGTTTTTGAAGCCCCTTTAAAAAGTAGAGGGGTCCTCCCAAAAAGAGGACCTTGCCCTTAATTTGCCGCCCCTGGGCAAGACCTGTAATTGTCTGATCTACTACCGCCTGGAAGATGCTCACAGCAATGTCTTCCTTCCGGGCCCCCTGGTTGAGAAGAGGCTGAATGTCACTTTTAGCAAAAACACCGCACCGGGACGCAATGGGATAAATTTTCTCATAATTCTCGCTGAGTTTGTCCAACTCATCCGGAGTCACGGCAAGCAGGGATGCCATCTGATCGATAAACGCACCAGTCCCTCCTGCACAGGTGCCATTCATCCGTTCCTCCATTCCACCGGTGAAAAAGATAATCTTGGCATCCTCTCCCCCAAGCTCGATGACTACATCGGTGTCCGATGCATATTTTTTTACGGCCTCCCCGGTAGCAAAAACTTCCTGGACAAAGTCCACGCCTGCGGCCTTGGATAATCCCAAACCAGCAGACCCAGAAATCGCCGCTTTAAATTCATGTCCTTCCAGCAAAGGGCGTACTTGTTCCAAAATTTCCGCTGTCTTCTGACGCACTTGGGAAAGATGCCGTTCATAGTGCTTAAATTTTAGTTTTTCGCCATCGTAAACCACGACTTTGACTGTGGTGGAACCAACGTCCACCCCCACTGTAAAACCCATATTTCTCCGCCTATCTCTTAAAATCTTATTTTTTCTCTCTGTAGGAAAAGCTTTTAGCCTTATTCCCCCATAATTTACAAAGCATAAAAATACTGATAATTTATTATGATAACATAATTTTTTGCCTTTTTCCAATATTTTTCGTCATTGGAATATGACACAACTGTAAATTTTGGTCGCCATTTATTCCCAAGAATCGGCTGTTTTCTTCAACATGTACTATTATAGTCTATTTTTATCCTTTATGCAATATGCTGATTGCGATTGGCAGTATTTGAATTAGCTGCACAAAAAAGGCAGGGTATTTTTTAATACCCTGCCTTTTTGAGGATTAATTTCTATTGATTCTTTTTCTCTTTTTGTTGTTCTAAAGACTGTTCAGTCCCTCTATCCACCGTTTCTCCTTCATTAGATGTCGTTGCCTTATCAATCTTTCTGTGTTTACGTCTTTTTCGCAGAATTAAAACGATAATAATTATAATTACCCCAATAATGAGGATATAAGGCAGGTTGACAATCAAAAAAAGAGCAATGTTCACACACATGGTCCCCAGATCATTCATGGTTTCTCCAATGCCATGGCCTACTTTCTCAAAAAAGCTGTCTCCCTGTACCTCCGTAACACTTTTGACCTCTTCAATCTGGATATCCACGGTAGAATAGTCCACCATATTGTCATATTGTTTCAGTGAGCTTGTATAGCTTTCCAGCTGCCTGCGCACTTCGGTCAATCTCTCTTCTAAGCGAATAATTGCCTCAATATCATCCGCTTGTTCTAACAGGCTGAGAAGCCGTTCCTGCTCGACTTCTAAAGCATTCCTTCTCGACTCTGTATCATAATAGGTAAGAGATATGTCTTCAGCATATTCATTTTGATAGAGCACATTGCTCTGCTCGGAAACCTCAGAAAGAAAACTATCCAGTTTCTCCTGAGGAATGCGCAAGGTCAGGTAGGCATGACGCAAATTTTCCCTGCCATCCGCATACAAATTCTTCCCATCGACCATGGAGCTTTGTACATATCCCCCTGCCTGTTCCACCTTGTTCTTTAAAGAGGAAATAAAGCTGTCAAAGTCCAATGTCTCTACGCCCATGTCCACTGTGCGAATAATTTTGGCCTCATTGTCCTGCCACTGTTCATCGCCGTCATCTGCGGATATCTCCGCACTCTCGGCGGCAGCGTCCTGAGCGGCATTGTTCGCCGTATCCTGATCCATTCCCACAGCGCCAGTTTCCACTTCCGCAATAGCTGTACTGGACGATGACTCTCCTGTCATATCGGATGCAGAGCACCCAGTCAGCAGCAAAATAGCTACCAATGCCAATGCAGAAAATGCCAGCAATAACTTCTTCATACCGCTTCCTCCTTTTCCTAAATTGAGCCTGCAAAATTTCTTCACAAGCTTTGGTTTTTTAATTATATCATATCAGTGTATTTCTTTTTCTTTTTCATTGCATCCGTTTCTTATTTGTTACTAAATTGGCATATACTACATGGGATACGGAAAAAGCCCTACAAAAAATGATCGAATTTTATAAAATTCTGTTTACTAACCTCTGCTAGAATGGTAACATAAAGTGATGCGTTTAATCATTTGCATAAACCTTATAGGAAAGGATGGAGATTTATCATAAAAAAAAGAAAACTCATTGCAGTGATCGCCCTATGTATGTCCTTTTGCCTAATACTAACTTCCTGTGCGGTACTGGATTCTGTCCTCAATGCTGTTACAGGATGGGGGGATAAAAACACCCACCAGGATGTCAAATTTGAAGATATGGTCTATACTCGTCCGGATGGAGATGCACTTCTTTCTCTGATTGATCAGGCCATTTCGGATTTTGACAGCGCTGACTCAGCCCAAAAACAGATGGAGGTTGTCAATTCCTTTTCTACTGAGCTCAGCAACTTTTCTTGTATGTACACATTGGCGCAGATCCACAGTTACCTTGATGCCACCGATGAATTTTACAAGGAAGAAATGTCCTATCTGGATGAAATGGCCGCGAATATAGACGCCAAACGCAACACATTAATGCGCAAATTGGTAGAATCCCCTTATTATGATGACCTGGAAGAAATGCTGGGAGAATGGCAGATGGAGGATCTCTCCATGAGCACCAAGACCAGCGCCGAAGAGATCGCGGATTTGAAAGTTCGGGAAAATCAATTGGTCACCGAATATAATTACCTAGCTGCTACAGCCACCATTGACTATTTTGGTGAAGAAACGCTATTCAGTTCCCTTGATCCTACCATCCAGTATTTCATGTTACCCGCCTATTATCAGAAATACAATGAAATCCTAGGCGAAAAATACCTGGAACTCATTCAGGTTCGCCAGGAAATGGCGCAGAAATTAGGCTATGACAATTACATCCCCATGGGCTATGACAATATGGGTCGTAGCTGCTATGGTGTTGAGGAGGTCGAAGCCCTCCGTGCTGATGTCAAAAAATATATGGTACCTCTTTATAAAGAGATCATCCAGCAGGCCCAAAATGATCTGCTCACTGATTCAGAGTCTCCCAGTTTTCTTCTCAGTGAAGATATCGTTCCCCAGGGGGGATACGACGGCATGGTGGAAAACTTCTGGAACATGACAGCTGAGCTTTCCAAAGAAACTGCCGAAAGTTCTGATTATATGCGCCGCAACAATCTCTACAGCTTTGAAAAGCAGGAGAATAAGACGGATACCGATATGACCACGATTATTGGTGGTCAGTACTATGCACCATACATGTTTATCAACGTGGATGGAACCAGTTTTTATGATGTCACCACCATGTTCCACGAGTTTGGGCACTATAACGCCATGTACCATAAGGTATCCCCCGAATCTTATTTCAGTTCTGAATCTCGATCCATCGACGTGGCGGAGATATATTCCCAGGGCATGGAGTTCATTGCATTCCCCTATTATGAAGACTTCTTTGGCGCAGGAGCCGAAGATGCACAGAAGTCCCAGGTGTTCTCCAAGGTAGAAACTATTGTGAATGCCACTATGCAGGATGAATTCCAGCACCTAGTCTATGCAGAGGAAGACATCACCTTAGAAGAGATCAATGAAATATGGGCGAATCTTTATAAGGAATACGGACTTGATACTTTGGTTTCCGACGATATGGCCAGCACCATCGGCCTTTCCTGGATCGATATTCCCCATTTCTTCCTAGTTCCCTTCTACTCCATTGACTATACGGTGTCAGCCTGCGCCGCGCTGCATGTATGGGAGGATTTGGAGCAGGATTGGCAGGAAGGATATGCTACCTATATGGAGCTTGTCAAAGCTCCTGCCAGTCTCGACTTTTTGGAAGTTCTAGCAGAAGCAGATGTGCCCAGCCCCTTTGAGCCCGACAGCATGAAGGTGCTCAGCGAAAAAATAGCAGATTATTTAACAAATTAAAGGAGCCTGATATTTGTGCGAAACGAAAAAGTTGATGCCTTTTTGGCATCTCACGGATTCAATGTCCTGGAATTTGAGGAAGGAAGCACTGCTACCGCTCCCATGGCGGCCAATCAGTTAGGAGTGAAAATCGACCAAATTGCCAAGTCTATCCTCCTAAAGGGAAAGGATGGAAAAAGCTATCTGGCGGTCATTCCTGGCGCGCAGAAGCTATCCAGTTCCAAAATCAAGGCTGCAACCGGGACAAAATGCAGCATGATGAATGGAGATGAGGCTTTTGCCGCCACAGGATATCATCCTGGAGGCGTTTGCCCCTTTCTGGCAGAGAATATCATCATTCTCATCGATCAAAGTTTGAAAGAATTGGGAGATATTTATCCTGCCGCCGGCACCAGTTCTACAGCAGTCAAGATGGATTTTGATAGCTTGGTACGCATTACCGGGGGCACCCCCTGTGATGTTATCGCAAAATAACTAGGAATAAAAGGGCCCTGGTAATACCAGGGCCCTTTTATTCCTAGAATGATCCAAGCATTTCTAAAAATTCCTGTTCCGATAGGATGGGGGTGCCTAATTGTTGTGCCTTTGTCAGCTTGCTTCCTGCTTCTTCCCCTGCCACAACATAGGTTGTCTTCTTTGAAACGCTGGAAGAAACTTTGCCGCCAAGTTTCTCAATAGCTTCCTTCGCTTCATTGCGTGTCATTTGAGAAAGGGTACCCGTCAAAACAAAGGTAGAACCTTCCAAACGGGTGTCGCTGACAATCTTAGTATTCTCCATGAAAACCCCTGCGGACTTCAGCTTTTCTACCATTTCTCGAGTCCCTTCCATGGAAAAGAAATCTACAAGGCTTTCTGCCATAATCATACCAAATCCATCAATGGATGCCACTTCTTCCGCAGTAGCAGACATGACCGCGTCCAAGGTATGAAAACGCTGCGCCACAAGATCTGCCGCTTTTTGACCGATATTGCGAATGCCAAATCCAAACAGCAGCCGAGCAAGGCCTGCCTGCTTGGATTTTTCAATAGCATCCATTAGATTTTGCGCCGATTTTTCTCCCATTCGCTCCAAATTCTTTACATCTTCTTTTTGAAGGAAATAAAGATCACTGGCGCTTTTAATGAGCTTCTGATCGATAAGGGACTGAATGAGCGCTGGGCCCAGCCCTTCAATATCCATGGCATCCCGGGAAGCAAAATGGATGATCATCCGCAGCAATTGTGCAGGGCATTCCGGATTGATGCATCGCAAGGCTGCTTCATCCTCTTCCCTAACCACCCGGCTGCCGCAGGACGGGCAGATCCTTGGAATTTGATACACTTGGGAATTCTCACAGTGGCGGGCCACTGTGACCACCTCTGGTATGATATCCCCTGCCTTGCGCACTACAATGGTATCCCCAACGCCAATGGCTTTTTCATCAATAAAGTCCTGATTGTGGAGAACTGCACGGCTGACAGTGGTTCCCGCCAATTGGATAGGGTCAAAAACCGCCGTCGGAGTCAATACACCAGTGCGTCCCACTTTTACCTGAATTTCTTTCAGTACGGTTTCCTTTTCCTCAGGGGGATATTTAAATGCAACCGCCCATCTTGGATATTTAGCAGTAGAGCCCAACTGTTCTCTCTGGGCGAAATCGTTAATTTTAATAACAGCACCGTCAATATCAAAGGGATATTTTCCCCGCATAGAGCCAATGTGCTCTACCTCTTTGACGGCATCCTCAATATTGTCAAACTTCTGAAAGGAGGGAATCACCTTAAACCCCAGTTCGGATAGAAGAACCAGAGAATCATAATGATTGGTGATTTCTATCCCCTCTATCTGTTGAACATTAAAAACAAAAATATCCAGCCGTCGTTTTGCCGTGATCTTGGGATCCTTCTGTCGTAGAGAGCCCGCCGCCGCATTCCGTGGATTTTTAAACGGCTGCTCCTCATTGAGTTCCTGTAATGCCACCAGTTTCTCAAAGTTATGCCTGGGCATATACACCTCACCCCGTACTTCCAAAAAAGGCAAAGAACGGCGCAACCTCATGGGAATGGAGGGCACAGTTTTAAGATTCTGGGTGACGTCTTCTCCCACCATTCCGTCTCCGCGGGTAGAACCACGTACAAATTTAGAATCAGCATATTCCAAGGATACAGAAAGCCCATCAATTTTAGGTTCTACCACATAGACAGGATTTGCTATCGTCTCTCGAACCTTTTCATCAAAGGCATATAGCTCGGCGGTATCAAACATATCCCGCAGACTTCCCATCGGCACGGTATGGGGAACACTTTCAAAGGTGTTGAGCGCCATCCCCCCTACCCGCACGGTAGGAGAATCATCGGACTTAAATTCAGGAAACTGTTCTTCTAAGTCCATCAACTCATGAAGCATCCTGTCATATTCAAAATCCTCTACCGTGGGACTATCTAGCACATAATATTGATAATTGAGCTCCTCCAATACGGTTCGGAGCTCTTCTATTTTCTGTTTTGCCTCAATTTTTTCCATACAGATGACGATCCTCTCTCAATGGCTTCCATTCATTTTATAATGATATATAACAAGAATATTATACCATAACTCACTCTGAAATATCATCTACATATTTTTTAATGCGAGCGTCATTCGCATCATAATCGTTAATATCAGACATATTGGCATTCCCGCCGTCTTCTACATTGGTGTAGGCATCTGGAATGGGGCCTACAATCACGGTTTCTGCAATACAGAAATTTGTGCCTGCTGTAAATTCGGTGGAGAATCCCGGTATGACCGCTGTAAATTCTACATGAACATCCAGCATCATCTGATGGCGGGTTTGATTGATTCCAGCACTATCAAATTTACTCTCCAGTTGGGTGTGTGCACTCCCCTGAGGAATAATACGAAAATTGATCTCCGGCCCAAACCCTGAAAGCCACTTACTACCAGAAAGGGTACCGGCAGGAATTCCAATGGAACGGTATTCGTCTTTTTCTAGCTCCTCTTCTACCGCATTGGATATACGGGACTTGAGACTACTGATTGCCAAAGCGTCAGTTTCTATGGAGCTGACCTGGTTATTCTCCCCCATATTTAACTGAACAAGATCCTCATAATGAATCTCTTGGCTTTCTATCTCCCTTAAAACAGCATTGTTAATTGCCTTTGTCGTATATACCTTAATTTGGTAGGAAACAATGGTGGAAACTGTCTTTTGCACCTGCATATCAAAATTAAAAAGAAAAGCCAAAAGAATCAAAACGGCAACAAAACATTTGCATACAAATGATTTCCGAAGCCGCCGACGGCGTAGTTTTGTCATTTAGCTTCCCTCCTGTTTTATCTGAATCATCATATTTTATGCCTTTTATAGCACAAAAGTGTATGAAAATGAAAGGAAACAAATGATTCCTACTAAATCTTTAGTTATGATTTTGGTTCCTCGCTCATAAAATGGGACAAAGGGCTTTTCTGGCTCTTTCGTTAAAAGCAGGAGGAAAGGGGAATCTACATTGAACGAGAGCAGACAAGAAAACAAGCCGGATATCCGGCAGGAATACAGGCAGAACCAGTCTCCCATACCTTACCGAAGAAAATCCTTAGAATCATCACAACCCAAGGAGGAGCCCATTGTCTTTGGCATCATTGTCATCCAAGTTTGCATTTGCATTTTTGTGTTGGCAGCTGCTTTCATCCTCAAAGGTTTTGGTGGTTCAAACTATGAAACTGTGCGCTCTTATTACCAAAATCTTGTGACACCCGAAAATCTCCAGGTGGAAATGAACAACCCGCAAGACTATGCGGATAAAATGAATCAGCTGGAAAAAGAGCTGGCCCAAATTCCAGACCAGTTTGCCTTGGCTCCACAGCAGGACGAAGATACAGAGGAGGGCCAATCAAAATCAGAAGAAGAGAAGAACTCTGAAAATGCAGAAAACAGCGAGGCTTCTCATCCTCAAGAATCAGGTGCTGGAGGACAGCATAGCGTATCCTATGTATCCTTAGATACTACAAAACCAATGGAAAAACAAAAATGGCCAGCACCAGAGGGGACAGCATTGTCCCCCTTTTTTGTGACAGCAACCCCTATATCACCTGTAGACGGTACCATTACCTCTCCCTATGGTTATCGGATTCATCCTATTACGGGAGAACTAGACTTTCACACCGGCCTTGACATTGCGGCTCCTAATAACACCCCCATTCGAGCTATCCTACCCGGAACTGTCAAGGAAATTGGAGAATCTGAGATCTATGGTAATTATATTGTTGTTGCTCATCAAAATGGCTTTGAGTCCGTCTACAATCACTGTGAAAGTATTACTGCCCAAGTGGGAACGGTGGTGCGCCAAGGAGACTGGATCGCTCGGGTTGGATCTACTGGGCTCTCTACCGGAAATCACGTCCATCTTGATCTCAAAATTAATGGGGTCTATGTGAATCCCTATCTTGCTTATATAGGAGCCGTTCATGCTGACATTTCGGATACGTAATACCAGACTTCACCTTTCCATCTGGTTCTTCGCCATACTATATTTATTCCTTATCATGGATCGCCAGCAGTTTTATCCCCTTTTTTTCGGATCCATCTTTTTGCACGAAGCGGCTCATCTTATCATAATGATTTGGTGGAAAAAGAAGATCCTCTCTATCTCTCTTTTGCCCTTTGGCATTCGTGTATCTGCTGAGGAAACAGTGATTCAAAGCTATGGCCAGGAAATTTCTATTACCCTGGCTGGCCCGCTGGCCAATTTTATCTGTGCCGCTGTCTGTCTATGGTGCTTATCATTTCACCAAAGTCTGCCGCTGGCTGTATCCGCAGCAGTCAATTTAGTTTTGGGTGCTTTTAACCTTTTACCCATTGGAGTTCTAGACGGAGGCAGGCTACTTACACAGTTTCTTCAAATGAGAGGATGTCAAAAAACAGAAAAGATCACTTCTACTGTTTCTCTTCTTTTTCTCCTACCTCTTTTGTCTTTTTCCATCTGGCTTTTCCTCTTTCATGGACATAACCCTTCTCTATTGATCACTGGCATATATCTCACATCAACTGCTATTTTCAAGGCTACTAAAAACTAATATAATACAAAACAAAAAGACAGGCGCATGCCTGTCTTTTTGCGTTCATAAAAATAGATTATTGATTTTTCTCTTTGATATATTTATCAATAGAGGCAGCGGCTGTCTTTCCTGCACCCATAGCCAAAATGACAGTTGCGGCACCGGTAACAGCATCACCACCAGCGTAAACGCCTTCTCTGGTGGTACACATGCTCTCGTCTACAACCAAACAACCGTGATTGTTGGCCTCAATACCCTTGGTAGTTGTACGGATCAGCGGGTTGGGAGAAGTTCCGATCGCCATAATCACGCTATCCACCGGCAATTCAAAGTTAGAGCCTTCAATTGCCACCGGACGCCGTCTGCCAGAAGCATCCGGCTCGCCCAGCTGCATTTCCAAGCACTCCAGCGCCCGAACATGTCCAGCCTCATCACCCAACACCTTCACTGGATTGGTCAGGAATTTAAAGATAATTCCTTCTTCCTTTGCGTGATGGATTTCTTCAGCACGCGCGGGCATTTCAGCTTCAGACCGGCGATATACAATATAAACGTTTTCTGCACCCATACGTTTAGCACAGCGGGCCGCATCCATCGCTACGTTGCCACCGCCAACGACTGCTACATTTTTTGCCTTATGCACCGGTGTGTCGTAATCCTCCAGGTAGCCTTTCATCAGATTGATTCTGGTCAGATATTCATTGGCTGAATAAACACCCAAGAGGCTTTCCCCTTCGATTCCCAAGAAACTGGGCAAACCAGCACCAGAACCGATAAACACTGCTTCAAATCCCATTTCAAAAATATCGTCAATGGAAAGTACACGTCCGATAACCATATTGGTCATGACATTGACGCCCAGTTTACGCAGGCCATCAATTTCAGAAGCTACAATAGATTTCGGCAGACGAAACTCAGGAATACCATAAACCAAAACACCGCCCGGAGTGTGGAACGCTTCAAAGATGGTAACCTCATATCCCAATTTTGCCAAATCACCAGCGCAGGTCAGACCAGAAGGTCCTGCACCGACAATCGCTACTTTATGGCCGTTGCTTTCAGGCTTAGTAGTATCCTTTTTTACATTTTTCATATACCAGTCGGCAACAAAGCGCTCTAAGCGACCCACAGCCACCGGCTCGCCTTTAATACCCCGGACACATTTGCCCTCACATTGGGACTCCTGAGGACAGACACGGCCGCTGATGGCAGGCAAGGCGTTGGTAGAAGCGACAATTTCATAAGCTTTCTCAAAGTTGCCAGCGGCAACCTCTGCAATAAACTCAGGAATCCGGACATTAACTGGACAGCCGGAGACGCAGGGCATGTGTTTGCAGTGTAGGCACCGTCCCGCCTCCTCTATGGCCATCTCTTCTGTATAGCCCAAAGCAACCTCTTGAAAGTTTTTATTGCGTACATTGGGATCCTGTTCCGGCATTGGAACTTTATGTAAAGACATATTAGGCATTGTGATTTCCTCCCAGTAAACGGCAAATATGGGTGGCGTCGTGCTGCTCTTCCCCTTTATAGAAAGAGTTGCGCTTCATCAACTCATCATAATCGACCTCATGGCCATCAAAATCCGGGCCATCAACGCAGGCAAACTTTGTTTTGCCCCCCACAGTTACACGACATCCTCCGCACATTCCGGTACCATCAATCATGATGGGATTCAGGCTTACCAAGGTTTTGATTCCATAAGGTTTTGTTGTCAAGGACACAAATTTCATCATAGGGATGGGGCCAATCGCGATAACCAGATCGTATTGATTACCAGACTCGATGAGCTGTTTAAGCTTATCGGTGACAAATCCTTTTTCACCATAGCTTCCGTCATCGGTGGTGATATAGTAGTGATTAGAAACCGCTTTCATCTCATCTTCCAGAATAACAATATCCTTGCTCCGGAAACCGGCGATGATGTCCACTTCAGCACCCTTGTTGAAAAGAGCTTTGGCTGAAGGATAAGCAATAGCACATCCAACACCGCCGCCAATCACACATACCTTTTTATACCCATCTAGTTCCGTGGGCTTACCCAAGGGGCCTACAAAATCATGGATAGAATCTCCCTCATTCAGTTCCGACAGCAACTTTGTAGATCTACCGACGGCCTGAAAAATGATGGTAACTGTCCCCTTCTCACGGTCATAATCAGCAATTGTCAGCGGGATGCGCTCACCAAATTCATCCACACGGAAGATGATGAACTGCCCAGCTTCAGCTTTTTTAGCAACAAACGGCGCCTCAACTTCCATCAGGGTGACCATGTCGTTAAGCTGACGCTTTTTTACTATCTTATACATGTTCCACGCTCCCTCTACAGTTTAGTTTCTTACAGTTTCAAATTATATCTCAAATGAGTACGTAATTCAAGGCGCTATCGTTCAATATGAAGAAAAAAAAACAAGTTTCATCGTGAATTTTGCTAAAACTG
>CAJFSX010000058.1 GCA_904419775.1 Candidatus Pararuminococcus gallinarum | reverse complement strand
TCCAAACTTTATGGAAAAAATCCATTTGTTACCTTGTTATTTATATTATCATAACAATCTGCTCGCCGCAAATGATTATGAATATTTTATGTATTTTTGTCGTATTAACTATGAAAATATAGCAATATTTATGCATTTGTCTATATTTGAGAGAAGAAAATGGTGGAAAATAAATAAGCAAGGCCAGTTGTTTTTTCAACTAGCCTTGCTTGAAAAGCACAAGAGTATTCCATGATATAATCAATCAGCAAGCTTCCTCCGCTGGAGGTATATCCTCTGAGATATCCGCCTCATGGACATTGGGGAGATGCAGATTCAGCCAATCTAAGACATCCATATAGACCTCCTGACGATTGGTTTCGTTGAGCATCTCATGGCGGCCTCCCTCATAGAGCTTGAGGGTTACATCTTTAACCCCTGCGCGGAGAAGCTGACGGTAAACCTTGGCCACTCCTTTTCCATAACCACCTACAGGATCCTGATCACCGGAAAATATAAAGACAGGTAGGGTGACAGGAATGGTTTTTGCCCACAGGCTGTGATTAACCTTTTTCAGCAGAGTCGCCTCATCCCGGAAACCGGTTGTTGTAAAGAGAAAACCACACCAAGGATCTTGCACATATTTTTCCACTGCCTCTTCATCGCGGGAGAGCCAATCAAACTTGGTTCTCGGCGTACGGATCCTTTTGTTATAACCGCTGAAGAAAAGCTTATCCAATTTGGCACTTTTAGCTTTAGGTCCTTTGGAGGAGATCTGACTTTCCGCTATAGAGATGCCCAGATCAATCAGGGGATTGGGGCCGGCTGTACCGCTGAGGATGACACCATCCAGGCCAAAAGCAAATTTGGACATATAGTCTCTCGCTACAAAGGAACCCATACTGTGCCCCAGCAGAAAATAAGGAAGATTGCCATAGCGAGCTTTCATAATATCTGTCAGGATTTTCAAATCCTGCGAAAGTAGGTTGTGGCCTCCTTCGTAGTCAAAGAAGCCCATGGGATCCCCTGGGAGCACAGAAGCCCCGTGACCGAGATGATCGTTGCCGCACACGATAAAACCATGGTCACAAAGGAAGTTGGCAAAATCATTGTAACGGAAAACATATTCGCACATACCATGAGAAATCTGCACGATGCCCTTGACAGGACCTTCTTGTGGAGACCATATATAGTAGGCAATTTTATTTTTTTGATTGACGCTGAGAAATTCTTCTTTTTGGATACTCGACGGCATGGCCAGGCCTCCATTTCCAGAAAAAATAAAAAAGGGAAGACAGCCTCCTAGCCAAACCAAGTTTGGAAGGCGGCTTATGTAGGATTATACTTCTTTTAATTCTACCGGATGCAGTTCACCTTCTGAATCCACTGTATAAAATCCTATGTTTTTATTGCGAAATTTGCGCCACAATTTTTGAAGAATGCTGTTTTCCTGCTGCGGCATACCAGTAATCACATTAGCTACCCGATTTTCACGGATATACCGAATCAGGCATTTGAGGGAATCACTGTCATAATAGACCGTCATGACAGCGTTGTTTTGCTTAGAAACATCGAATAGATGCTCCAATGCATCACCGTTAGCGGGAAGGGAAGGACTCGCAATGTGAAGAGCGTTCAGGTCGGTATTGGAGAGGTCTGCAACAACCCGTCCTGCCCGGATCAGCCTTTCACATCGGTATTGGTTGGTCACACAGACCAGGGTTTGCTGCTTTTGCCGCAGCTCCAGCTCATCAGTGCCGCTGGGGTTATTATGAAACATCAAGGTGAAAAACCTCCACAACATCCGCATAGGCGGAGTGATCTGCATCTATCCGAAATAAAGCACAATTTTTGATGCAATTTAACTAATAGTTTTCTGTTTGACAATGTCATTATACAACATAATTGTTAATAAACTATAGACTTTTCAAAAAACGTCAGGGGATAAAAAGAAAACCATTTGAGAATAGACCGTAAAAAAGAAGAATTTTGCCAAAAAGAAAAGGCCGCTTCTAAGCGGCCTTTTCAGAGACTGTTAAAGGTTGGGAGCAGTTGTAAAAACGGCAGTCAACACTTTATCGGAATAGTTGATCAGCTGGTAGGGGGTATGCTCTGGAATAAACATGGTATCGCCTTCCTCCACATGGAAGACTTCTTGGGTGGCGGGAATAAAGAAGGTAATGGGGCCTTCTTTTACATAGAGGACAGTGTCTCCGTCTGATTCAATGACCTCACTTGCCCTAGAGCCAGTTCCGCCAGAGGGAATAATCATTTCACCCACATGGACAAAATCGTTGCTGATAAACAGATTGATTTTAATGGGATAAGTTTTGCCATAGATGGTATGCAAGCAGTTTTGAGAGGTTACTTTGAAAAGTTCACCGGTCGCACGGGCGGAAGGGCCGTCGACTGGGAATTTTCCCACATCTTGAATGTTCATTCTTTGCCCTCCTCCTTTTCATATTTCAGCAGTTTCATGGTGTCGTAATAACCGTCTGGCGGGCCGCTTTCCTCCCACATCTTGGGCGCGATCACAAAGAAAATAACCGCTTTTTTATTGGTGAAATTATAGGCCTTATGGGGGGCCTCCTTGGGGAGAAGAATGACCTCACCAGCGGAGACGTCCTCAACCTGTCCCAATTTGGGATTGAACATGGTGACGGTGCCTTCCAGCACATAATATACTTCATCGCCGGAATGGACATCTACAGGATCAAAGGTGCTGCCAGGGGCGAGCTGATATTGACCGCAGGTCAGATGATCTGTGCTGGCGAAAATCCAGTTTAGGTCACTGGCATGGGGCCTTTCCGGTGTGTAGATGAACTTAGGGCAGTCGGCCTTGGTAACCATAGTTGGCTTTTTTTCTCCCGGCATGCAGGGGAATTTGCCGAAATAGGAAGGCGATTTGGCCATAGTTCTTCACTCCTTTTCTTTATTAGTATGTACTTACATTATATCACAATATGGTGGCCTTCAGATAGAGAAGAATTTTGAAAGATTTTAGTCAATTTGATGAAAAGCAAAAAACCAGATGGAATTTATTCCATCTGGTTTTTGCTTGGTGAGCCATCGGAGATTCGAACTCCGGACCCTTTGATTAAAAGTCAAATGCTCTGCCAGCTGAGCTAATGGCTCATCTCACCGCTATTCTGTTTTAGAACGCTTGATTATTATACCAATAAAAATTCCAAAAGTCAACACAAAATTTCAGTTTTTATTTTTATTTTTAAAGTGCCCGAGAAAAGGGCATTCTTAGTATATACCGAAAAGGAAAAATAATAACAGGCCGGAAAAATTTCCGGCCTGTTATCGATAGAAATGCTTTTCTTATTTTGCTTTGGTCTCAATTTCCCGCTGCGCCATTTTAATAAAGATATCGGTGGGGATAGCGCCCAGATCTCCTTCTTTTCTGGAACGGACGGAAACTGTCCCGGATTCCGCCTCCTTGTCGCCTACAATGAGCATATAGGGAACCTTTTCCAGCTGTGCTTCCCGGATCTTGTAGCCGATTTTCTCGCTGCGTTCATCTAACTCTACCCGCAGACCGGCAGCCCGCAGCTCCTTGAGGATCTCACGGCAGCGATCCAATTGCCGCTCACTGATCGGCAGGATTTTTGCCTGGACCGGAGAAAGCCACATGGGCAGAGCGCCTGCGTATTTCTCCAGCAGCATGGCAATGGTCCGCTCATAGCAGCCTAAAGAAGTACGATGGATAATATAGGGGTATTTCTGGGTATTATCTTTGTCGGTGTAGGTCATATCGAACTGTTTTGCCAGCATCATATCGATCTGGATGGTGATAAGGGTATCCTCTTTGCCGTGGACGTTCTTGGTCTGAATATCCAGTTTAGGACCGTAGAAAGCGGCTTCCCCTTCGGCCTCGGTATAATCCAGCTCCAGATGATCCAGGATCTGACGCATAACGGACTGCGCCTCATTCCACATCTCGGGAGTTCCTTCGTATTTTTCACGATCGTTGGGATCCCATTTGGAGAAACGGTAGGTCAAATCATCGATAAGTCCCAGGTCGGTCATGACCTCTTTGACTAGTTTTAAGCAGTTTTTGAATTCTTCCTCCAACTGGTCAGGACGGACGATGAGATGGCCTTCAGAGATGGTGAACTGGCGCACACGGATAAGTCCGTGCATTTCTCCGGAGGCTTCATTGCGGAAGAGGGTGGAAGTTTCACCATAGCGCAGGGGCAGATCACGGTAAGAATGCTTCTCACTGAGGTAAATTTGGTACTGGAAGGGGCAGGTCATGGGACGCAGGGCATAAACCTCCTTGTCCTTTTCCTCGTCTCCCAGAACGAACATGCCGTCCTTATAGTGATCCCAGTGGCCGGAGAGCTTGTAAAGGTCAGATTTGGCCATATAGGGGGTTCTGGTCATAAGATAACCATATTCGTATTCTTCTTTATCTTGGATATAGCGGTTGAGGATTTGGAAGAGCTTGGCGCCTTTGGGCATCAGCAAGGGAAGTCCCTGGCCAATAATATCAGAAGTGGTAAAGTATTTCAGCTGGCGGCCAATAATGTTGTGATCCCTCTTTTTAGCCTCTTCTACAGCGGCCAGGTATTCTTCCAGTTGGCTTGCCTTGGGGAAGGCGGTACCATAAACCCGGCAGAGCATGGGCAGATTGGAATCACCATGCCAATAGGCTCCGGTGGTGGAGGTCAATTTAAAGGCTTTGACCCGGGAAGTGTCCGGAAGATGGGGGCCTGCACATAAGTCCACAAAGTCTCCCTGACGGAAAAAGCTGATGGGCTCCCCTTCAGAGGCGTGTTTTTCCACAAGCTCCACTTTATAGGGTTCGTTTGCTTCTTCCATCATCTTCTTGGCCTCGTCGGGGGAAAGCTCAAACCGCTCCAAAGGCAGAGCTTCCTTGACGATCTTTTTCATCTCCGCCTCGATTTTGACCAGATCTTCCTGAGAAAAGGGCTTTTCCACGTCAAAATCATAGTAAAAACCATTGTCAATGGCAGGACCGATGGCCAGCTTGGCCTCGGGGAAAAGGCGCTTGACCGCTTGCGCCAGGATGTGGGAAGCGGTGTGCCGGAAGGTCCATGCACCGTCTTTGTCATCGAAGGTGAGCAGTTCCAGCTTGCAGTCTTTGGTAAGAGGGGTGCGCAGGTCGGTGAGGACACCGTCTACATGGGCTGCGCAGCAGGCTTTGTAAAGGCCCGCGCCAAGACTTTTGGCAATTTCCATCGGCGTAATACCGGCGTCGAATTCTTTGACAACGTCGCCTTTGAGCATTACTTTGATCATTGTGATCCACTCCTTTTTCTATTTTTCCATGCATCATGATGTGTGAGGGTAACAAAAAAGCTTCATCCCAGTCTGAAATCTTCAGCAGGGATGAAGCTTGCGTATCATGTCGCGTCTCCACGGTTCCACCCAGTTTGCGCACCTTGCGGTACGCCACCTTAATTGAGCCGTAACGAGACTTCACGGCGCACTCGGAAAACCTGATGCGCATTCCAAGGGTGGTAATTTGCCCGCTCCCACTCAAAAGCGCTTGCAGCCGGTGACGCTCTCTCTCTGCCAGGGGAAATAGGGACAAACCTTCCTTATCAACATGTTGTTCTGTATATAGTTGTAATAAATTCTGAATAAAATAATATTAGCATGATCAAAAGCCAATGTCAACACTACAAATTTCTTGACATAGTGCCTGAGACGGATATAATATAAATATATAATGTATAAATTTGTACTTTTATACTTTTTGGTATTTTTTCCATACAAAAAGTGATATTTGTATCGTTTTTGTGTAGATTTTTTACGCAAAAAATAAAAGGTTTCCCGGTAGATCTCCGGGGACTTTCAGCGGATATGATCCGTAGAGAGTGGAGAACGTGTTTGCCTGTGAAGGATTTATCACAGGAGGAAGAAGAAGTCCGGCCGACGTATGATTCTTGGCGAGGCATGGCTGAAAAATTCACATGGTTCCGGTACTGCCCGGGAATTTGCAAACATTATACATTACAAAATTTTGATGATGAAAAATTTATTTGCAAAGGAGGTTCAATGTAGTTTCATGGATGTCATAACAATCATTGTATGCATTGTTGTTGCTGTTGTGGTTGGTGTTGCCGCCTTTTTCCTGGGCGTTACTTATAGACGCAAAGTTGCAGAAGCCGAGATCATGTCCGCGGAAGACGAGGCGAAACGGCTGGTTTCCGACGCGATAAAAGCAGCAGAAAGCAAGAAAAAAGAAGCTTTGGTGGAAGCCAAGGATGAGATTTACAAGATGCGTTCCGAGGCGGAAAAAGAGGTCAAGGACAGACGTTCAGAAGTCCAGCGTCAGGAGCGCCGTATCAATCAAAAGGAAGAAAACCTGGACCGGAAGCTGGAAAACTTCGAAAAAAAGGAAGAAGCCTTGCAGAAAAAGATCCAGGATGCCCAACATCGCCTGGAAGAGGCAGAAGAAGTCAAAAAACGCCAGTTTGAAATGCTGGAGCGGATTTCTGGCTTCACCATTGAGCAGGCCAAAGAGTACCTGTTGCAGAACTTGGAAGACGAATTGGTACATGAGAAAGCTGTCCGCATTGATAATATGGAGTCTCAGCTCAAAGATGAGGCCGATCAAAAAGCGCGGGAAATTGTTTCCCTGGCCATTCAGCGTTGTGCAGCTGAGCATGTATCCGAGGCTACCGTGTCGGTAGTACCGCTACCCAACGATGAGATGAAGGGCCGCATTATCGGCCGGGAAGGCCGCAACATCCGCGCCCTGGAAACCCTGACCGGCGTGGATCTCATTATCGATGATACTCCGGAAGCCATTACCCTTTCCAGTTTTGACCCAGTGCGGCGTGAAATCGCCCGCCTGTCTCTGGAAAAGCTTATTACAGACGGCCGCATTCATCCCACACGTATTGAGGAAATGGTGGAAAAATCCCGCAAGGAAGTGGAGGCCAAGATCAAACGGGACGGCGAACGTGCCGTTATGGAAACCGGCGTTCACAGTATCCATCCGGAGTTGGTCCGTTTGTTAGGCCGGATGCGTTACCGCACCAGCTATGGACAAAACGTGTTGGATCATTCTATTGAGGTTGCCTACATTGCCGGCATGATGGCGGCAGAGTTGGGGGCCGACGTGAATACAGCCCGACGTGCAGGACTGCTCCACGATATCGGAAAGGCGCTCAACCATGAGATGGAAGGCTCCCATGTGGATATCGGTGTGGACATTGCGAAGAAGTATAAGGAAAATAACGAGGTTATCCACGCTATCGCCGCCCATCATGGGGATGTGGAGGCCAAAACCATCGTGGCCTGCCTGGTACAGGCGGCTGATGCGATCAGCGCAGCCCGTCCTGGCGCGCGACGCGAGAATTTGGAAAATTATATCAAACGGCTTGAAAAACTGGAGGAAATCGCCAGCTCCTTTAACGGAGTTGAAAAATCCTATGCCATCCAGGCTGGCCGTGAGATTCGCATTATGGTCAAACCCGATGCTGTCAACGATGACCAGATGGTTCTGATGGCCCGGGAAATTGTGAAAAAGATTGAAAGTGAACTGGAATACCCTGGACAGATCAAGGTCAATGTGATCAGGGAAAACCGGGCAATCGAGTATGCGAAATAATTTGAGCAGGAAAGAGGGCCGGGTTTTCCAGCCCTCTTTTTATTTGACAATAAAGGCTGGGCTCGTAACCGGCATTCAAAAAGGTTGGGATAAACATGAGGATACTAGCGGTTGGTGATGTAGTCGGCAAAGCGGGCTGTGAGTTCTTCCGCTCCCAGATCAGCAGGTTGCGGCAGGAATATGCCTTGGATATGGTCATTGTCAATGGAGAGAATTCGGCGGAGGGAAATGGTATTACGACACCTTCGGCTAAATTTCTCTTTTCTTCCGGTGCTGATGTAATCACTACCGGAAACCATGCCCTGCGGCGCAGAGAGTGCTATGAAATTTATGAACGGCGGGACGGCGTAATCCGTCCGGCCAATTTCCACCCGGATGCCCCGGGAGAGGGCTACTACATTTTTGACGCTTTTCCTCATTCGGTGGCGGTCATCAACCTCTTGGGTCAGGTGTATATGGATGCGGTGGAGAGCCCTTTTGACTGCGTTGACAGGATTTTGGAGAAAATAGACACGCCCATTATTTTGGTGGATTTTCATGCAGAGGCCACGGCGGAGAAAATTGCCATGGCCTACCATTTAGACGGACGGGTGAGCGCTGTATTTGGCACCCATACCCATGTGCAGACAGCGGATGAGGCCATTTTCCCCAAAGGTACCGGCTATATTACCGACCTGGGGATGACCGGCCCGATTCACTCCGTTTTGGGTGTCAAACCCGAAATTGCGTTGTACAAAATGCGCACACATCTTCCCGTACGCTTCGAAAATGGAACTGATCCGTGCAAATTAGGCGGTGTAATTTTCGAAATTGATGAAAAAAACGGCAAAACAGACAAAATTTTTCGACTAAACATTCAATAATTAACGATTATTTCCTCGAACTCTTGCAATTTGCACGAAAATACGCTATTATTTAATTGCGGATTTGTATAACAGCTATAGCTACGGCAAGGGGGATTATTATGGAAATTCTTAAAGTTTCAGCAAGATCCATACCAAATTCAGTTGCAGGTGCGATAGCGGGTGTCATTCGTGAAAAAGGCGCGGTGGAAGTTCAGGCAGTTGGGGCTGGGGCTTCCAACCAGGCGGTCAAGGCGGTGGCAATTGCCAGGGGTTATTTGGCTCCCGCCGGAATCGATTTGATCTGTATTCCAGCTTTCGCCAATGTGGAAATTGATGGGGAAGAACGGACCGCCATGAAGCTTATTGTTGAGCCAAGGTAGGACGAAAGACCGAAAATCATCCTCTTGCAAGTGAAGAGAGCATCAAAAAAGAACAGAAAACAAGGGTGGGGAATCTTTGATTCCCCACCCTTATTTTATAAAACTTTTTATTGTTCTTTCATTTTTTCATTACGGATTGTCCGCATAGCGATGGCGACCTCCAGCGCCTCCTTGGCTTCCTGCAAGGCATCTGCCCCCAGTTTGACGCCAAAATAAAACTCCATCATGGCCAGCTGCTGCTGATAGAGCATCCCTTTGCCGCTGACAGTGGGAAGCCCCTGCCTTTTAGCTTCTTCTAGGAAATCGGTGGTGGGGTAGAGGACATCGGCCGCAATGCAGTTTTTAGGCAGGCGGGAGATAAAACCCAGGTGGGGGAACTGGCCCCAATGGGAGCCTCCTCCCAGACAGGTACATTGGACAGCCAGGGAGATTTCTGGGGCGACGGAGGAGAGAAACTCTTCGCTAAAGGGTCCAAAAGAGGTCTCCACACCGTAAATATTCCGGAGGGTGTCGGCGACATATTGTGCTTTTTCCAGGGTGCGGTTGACGATGGTAAACTTTTTAACCCCTCGGCTGCATAGGTCGGCGGCAATGGGGCCGGCGACCGCTCCGGCTCCGATAATCAATGCGTGCCGTCCGGAAATATCCCCCATCTCGTATTGAAGGGAGAGCCCCATTCCCGCTCCATCCAGCCCAACGCCGATAAGACGTCCATCGGCAATTTTGACGTGGTTGACACATTTAAAGGCACGGCTCGCCGGGTCGCATTCGTCCAGAAAGGGGATGATATCGGTTTTGTGGGGCATGGTCAGGTCAAAGCCTGCGGCATGGATAGTCTTGGCGGCTTTGACAAAATCGCCAAGGCCTCCTTTAGGTACGGGAACAGAAAGGTTGACAGCGTTGATATTGGCAAATTCATATAAGGCATTATGCAGATAGGTGGCACAGCATTGGTCCAACGGGTCTCCGATCTGGAACAAAATTTTGGTGTCCACATCGTATTTAAGGCGCATGGTAAAACCTTCCTCTCTCATCAAGAATAATTTCTGCAAAAATCCTATATACAGAGCATACCTTCATTATAAGGCAGAATTTTTATAGGCACAAGGCGGAAAAAATAGATGAAATGGAAGAATTCTCCTGTGAGCAATTGATTTATCTGCAAAAAGTTGGTACAATATATAAGAATATTTCCGCAGTATTTTTATGAAAATTCCCCATCTGGAATCAAATGAAGTGAGGAGGGGCTTTTATGATCAAAATTGAGAATCATCTGGGAACCATTGAGATTTCCCAGGAGTTTATTGCCAATTTGGCAGGCAAAGCTGCTTCGGAATGCTTCGGCGTTGTGGGCATGGTCAACTCTACGCCATCCCAAGGGTTCCGCTCTCTGC
Source organism: Candidatus Pararuminococcus gallinarum (assembly GCA_904419775.1). Lineage (GTDB taxonomy): Bacteria > Bacillota > Clostridia > Oscillospirales > Ruminococcaceae > Zongyangia > Zongyangia gallinarum. Next base: position 2,668 of record CAJFSX010000058.1, on the reverse strand, counting down.
TGAGCAAAAAAGACGCGCCGGACAAAGGAATTCGGATTCGCCAAAACGGCGGCAAATTGACCATTGATATGCATATCATCGTGACCTACGGACTGAATATTGCCGCGATTGTCAAAAGTATTGTCAATAAAGTCAGATATACTGTTGAGGATGCTACCGGATTGGATGTGCTCAAAGTCAACGTCTATGTCGACGGTATGAAGGCTGAATGACATTAGGGAGAGGAAATCGGACTGAATTTAAAGGGAGTGCTGATCACGGTGATAACAGGCCAGATATTTCGAGATGCATTGCTTTCGGCATCTAATCATATTGTCAATCAAAAACAGCAGGTGGATGAACTGAATGTATTTCCCGTGCCCGATGGGGACACAGGAACCAATATGTCCATGACCATCTCATCGGCAGCCAGGGAACTTGCGGTGATGGATCGTCCTGACGCCATTGGTGAGGTGGCCTCGGTGGCTTCTTCCGCCTTATTGCGGGGCGCGAGAGGGAACTCCGGCGTCATTTTGTCGCTGCTTTTCCGCGGCCTTTCCAAAGGTCTGCGCGGAAAGACGGAGGCCGACGGCCGGGATTTGGCCGCTGCGTTAGATCAGGGCGTCAAAGCGGCGTATAAAGCGGTGATGAAGCCAACGGAGGGAACCATTCTGACGGTGGCCCGGCTGGCTGCGGAACGGGCTGCCCAAGCGGCGGAGGAAAACGATGATCCGGTGTATGTATGGCAGGAAATATGTTCTGCGGCTGAGGACGCTCTGGCACAGACGCCGGAAATGCTTCCGGTATTGAAAAAAGCCGGTGTCGTGGATGCCGGCGGCCGGGGACTGGTGATCATCTTTGAGGGGATGATGAGCGTCTTCCGGGATGGCGTTATCATCCCTTCTAAGGAAGAGGAGAAAAAGACGTCCGCATCCAAGGCGGAAGCATCTAACGCCATTGGCGATTATGAAGGGGATATCACCTATACCTATTGCACAGAGTTTATCATCAGCAAAGAGAATCAGAATGATCCTTTGGCGCTGCGGGCCTACCTGGAATCCATTGGCGACTGTGTGGTCGTAGTGGATGACGATGATATTATCAAAGTTCACGTCCACACCGACAATCCAGGAAAGGCATTACAGCATGCTTTGGACTATGGAATGCTCACCAATATTAAAATTGATAACATGCGTCTGCAATTTGCCGGCAAGAAGGCGGCCGCCAAAAAGGAACAGGAAGAGGACACCTATGTGGCGGTGGATCCTGATACTGAGTTTGGCTTTGTGGCGGTAGCGGTAGGAGATGGAGTCAGCCAGCTGTTCTCTGACCTGGGCGTCAATCAGGTGGTCAGCGGCGGCCAGACCATGAATCCCTCTACAGATGACATCCTCAAGGCCATCCATGCCACGCCGGCCAAGAATGTGTTTGTCCTGCCCAACAATAAAAATATTATCATGGCTGCGGAACAGACCATCAAGCTCGCAGATCGGAAGGTTTACGTGCTGCAGACCCGGACCATTCCTCAGGGTGTGGCCGCAATGCTGGCGTTTGACCCGGATTTGAATGTGTCAGACAACCAGATGACCATGATGAAGGCATACGAAAGGGTAGAGACAGGTCTGATTACCTTTGCGGCCCGGGATTCCGATTATGACGGCCACAATATCAAAAAGGGCGACCTGTTGGCTCTTGATAATGGAAAACTGGCCTTTACCGACAAGGATCTGAGCCATGCACTGATCAAACTGACCCGGGCCCTGCTCCATCGGGATTCCAGCTTTGTCACCCTCTACTACGGCGCTGATGTCTCCGATGAGCAAGCCGAGGAGGTGCTGGAAGCGCTAAAGGCCAAGCTTCCCGACGACATTGAGGTGACACTAATTAACGGCGGCCAGCCGGTGTATTACTACATGATTTCGGTGGAATAACCACTTTACCTATCAAAAGGAGGGGAAATCCCCTCCTTTTTTGCTCAAGGGGGGAAAGGATGCAACCGCATAAAGATATCCGCTATCTGAAGGGAGTGGGAGAAAAGCGGGCCAAGCTTTATGAGAAGCTGGGGATTACCGATCTTGCTACCCTGCTGGAACATTACCCACGATCCTATATCGATCTGACCCAGCCTGTCTCCATCGCTGGGGCGCCCCGAGAAGAGGCAGTTCCTGTCCGCGCCGCTGTAGTTTCCAAAACCGGAGAACAGCGTATCCGCAGGGGCCTTTCCCTGTTCAAGGTGGTGGTCACCGATCACAGCAGCGACATGGTTATCACCTTTTTCAACACCAAGTTTACGGTGGAAGGGCTGAAAATCGGTGAGGAATACATTTTTTACGGCAAGGTAGAAGGAACTCTCACCAAGAGGACGATGGCCTCTCCCTTGATATTCCGCTTGGGAGAAGGGGAGGGCCTTATTCCCATCTATCCGCTGACCGAGGGGCTTTCCTCCAAGCTTATCAGAGAAAATATCCGCCAGGCGCTGGATGAAATGAAGGGGATGCTGGAAGACCCTCTGCCAAAAGACCTGCGGGAGAAATATCACCTTTGCCATAAATCCTACGCTGTCCAGAACATTCATTTTCCTCCAGACCGGGAAGCCATGGAGATTGCCAAAAATCGGTTGATCTTTGAGGAGCTTCTTTTTTGCCAGCTGGCCTTTCTGCAGGTGCGCAACCGCAACCGCAGGTTAAAG
>CAJFSX010000057.1 GCA_904419775.1 Candidatus Pararuminococcus gallinarum | reverse complement strand
TATTTCATGAATCGGCTTTATCGCCATGCCATTGACGAGTATCTTTCTCAGCATGCTTTCGATGTGGTTATCACCTCCCACCTTTTCCCGGCGGAAGTGTTGACCAGCCTCAAGCGTGAGGGGCGGCTACGCGCGCGCACCATTGCCATTGCCACCGACTATACCTGCATCCCCTTCTGGGAAGAGACGGAGCTGGACAGGTATATCCTGCCGCATAAGGATCTGATCGGTGAATTCGCCGAAAAGGGCCTGCCGCGGGAAAAGCTGCTGCCCTATGGCATCCCTGTACGGGAGTGTTTCTGCCAGAAGGGAGACAAGAAATACGCCAGGCGGCTGCTGGAACTGCCCCAGGATAAACCGGTCTATCTGCTCATGTCCGGCAGTATGGGCTTTGGAAAGCTGGGAGAAATGACCGAAGCTATCCTGCAGCGTCATGGCGACGGGGTATTTGTCGCCATTTTATGCGGCAGGCATGAAACACTGCTGGCCAAGCTGCAAAAGCAATTTGAAGGCCGCAGCAACGTCCGCGCCATCCCCTTCACCAATGAGGTCAGCCGTTATATGGATGCCTGCGACGTCATATTTACAAAACCAGGGGGGCTCACCAGCACCGAGGCGGCTGTCAAAAATATCCCTTTGATACACACAAGCCCGATTCCAGGCTGCGAAACTAGAAACGCGCAGTTCTTTTCCTCACGGGGCATGTCTTTCTATGATGAGGATATCCAGCGCCAGCTGGATTTTGCCCAGCGGGTCACTACCGACCCCCAGGTTCTCGGCCAAATGCTCCATGCCCAGCGAAACCATACCAATCCCCGTGCCGCAAGCCAGATTTGCGATCTCGCCCAGCAGTTAGCGGGGCAGTAAAGGAGGCCATATGATCTGGATTTTCCTGTTTTATATTGTTGCCGGGTTCTTCTCTGGCAGCATTCTTTACAGCGCTCTCCTTCCCCGTCTTTTCTCCAAAGTGGACATCGTGGAGGACAGCGACGACCACAATCCTGGAACCGCCAACGTTTTTAAGTTGGTGGGGCCTGTCATGGGGCTGATCTGTCTGCTCCTTGACATGGCGAAAGGGTTTTTCCCTGTCTTTCTCGCCCTGACCAGCTTGGATTTTCATCGTTTCCCCTTTGCCCTGGTGATGGCTGCCCCTGTATTGGGACATGCCTTTTCCCCCTTTGCCCGTTTTCACGGCGGGAAGGCCATCGCCACCTCCTTTGGCGTGCTCCTTTCCCTCTGCCTTTACAGCAATATGGTCTGGTATCTGGCCGGCGTCTTTATCTTTTTCTCCATCGGGGTCACCATCCGCCCCCACAGCTGCCGGGTCATTGCTTCCTTCCTTTGTTTTCTTCTCTCCTGCGTTTTTGTAGTTCCCATCCGTTCCTTCGCTGTGGGCGGCGTCATCATCTCCGCCATCGTTTTGGCAAAGCATCTGTTCCCTCGGGAGTTCACCCTGTCCCAGGTTCAGATTTCTTTGTTCGGAAGGCGGAAATTTCCCAAACACGCCAACTAACCAAAAGGGCAACCAGCTGACAAGCCGGTTGCCCTTTATTTTTTTATTTACTTCCAAAGCCGGTCATAAAGCATCTCCATATCCGCTGGAGTAATGTTCTTTCGGGTGTTGGAGGGACTGCCGCTGGCAAAGGCATCCTGCGCCATCTTGGGAATCGCTTTATAAAACGCATCCCGGTCGATGCCGTATTCCTCCAGGGTGGGGATTTCCAAATCCTTCGCCAATTTTGCAATCCTGTCAATCAGCGCCCTGGCCGCTGTCTCGTTATCGGCAGCTTCATCGACGATGTGGCACGCCTTTGCCAGGAAGGCAAAGCGATCCAGCGCGCCATCCACTACATAAGACAGGCAGGTCTCTAACAGCATGGCATTGGAAATGCCGTGGGCTACGTGGAATAAGGCGCCAATGGGACGGCTCATGCCGTGGACAATGGTGACAGAAGAGTTGTTAAAGGCAATGCCGGCCTCTAGGGCTGCCAATGCCATTTCGGTGCGGGCCGTCTCATTGTCCGGCTGGCGGAATGCGGTCAGTAAATTCGCAAAGATTCTCTGCACCGCAGAAACCGCAAAGGTGTCGGAAAGCGGCTGGGCTTTCTTGGAGGTAAAGGCCTCTACCGCATGGGTCAAGGCATCCATACCGGTGGCCGCTGTAATCTTGGCCGGCGCGGTCATTGTAAACTGCGGGTCAATAATGGCAAGGTCCGGCATAAGGCTGGGCCCTTTTAGGAGCATTTTCACATCGTTTTCTGTATCGGTAATAATGGTAAACTGGGTAGCTTCCGAGCCGGTTCCCGCTGTGGTGGGAATGGCCACCATCGGCGCCAGGGCGAAGGTGACATTTTTCCCCATATACTCAGTGATCCGTCCGCCTCCTGCCGAGAGCATGGCAATGGCCTTCATAGAATCCATAGGGCTTCCTCCGCCTACGGCGATGAGAAAATCGCATCTTTCTTTTTGATACTGGGACAGGCCGGTTTCAATCATCTTATCTGTAGGCTCACTGTTGATGCCGTCATAAATAGCGTACGCTGTTGCACAGCCATCCAGGACATCGGTGACCTTTTTCACATTGCCCAGCTTTACCATCACGCTGTCGGTGACAATCAATGCCTTTTTCCCCAGGCCGGCAATCGTTGACGCCGCATCCTCCAGGGCGCCGGCGCCGCTCAAAATCTGGGATGGGGTGATAAATACATGAGACATAATCAACACTCCTGACTTCTATGTTGGTATATTTAGGTGATATTTATATGACTTTTCAAGAATAATTATAGAAATCCAGGAGAAAAAGTCAATAAGCTGATAGAAAAAAGAGAAAATTCTTTCTCTTTTTCTCTTATATGGTCAAACGTTGATAAAATGATAGGGATATCTTTAGCACTTTTGAAACAAAAAGGCCCCCTCCAGGGAGGGGGCGCAAAAGCATTTATTTTTCAGTTGATTTCTTCTGGGATGCCTTATTGGGCGTTTTTGCGGCGGCAGCTGCCTTTTGCGGTTCCTCTGCCTTGGCAGCCTTCTTGGCCGTCGATTTTGCCGGAGCCTTTGCCGTCTTGGATGTTTTGGCCGCCGTCTTTTTTGCAGCGGGCTTGGATGCCGTTTTTGCCGCTGGTTTCTTTGCAGTTTTGGTGGTTCCAGTCTTTTTTACCGCTACTTCTTGCAGCATCCAGCGCTGGTTGTCACCGTCTACATCCTCCCAAATCTGCAGGAGGGCGCCGTCCTCTTTGGACATATCCACCACGTCAATGCATTTGCCCGATACCTTGCTTTTGATCTTGTAGCTGCCGTCAACGCTTTCCTCCAAAGCCCAAAGCTGATTATCCGCATCCGCGCTGTCAAATTGGCAGATCCGAACGCCGTTGTCTGTACCGGAAAGGGTGGCATCCAGGGCTTTGCCGGTGGCTTTGTTGATCATCTTATAGTATTCATCATTGCCTTCCAGCTTCCACTGCTGGCTGTCCTCACCAGAAGCGGCAAACATGACCACCTTTTCATCCGCTGTCGCTTGTATCGCCTTGCCGCTCTCCTTAGAGATCAGTGTATAATATGTATCCAAGGCAATATTCTTTTTTGCCCTCATATAAAACGCTCCTTCACTAAAAAATTCTGAAAACGCTTATATTTATTATATCATTTCAACTTTCAATGTCAATCTTACTGATATTTCCAGTTAAAAAAGAAATCATTTCGCTTATACTTGACCAAAAATACTCCACAATAAGGGAAAAATGCTGTGCGTTCACAACAACGATCATCTCAGCTTTTGAAAAAACAAAGGGAGGAAAAATGCGGGAAAAAAGCGAAAAAGCAGAGTTCTTCAGCAAGGACAGCCCTTTTCTCCCCTTGTTCTCTTGACAATGGCGATACTACAGAAGAGCTTCGTCATAGTGGGCGCGGATACCGCCGATAAATTTTGGACGTGTCCGGGCTAAAAGAATATGGGCTTTGCCAATATACTGGATGCTGATGCGCAGGGGCACCGCCACTTCCCTCAGATGCATGCCGATGAGGGTGCCGCCGATATCCAGTCCGGCGTGGGCCTTTAGATGCTCCACCGCCACCGGATGGGAGAAATGGGCATAAGCCGCGGTGGCAAAGGAGCCTCCCGCTTTGGGCTGCGGTACCACATTGACGATGTCCAGGCCGTATGCCTTGGCGCATTCCTTTTCCACGATCAGCGCACGGTTAAGGTGCTCGCAGCACTGGGCCGCCAGATAGAGGTCGTGGGCCTTCACCACATCATAAATTTCCTCAAAAACCGCCGCTGCCAAATCTACATGGCTATCAGAGCCGATCTTCTGTCCGCCGATCTCGCTGGAGGAGCAGCCCACCACCACAATCTGGCCCTTTTGCAGCTTTGCGCCCTCCACCAGTTCCTCTATCGCGGTCCTGGCCTGGGCTTTTATATCCGACAACATGCTTTCCACTTCCTTTAGTTTTGCTTGTCTCATTATACCCCTCTTTGGTTTTTCTGTAAATGATTGGAGTTGCGCTAACTTGTCTTTTCCCTTGTGAGAAATCTTTGGCTATATTGCCATCTGCCCAATGTTCACGGCATCTTGTATAATGAACAGTGTAAAATCTACAGCAAAGCGAGGACGTTTATGGGGAGCTTGTTTCAAAAAAAGGGATGCAAGGCCGTTGTTTTTGATATGGATGGGGTGCTCATCGATTCGGAACCCATCCATTTTCAGGTGCTGGGTGATTTCTGTGCCCCTTTGGGCTTTTCTCTGACCTGGGAGGAGTTTACCCCTTTCATCGGCAAGGATGAGGTCACCTTTTGGGAGTGGGCCATTTCACGCTATCATCTCACAGGATCCGCGGAATCCTACATCCACGGTTATGTGGACAGACTTCACGCTTTCTTTCACTCTGCAACAAATCTGCCCCCCATCGACGGGGTAGTAGAGCTTTTGCAGCAGCTGCGCCGGGAAGAAATTGCTATTGGACTTGCCTCTTCTTCCGCCATTGGGGTTATCCGGGACACTCTGGCCGCCCTTGGCATTACCAGTTATTTCGACGCCCTGGCAGGGGCCGATCAGGTAGGACATTCCAAGCCCAATCCCGCAGTTTATCTCAAAGCGATGAAGGATCTGGGGGTCCGGCCTGAGGAATGCGGCGCCGTGGAAGACAGCCACTACGGGATGCTGGCGGCTAAAGCGTCGGGGGCCTTCTGCGTGGCATTTCGCAACCCCTCCGCCGGAGAACAGGACCTGTCCATGGCTGACGCCTTTGTGGACTCCATCCGGCAGCTGCTGTAAAATAAAAAAAGAATTGACAAGTCCCAGGCTGTGGAGTATAGTATAAGCAATACATGAAATGCGCAGAAGAGGAATAGTAGGATCTCCCTTTTCTTTCAGAGAGCCGCCGGTTGGTGCAAGGCGGCAGAAAAGATGGTCTGAACTCACCTCCGAGCAGCTCGCTGAAATGAAAAGAGTAGGTGGAGCCGGAGCCTGACCGTTACAGCAGGAGGATATAAGGTTTTTTGAAAAGAAAGCCCGTATCTGATGAAGGGTATGCCCCAGGGCATAAAACCGAGTGGTACCGCGTAAGATGTAAGTCTTTCGTCTCGATGGAGATGAAAGACTTTTTTTATTGCCGAAAACAGCGTACATAACGGCCCGCACATCAGACGATACGGAGAAAACGCGCAGGCTGGCCACAGCCGGAAAGGGAGTTATGGTATGAAAAATGTAGAAAAGTACACCAGAGGTTATTTTATGCCTCCAGAATCATGTATGGACTGGACAGAGAAGGAATACATTCAAAAGGCGCCTGCCTGGTGCAGCGTAGACCTGCGGGATGGCAACCAGGCCCTGGTGGTCCCCATGAGCCTGGAAGAAAAGCTGGAATTTTTCAAGTTCTTAGTCAAAATCGGCTTTAAGGAAATCGAGGTAGGGTTCCCGGCAGCTTCTGAGACAGAATATGAGTTTGTCCGCACCCTGATTGAACAGGATCTGATCCCCGATGATGTGGTCATCCAGGTACTCACCCAATCCCGGGAGCACATTATCCAGAAGACCTTCCAGTCCCTGCAGGGGGCCAAGCGGGCCATCGTCCATCTTTATAACTCCACCTCGGTGGCCCAGCGGGAACAGGTCTTTCAGAAGAGCAAGGAAGAGATTATCGATATCGCCGTCTCGGGGGCAAAGCTTCTGCAAAAGTATGCCGCTGAGATGGAAGGCGACTTCCAGTTCGAATATTCCCCTGAAAGCTTTACCGGCACCGAAATGGAATTTGCCCTGGATATCTGCAACCAGGTGCTGGATGTCTGGCAGCCCACCTCAGAAAATAAGGTGATTATCAACCTGCCTTCAACAGTATCCCTCTCTATGCCCCATGTCTATGCCAGCCAGGTGGAGTATATCAGCCGGCACCTGAAATACCGGGAAAATGTGATTTTGTCTCTGCACCCCCACAACGACCGGGGCTGCGCTGTAGCCGACGCTGAAATGGGCGTACTGGCCGGCGGCGAGCGGGTGGAGGGCACCCTCTTCGGCAACGGCGAGCGCACCGGCAATGTGGACATTATCACCTTGGCGCTGAACATGTACTCCCAAGGCGTTGACCCTGGTCTGGATCTGAGCAATATGCCGGAGGTAGCCTCGGTCTATGAGGAAACCACAGGGATGAAGGTCTATGACCGTCAGCCCTACGGCGGCAAACTGGTCTTTGCGGCCTTCTCCGGCTCCCATCAGGACGCCATTGCCAAGGGCATAAAGTGGCGGGAAGAAAAACAATGCGATCACTGGAATGTCCCCTACCTGCTCATCGACCCCAAGGATATCGGCCGGCAGTATGACGGCGACGTCATCCGTATCAACAGCCAGTCGGGCAAGGGCGGCATCGGCTACCTGCTGGAGCAGAAATACGGCTTCGACATGCCCAAGAAGATGCGGGAGTGCTTCGGCTACCAGATCAAAGGTGTCTCCGACCATCAGCACAAGGAACTCAAGCCCGAGGAGATCTATGGCATCTTCATGCAGTCCTTTGTCAATATGGATTCCCCTGTTACCTTCCACAGCGTCCACTTCATCCATCCCGATGACTTTGAAGCCACAGTGGCGGTGGCTGTCAGAGGGGTACCCCAGGAGTTTAAGGCCTGGGGCAACGGCCGCCTGGATGCGGTCAGCGCCGCCCTGCAGAAGGGGCTTGGGATCGATTACACCCTGGTTACCTATAAAGAGCACGCGCTGGAAACCAGCTCCAAATCCCGCGCAGCCGCTTATGTGGGCATTGTCGACAAGGATAATCAACCCTATTGGGGCGTAGGCGTCCACAACGATATTATCACCGCTTCTGTCAAAGCCCTGATCAGCGCCATCGACAACATGCTTAAAGCCCATTAATAAAAGGCCGCCTTTCTCAGAAGGCGGCCTTCTTCATTACAGTCTCAGCTCAATAGCATGGATCAGTGTCCGCAGGGCCTTGATCCTGGCAAACTTCTTGTCATTGGACTCAATGATGTTCCAAGGGGCAAAATCGGTGGAGGTATACCGCAGCATATCGTTGACCGCCACCTCATATTGGGGCCATTTTTCCCGGTTGCGCCAGTCCTCCTCGGTGATCTTCCACTGCTTTTCCGGGGTGTTCTGCCGCTCGGTAAACCTCCGCAGCTGTTCATCCTGGTCGATGTGGAGCCAGAACTTGACGATAACCGCGCCCCAATCATAGAGTTCCTTCTCAAACTCATTGATCTCCTGGTAGGCCCGATGCCATTCCTCACTGGTGCAGAATCCTTCCAGGCGCTCTACCATGACGCGGCCATACCAGGTCCGGTCAAAGATGGCAATATGCCCTGTCTTGGGCAGTCGTGTCCAGAACCGCCACAAATAGTGATGAGCCAGCTCATCCTTTGTGGGCGCGGCGATGGGGATCGCCTCGTAGCCCCGTGGATCCAAGGCTGCCGCCACCCGGCGGATATTGCCTCCCTTGCCTGCCGCATCCCATCCCTCATAGGCGACGATGACCGGTATCCGTTTTTTATAGATCTTGTTGTGGAGAACGGAAAGCTTCGCCTGCTGTTTTTTCAGCTGCTCTTTATAAGTTTCCTCTGATAATGTCCGGTTAAGGTCAATGTCCTGAAGCTTGGGCATCTCCACCAAGGTAAACTTAGGCGAGAGGATCACAGGGCTTTCTGGCGGGAGAGGCTTGTATTCCTCCCTTTTCTGAGCGATGGCCTTTTCGATGGAGGAGACCAGGATGGTATAAATATCCGCCATGCAGCTGTTTTTGTCATGGCTGGAAATGACATGCCAAGGCGCATAGTCGGTGTTGGTGTTGGTCAGCATCTGATCCAGCACCTCATAGTATTCATCGTAGTGCTTGTTGCGTTTTAAGTCCCGATCTGTCACCTGCCAGGCCGTATTTTTGGAAGACAGCAGGTTTTCAAAGCGCTGTTTTTGATCTTTTTTGCTGATGTGCAGGAAAAACTTGATAATCAGGCAGCCGTCGTCAGCCAGCTGGCGTTCAAAGGTCTTGATGCTTTCGGTCCGCCGGGCAATTTCCCCATCGTCCACGTCCTGTTCCAGTTTTGCCACCGAGATGTCCTGGTACCAGCTCCGGTCAAAGACAGCGATCTGGCCCTGGGCGGGGATCTTTTCCCAGTATCTCCACAAAAGGGGCTTGCGCCGCTCAGCGCTATCCGCCTCAATAAAAGAGGTCACCTTGAAATACCGGGGATCCAGATTGAGGATCATGTCAGCAATCCTGCTTCCCTTTCCCGAAGCGCCCCATCCTTCAAAAAGGATGATCACCGGCAGCTTATTGGCCTTGATGCTCTGCTGAAGGACAGAAAGCCGCGCCTTCAGTCCCTCGGCCACCTGCTTATATTCCTCTTTCATCATCATCTTTTTTAAATCCACTTTTTCAAGCATGAAGTTCCCCCCAATCTTTTGCGATACGCTATTGAATTATGTTTATTATATCTGATTTTTTAATAGAATTCAAATAATTTTTGTCTGATTTCACCATCATTTTTGGAGGAAATCCGGGGAAAAGTCTATGCAAAACGCACAATAGGCGCTGAAAACTTCTTGATACGGCAAGATGGATAAAATTTTTTCAAAAATTCATGGTACAATAAGAAAAACATGGTGATGGGGAGGATGAACCTATGCCGGCCTATGTGACACACTGGCTGTTTGGTGACGCCGTATGCCAGCAGCTTTGCGGGGAACCGCTGGAAAAAATATTGCGGCAGCATCGTGCTGCCTATGACTGGGGGACCCAGGGGCCGGATCTGCTTTTCTTCCGCCGGGCTTATCTAAACCCTTTCAACAAGGTCATTCAAACCGGTGTACGAATGCATCAGGCCCCGGTTCCTCCCCTGCTCAATGCCTTTCTCCGCTATCTGCGCCCACGGCAGGGCACCCCAGAAGGGACTAGGTGCCTTGCTTACTTTATGGGATTTCTCACCCACTATGTATTAGACCGCTCCGCCCATCCCTATGTCTACGCTATGGTGGAGAAACGTTCCCCCTTCACCGCTCCTTTCGAGAAAAAGGGCCTACACCATCAGATTGAAAGCGCCTTGGATACCATCATGTGCCGGGAGCGTCTGGGAATCCGGGTGCAAAATTTCCCTCTATTTTTCGGCCTGCAAAACCGCCGGGTTCATGAAAATGTGGCTTCGATGTTAAAAAGGGTCATCTGGGAAACCATGGGGGAACAGATCAAAAAGCAGGATATTGTCCGCGCCTTTGACGACGCCTTGTGGTGCGAAGAATTCCTGCTCGATTCCAAACGCTGCCATCAGGGTATCGCCTCCTTTGTGGATCGTGTCCTCGTCCATGGAAGCATGGTCACCGCCATGCGCAAGCCGGAAATTCCGCCCTTTGACGCCGCCAACAAGGCCCGGCTTTCCTGGCATCATCTCAACCGGCCGGAGCAGATCAGCCATGAAACCTTTCAGGAGATCTTTGACAAGGCGGTGCCTAAGGCCGCCTCCCTGCTCGGTGAGGCCACCGCTCACCTCCGGGCGGGATCTCTGTTCGAGGACGTTCCTATGGATAGCTTTGATCATGGGCGGCCATCTGAAAGATAAAAAGCAAAAGATGGGCCGGAAGATTCCTTCCGGTCCATCTTATTTTTTCCTGGAGCAAACAGGGCATCGCCTTCCTGTGCTGGTGAAATGGGCAGGCGCCACCATGTATTCATGGCCACAGAGGTTGTGCCGGATTTTGACCGGCGTAAACGCATTTGTATATTCGGTCAGCACACTGTATTCTCCTCCCACCAGGTCCTCCACCTGTTTCAAAAACTCCTCCTGGGTTTTCTTTTTGCAGGGGCTGGTGCAGATATGGTCCCGGCCGCTGATGATGTGATTGGCCGTGGTCATCCATATCTCCCCACAATGGCTGCATAAAAAGGCGTTGGTCTTCCCTAGCCCCCGGCATTCTTCCCCTACAAAGGTGTATCCTCTGGCTTCTATGAGGGGCAGCAGGGCCTTAAACTTCTCCAGCCCTTTGCGGATTCTGGTCTGGGAGGTGTGGAGGGACCGCTCTTTCTTACCGCAGGTAGGGCATCCCGTCTTGAAAAGGTCCGGAGGCAGTTTATAATAGGTGGTTCCACACGTCCGGTGATGAATGGCGATGGGCGTCCGAATGTCCTTATAAGGCCCCAAAATCTCATAGGATTCCCCATATTTTTCCCGAGCTCTTTGCCTGATTTCTTCCAGCTTTTTGCAGTAGGGACAGGCCATATCCTTGAGGATGGTAGTCGGCGTGCGCAAAAATTCCTGTCCGCACTTTCCACAGAGAAAGCGCAGCCTTGTACGGGTGCTGACATAATCGTCCAGGACAGCGAAGTCCAGCCCTTTGCCGCGAATGGCCTCGACCAATTCGTTGTGCTTGTGAAGCCGGCCCGCCTTCTTCTTTTCAATCCTCCGCTCTTCTATTTTTCTTTTCTGTTCCTCTCTCCGCCTGTTTTTGGGTATATCCCTGCTGACACAGCGCGATGAGCTGCAGCGTAATGGAGCTGTTGGCCTCCCTTTGCTCCCTTTTCCAATCCACCGTTTCCAGCGGATAAAAGGAAAGCTTTTTCATTACCTCTGCTTTCATCCAATCCGGATCTGATTTTCTACAGTCCAAATCGATGTATCCAATCCCCAGCTGTTCTACCGCCATCCTTCGTTTCTCGTGGTCCCTTTGCTGGATCTTCTCAAGGGAGGCTCTCCCCACCCTTTCAAACACATGCGGCACAAAATGCTGGGCCTCATGGGTCTCGATAAAGATATTTCTTTCCTGATCGTAGAAGTCGTATTTATAGTGGGTTTTCCGGCCGTTTTCCTGAAATTTTACGGTGTACTGGCGTACGAACGGGATCTGCATCTGGGTGAGCAGCGCATGAATATATCGTTCTGGATAGCTGATGCCGTCCCCGCAATAAGGGCATTGCACCCGCCGCCTTTGATACACGTTGTTGATATTCTTTCCCTTGACAATCTTGCCGCATTCCGGACAGTAAAAATCCGCTTTCAAATGGGTGTAGGGTGATTTTTCCCAGGGAATCGAACTGTCTACAAACCACTTGGCAAACTCCGGGTCCCTTTCGGCGATGGTGGGATGGTTGCATTTTTTACAGGTGACCAGCCTGCCCGCCTTCAGGTAGCTTTCCCCCACCGGATACTGATGGCCCTTTTCACACCGCAGCATGTAGTATTTGCGGAGTACCCCGTTCTTCCCTTGGATGCGCAGGCTGTCCACCACCGTCATTTTGCCATGTCTCGTTTCAAATGTATCCCCGATTTCATATCCCATCCTGACCACCCCTCACCTCTCCATGGTCGTATTATATCATACTTTACTGCTATCGGCCCTCAGCCGGGGCATATGATTTTCGGTTGCCAGCGGCTTCACCTTCGGTTTTGTGGACACCTGCCAAAGGGATACCGAGTGCTGCCAGCTTTCATATAACCGCATTCCATACAAAAGCCGTCTGCACAAAAAGGTGCAGACGGCTTGTAAGAAGAGAGGGATTAGGTATTGTCTAGTCATTTGTCTGATGGCTCTGGCAACCTGCGCAGTTATGAGAACATGCCCACAGCTTATCAGCAGTAGCTACCCAGTTTTCCGCATATGGCTTACATTTCTGATACAGATTTTCCACATCCTCCGGCGACTGCATGTCGGTGGAGTGGGCGCCGGAATCCTGCACCATGGACCGCAGGCATTCCGGATTTTCCAGCATGGGGCAGGGCCGCAGCATATTGCCGTTAAAAGGCTGTCCATGGTGGTAAGCCATAAACAACGGGGACTTCAATGCCTCCAGCAGTGTCTTGTCATAGACGCTGGAATCAGAATAGTGGATAAAAGCACAGGGCTCAATATCGCCATTGGCATTGATGTGCAGATACCGGCGGCCTCCGGCAATACATCCCTGTACGAATTCTCCGTCGTTTTGAAAGTCGATGGTAAAAATCGGCTTGGTATTCCGGTATTCCCGGATACGGTGTACCATGGTTTCCCGCTGTTCCGGGCTGGGCAGCAATTCGGGTACCGCGTCGTTGCCCACCGGCATATAGTGGAAAAACCAAGCGAATTTGGCGCCTTTGGCAACCAAATGATCGATGTATTCTTCAGAACTGAGGGACTCTACATTTTGGCTGGTATAGCAGCAGGATGCGCCAAAAGCCAGCTTTTTCTCCCGCAGGATATCCATCGCCTTCATAACGGCCTGATAGGTGCCTTTGCCCCGGCGGGAATCGGTGGCCTCCTCAAAGCCTTCCACGCTGATGGCCGGTATGAAATTCTTGACCCGCAGCATTTCGTCTGCAAATTTCTCATCGATCAGGGTGCCATTGGTGAAGGCTAGGAACATGCAGTCTGGATGCGCCTCGCAAAGCCGGATGATATCATCCTTGCGGACCAGTGGCTCGCCGCCAGAGAATATGTACATAAAGGTGCCGATTTCAGTGCCCTGCTGGATAATGCTGTCGAGTGTTTCATAGCTCATGTTGAGCTTATTCCCGTATTCTGCCGCCCAGCAGCCGGTGCAGTGAAGGTTGCAGGCGGAAGTGGGGTCCATCAGCACTGCCCAGGGAATATTGCAGCCATGTTCTTCCATCGCTTTTTCCTGCCGTACACTGCCGATGAGTGAGGTATGCACAATAAAGTTTTCAAAGAAAGTTCTCCGTACTCCAGGATCAATATCGCTCCACAGACTTTTGATTAAACGGTACCAGTTATTATCGGGATGCTCGATAATATCGTGGAAAACCTTGCGCTGACTGACAAAGAGGTTCTCTTTATCAAATTTATCTGCCCAGTCTAACAGCTTTGGCAGGCTCTTGTCCGGATCTTCATCCATATAATGCAGCACCTTTTTAACAGCAAAGGCCTGGAGATTTTCTTTCATATTTTTCTCGCTCATGCCGATTCGTCCCTTTCTGAATTCCTTTTTGGGTTTCAATCTTGAGGCCTATTATAAAAGAGGAATGGACAGATGTCATGGGACAGATAAAGCTCGGTGGGAAA
>CAJFSX010000056.1 GCA_904419775.1 Candidatus Pararuminococcus gallinarum | reverse complement strand
ATTCGGTCTTTGACGAGATCGCGGAATACAACGCTGTCAACAGCGATGTCAAAGCCTGGCTGACAGTGGATGGAACCAACATCAATTACCCGGTGGTGCAATTTACCGATAACAGCACCTATATGTCCTTGGGTTACGACGGAAATTACAGCTATAACGGCGTCATCTTGGCCGATTATGAGGACCGGCTGGGCAACGCCTCTCAGCTTTCCCACAACACCGTCATCTATGGCCACAACTGGACTAACTACAGCGCGGATCCTAAGATCGGCGATCCCAGCGACGAGATGTTCGCCCAGTTGACCGCCTTCCAGCATCTGGACTTTGCCCAGGAGAACCTGTTCATCCACTTCACCACCCAGGAGCAGAGCATGACCTTCAAGATCTTCGCCGCCTTCTATACCGAGGACACCTTCCCCTATTACTACCCCAACCTGA
Organism: Candidatus Pararuminococcus gallinarum; assembly: GCA_904419775.1. Lineage (GTDB taxonomy): Bacteria > Bacillota > Clostridia > Oscillospirales > Ruminococcaceae > Zongyangia > Zongyangia gallinarum. Next base: position 25,096 of record CAJFSX010000056.1, on the reverse strand, counting down.
ACACCGATGAGATGATGGAGATGGTGGCCAGCGCCCGGGAGCGCAGCGAGCACGACTACGACGTGCTGGTGGATGAAAACGATAAGCTCATCTCCCTTTCCACCTGCACCCGCCGCTTCGGTTCCACCGACCGGCAGCGCTTTGTGGTCATGGGACGCCTGCTGCGCCAGGAGGAAAAGGCCACTCCCTACGAGGTGACAGCCAATCCGGATCCAGTGCGCCCCAACCTGTAAGGCGCGCCCTACCATCATACAGACTACAGACCAAAAGGGACCGCATAATCTATGCGGTCCCTTTTTTGTTTATGTGGCGGCGAGTCGCCGCTCCCAAGTCGCGCTGTGGTGCTATGGGTAACTAAGTCGCGTGTGCCGCGGCAATGTCGCGAAGAAAACCAAGAGCGCGACCTGCCCGCCGCCAGGCGCGGGCAGTGCCCGCAGCCAGATCGCGGATGGGCGCTGACAGTGACCTATTTGCGTGCAACGCGGCAGTGTCGCAAATATAACTTGGGGCGCGTCATCCCGCCCCGGTAGGGGCCGCGTCTTGCTGACCGCAGGTCCGCCACCTTCCGGTGGAGGATATCGCGCTGTGGTGTCAATCGCAACATAGTTGCGTGCAACGCGGGCGGCGAGTCGCCGCTCCCAAGTCGTGCTGTGGTGCTATGGGTAACTAAGTCGCGTGTGCCGCGGCAGTGTCGCAAACAAAACCAGAGGCGCGTCATCCCGCCCCGGGAGGGGCCCAGCTACCGCCGGGGGAAGTCGCGGATGGGCGCAATGAAAGACAAAAACGCGTGTGCCGCGACGGTGTAACAAATAAAACTCAGAGGCGCGTCATCCCGCCCGCTAGGCGTGGAAAAGGGCCGGTCCATATGGACCGGCCCTTTTCTTGGTTAAACTTTTCTATATGGCTTAGAATCTGTCGCGTTTGACATAGGAAGTATGAAGCACTTCGTGGGCTTTGTGGCTGCCGGGCTGGCCGAAGTACTCGTCATAGAGCACCTTGCAAACCGGGCTCTCGTGGGATTTGCGCAGAGGCAGGTTTTCATCCTCAGCATAGAGGGCTGCCCCACGCAGGCCCTTGAGATCCACATTGTTGCGGACAGAAGCCGGCTGGGTGGGCTGGCCGCCGCCGTTGACACAGCCGCCGGGGCAGGCCATGATCTCGATAAACTGATAATCCGCCTTGCCGTCCCGAACGCTTTCCAGCAGCTTTCTGGCGTTCTTGATGCCGGAGGCAACAGCCACCTTCACATCCATGCCGCCTACATTGTAGGAAGCCTCTTTGATGCCAGCGGTGCCGCGGACCTCGGTGAACTCCAGCTTCTGGAGCTCTTCGCCGGTGAGCTTCTCCACAGCGGTGCGCAGGGCAGCTTCCATAACGCCGCCGGTGGCTCCGAAGATGGCGCCGGCGCCGGTGGTGATGCCCAGAGGCGCGTCAAAGTCCTCGTCAGGCAGGTTGGCAAAATCCAGGCCCGCCCGCTGAATCATCCGGGCCAGTTCCCGGGTGGTCAGGGCAATATCTACATCGGGAACGCCTGCGGCGCTCTCGTTGTCACGGCCGGTTTCAAACTTCTTGGCGGTACAGGGCATGATGGAGACAACCACCAGGTCCTTGGGATCGATGCCCATCTTCTCTGCATACCAGGTCTTAGCCACAGCGCCGAACATCTGCTGGGGAGATTTGCAGGAGGACAGATTGGGGATGAACTCGGGGAAGTAATGCTCACAGTATTTGACCCAGCCGGGGGAGCAGGAGGTAATCATGGGGAGGGTTCCGCCGTTCTGGACCCGCTCGATGAGCTCGTTTGCCTCCTCGATGATGGTCAGGTCAGCGCCCACGTCGCAGTCAAAGACGCCGGCAAAGCCCAGCCGCCGGAGAGCGGCTACCATCTTGCCCTTGACGTTGGTGCCTACCGGCATGCCGAAGCTCTCGCCCAGGGTGACGCGGATGGAGGGAGCGGTGTTGACAATGACCGTCTTGGAAGGATCAGCCAGGGCTTTCCAAACATCGGCGGTCTGGTCTTTTTCATACAAAGCGCCGGTGGGGCAGGCTACGATGCACTGTCCGCAGGAGATGCAGGCCACGTCGGCCAGCTTGTTCTCAAAGGCGCATCCGATATGGGTCTTGAATCCCCGCTCGTTGGGGCCGATGACCGCGATGTCCTGCAGGTTGGCGCAGGCGGCGGAGCAGCGGCGGCAGAGGACGCACTTGGAGTTGTCGCGCACCATATGGGCCGCGGAGTCATCGATGGGATAGACCTCGTTTTCGCCCATAAAGTAGTTTTCATCGCATCCGAACTCCTTGGAGAGACGCTGCAGCTCGCAGTCGCCGGAGCGGACGCAGGAAAGACATTTCTTGTTGTGGGTGGAGAGGATCAGCTCCAAGGTCATCTTCCGGGATTCCAGGACCTTGGGGGTGTTGGTGAAGATCTCCATCCCCTCGTTGACCGGGTAGACACAGGAGGCCACCAGGCTTCTGGCGCCTTTGACCTCTACCATACAGATCCGGCAGGCGCCGATCTGGTTGATATCCTTCAGATAGCAAAGGGTGGGGATATGGATACCCGCATACCGTGCAGCCTCAAGAATGGTAGAGCCCTGGGGCACGGACAGGGGCATACCGTTGATTTTAATATTTACATTCTCCATGGGTTGGGTACACTCCTTTTCTTACTTCTTGACGATTGCACCGAAGCGGCATTTTTCCATACAAGCGCCGCACTTGACGCACTTCTGTTTGTCGATGGTATGTACTTTCTTGACCTCGCCGGAAATAGCGGACGCCGGGCAGATTCTGGAGCACAGAGTACAGCCTTTGCACTTGGCGGGATCGATCTCGTAGCTCAAGAGGGCCTTGCAGACGCCGGCCGGACATTTTTTGTCCACGATGTGGGAGACATACTCATCCCGGAAATAGTGGAGGGTGGAGAGCACCGGGTTGGGCGCTGTCTGGCCCAGGCCGCACAGGGCGTTTTCTTTGATGTAGTGGCACAGCTCTTCCAGTTTGTCCAGATCCTCCAGGGTAGCGTTGCCCTTGGTGATCTTATCCAGCATCTCTAAGAGCCGTTTGGTACCCACACGGCAGGGGGTACATTTGCCGCAGGACTCATCTACAGTAAACTCCAGGAAGAACTTGGCGATATCCACCATACAGGTGTCCTCGTCCATGACGATGAGGCCGCCGGAACCCATCATGGAGCCGATGGAGAGCAGGTTGTCGTAGTCGATGGGAATATCAATATGCTCAGCCGGGATACATCCGCCGGAAGGACCGCCGGTCTGGGCCGCTTTAAACTTCTTGCCGCCCGGGATACCGCCGCCGATCTCCTCGACGATCTCTCTGAGGGTGGTGCCCATGGGGACTTCCACCAGGCCGGTGTTGTTGATCTTGCCGCCCAGGGCGAAGACCTTGGTTCCCTTGGACTTCTCGGTGCCCATAGAGGCGAACCATTCGGGGCCGTTGAGGATGATCTGGGGAATGTTAGCGTAGGTTTCAACGTTGTTGAGGACGGTGGGCTTGCCGAACAGGCCCTTGACCGCCGGGAAGGGAGGACGGCATCTGGGCTCGCCGCGGTGGCCTTCAATGGAGGTCATCAGCGCGGTTTCCTCGCCGCAGACGAACGCGCCGGCGCCCAGACGAAGCTCCAGGTTGAAGTCAAAGCCGGTGTCAAAGATGTTCTTGCCCAAAAGCCCGTATTCTCTGGCCTGGTCAATGGCGATCTGCAGCCGCTTGACGGCGATGGGGTACTCGGCCCGGACATAGATGTAACCCTGGTTGGCGCCGATGGCATAGCCGGCGATGGCCATAGCCTCGATAACCGCGTGGGGGTCGCCTTCCAGAACGGAACGGTCCATGAACGCGCCGGGGTCGCCCTCGTCGGCGTTACAGCAGACGTATTTCTGCTCGTTGACCGAAGCTCTGGCAAAGGACCATTTCCGGCCGGTGGGGAAGCCGGCGCCGCCCCGGCCTCTCAGGCCGGAGTCCAGGATGACCTGGATGACCTGTTCCGGGGTCATCTCGGTGAGGACCTTGCCCAGCGCCTGGTAGCCGTCCATGCCGATGTACTCGTCGATATTCTCGGGGTTGATGACACCGCAGTTGCGCAGGGCTACACGGTGCTGCTTTTTATAGAAATTGGTGTTGTTGAGGGATTCGATGGTGTCGTCGTCCTGGACCGTCTCCTGATAGAGCAGGCGTTTGACAATACGGCCCTTGAGCAGATGCTCGGTGACGATTTCGGGGATATCCTCGGGCTTGACCATGCTGTAGAAGGAGCCCTCGGGATAGACGATCATAATGGGACCTAAAGCGCACAGGCCGAAGCATCCCGTTTTGATGACCTTGACTTCATCTTTCAGACCGTTGCGCTCGATTTCCTTTTCCAGGGTCGCAACAATCTGCTCGGAGCCTGAGGAAGTACAGCCGGTACCGCCGCAGACCAGTACATGAGAACGAAACATTTGATTTCCTCCTTCTTCTTATGCCTTGGCGCTGGCGCCGATGGTGTACTCGGTAACCACATTGCCGTTGACCAGATGGTCGTTGACCACCCGGACCGCTTTCTCCGGGGTCATCTTTACATAGGTGACCTTTTCTTTGCCCGGCTCCATGATTTCCACCACAGGCTCGTACTGGCAGATGCCGATGCAGCCGGTCTGGGTGACCATGACATGGTGCAGGTTGCGCTTGGCAACCTCGTCGGTAAAGGCGGCCAGTACCGGACGGGCGCCGGCTGCGATGCCGCAGGTGGCCATGCCCACCACCACGCGGGTGGCCTGCTCGTCGGCGTCTTCTTTGCGCAGGCCGACGGTATTCTGCATTTTATCTCTGATTGCTTTGAGCTCAGCTAAGCTTTTCATCTACGCTTCCTTCCTTTCGCCTTGGATCATTTGTGTTTGTTCGGCCAGATATTCGCCGATATAGGCGATGACCTCGGGGGTGTTCAGGGGGACCCCCTCCAATACTTCCCGGAAAACCCGGGTGTCCATCTCAAATTCCCGGTCATCGATCCGCCGGGCAAAGACAAAGTCGATGTCCGGGTTGCACTGGATCAGGGAGACCACGGTGGCGTTGATGTCCCCTAAAGGCAGGCAGTCGATGTGGTCTGTCACAAAGGCGGCGGTCACCGTGGTGCCCTCCCCCACCTTGGACTGGATGGAAAAGTCGCCGCCGGTCATCTTGGCCTGCATGGAGTAAAAGGGGATGCCCAGCCCCACCTTCCGGGTGGTGCGGGTGGTGTAGAAAGGGTCCATGACCCGGCGCACCGTCTCCTCATCCATGCCGCAGCCGTTGTCGGCAATGGTGATGACCATCCGGTGGGACGCCGTGTCCTCCTCCACCCCAATGCGGATGAGGGTGGCCTTGGCCACCACCGAATTCTGGGCGATGTCAAGTACGTTTAAGGACAATTCCTGCATGGCTTAGTCCTGATATTTTGCCAGGATGCCTTCGATTTCGTCCACAGACAGCCTGCCATAAACGTCGTCGTTGATGGTCATGACAGGAGCCAGGCCGCAGGCGCCGATGCACCGGCAGGCCTCCAGGGAGAACTTGCCGTCCGGGGTGCATTCTCCGCCTTTGATGCCGAGGCTGCGGCTGAGCTTGTCATAGATGTCGCCAGAACCCTTGACGTAGCAGGCGGTGCCAAGACATACGGAAATCTTGTACTGGCCCTTGGGATACAGGGAGAACTGGGAGTAGAAGGTGACGACGCCGTAAACCTCCTCCAGGGGGATATCCAGGCCCAGGGAGATCATCTCCTGGACTTCCAAGGGAAGATAGCCGTAGATTTCCTGGGCCTGCTGGAGCACAGGCATCAGGGCGCCCGGCTGCTCTTTGTGGTCGGCGATGACCTGCATCAGCTGGGCTTCCTGCTCTTTTGTCCCCTTAAATGGAACAGACGTATTGCTTTTAGCCATATAAGTTTAACCTCCTTAGCGGATGTAGCCGGGCTTGTTAAAATCCTAACGATAAAGGGCCCAAACCCCTTAGGCAGACCCGGTGCATTATGAAAATTATATCATAGGGGTTCATAAAAATCCATATGGCGCCCCCACAAACTCAGGTCGAAATTCTATGGAAAATAGACAAAAACCAGGAAGATTTCCCCACAAATCCATGAAAGGTATACCTTTTTTGTGGCGTTTCCAAGGGCCGGTCGCCTTCCGCTTCCAGACTCTGGAAGAAGGGCGCCTATGAATGTTTACACAGGCGCCCACAAGGAACAAAAAAGGACGGCCAAAGCCGTCCTTTATTCATCATCGAGCAGGGCTTCATATCAATATCGTTGACAAAGCGTTGGCCGCTTTCCACCCGCTGGATGACATTTTTGTCGATATCCAGCCCCTCCAGCTGGGCCATTTTTGCAAAAGCATTCTGGGAGGGATGGCCTGGCAGCCGCTTCCGGTAGTATTTCACCTTTGTACCGCATAGGTTATGGGAAACGTCCCGCCCTTTGTTTTTATACAGGAAAGCCCTCTTTATCTGTCTTACAGTTTCCCCATATCCTTGAGCAGCTTTAGCTTCAGGATCATGATCTGGGTTTTGCCGTCCTCGATTTCGTTGGCCAGCACCATGTCCACCAGCTTTTGGAAGGGGATGGGCTCCACATCTAAAAACTCGTCCTCATCCAGGTGCTGATGGGTCTTGTGGAGGCCCCGCGCCAGGTACATATGGATGACCTCCTCGTCATAGGCGCAGGTGGGGAGCATCTTTCCCAGGGAGATAAACTCATCGGCCTGGTAGCCGGTTTCCTCCTCCAGTTCCCGCCTGCCGCAGTGGAGGGGGTCCTCCCCGTAGTTGAGCTTCCCCGCGGGGATCTCCAGCAGCACCTTCTTTGGAGCGTAGCGGAACTGGCGCACCATGAGCAGGTCATCGCCTACAAAGGCGGCCACCGCCACGCCGCCGGGGTGCTCCACCACCTCCCGGGTTACCTCCGACCCGTTCTGGAGCCGGGCCTTATCCCGGCGCAGGTTGACGACCTTTCCTTTATATATCATTTCACTGGAGATGGTTTCTTCATATAAATTTTTCATCATATTCCTCCTTGCGGCGAGTCGCCGCAGCCAGATCGCACTGTGGCGCAATGGGTAACAAAAACGCGTGAGACGCGGCAGTGTTGCGAACAAAACCCTAGGGTGCGTCATCCTGCCCCGGTAGGGGCCACCTGCCGGTGGGGGATATCGCGCTGTGGTGTCAATCGCAGCTCAGTTGCGGGTGTCGCGGACGGTGGTTTTAGTTAGGCCATGGGCGCGTTTTGCCCGCCGCTAGGCGCGGCGAGTCGCCGCAGCCAGATCGCACTGTGGCGCAATGGGTAACAAAAACGCGTGAGACGCGGCAATGCCGCGAACAAAACCCTAGGGCGCGTCATCCTGCCCCGGTAGGGCCGCTAGGTCTATTATAGCACAAAGGGGAAAGGGTGAATAGAAGGGGAAAATTTTTCATAGAAATGATACTGACTATAAAAGGAAAAGGTGTTCAGCCATGGAAGAATACGGCCCGCGCCCCTTTGGATACGGGGATTTAGAAGAAAAAATAAAGAAGATCAAGGGGGCGAAGGGCCCTGTCAAAGCCTTTGTCATGGGCAAATCGGTGCTGGGCCGGAGCATCTACGCCCTGGGGATGGGGCAGCTGCGGCAGCCAGCGCTGATGGTGGGGGCCACCCATGGGCTGGAATCCATCACCTCAGCGCTGCTGATGATGTTCGCCGAAGAGCTGATGGAGGCCCTGGGGAACCGGACCCAGATCTGCGGGGTGGATCCCCGCAGGGTGCAGGAGAGCAGGGGGCTGATCATTGTCCCCATGCTCAACCCCGATGGGGTGGAAATCGCCCAGCATGGGGCCCGGGGCTGTCTGCACCTGGCCAAGCGGATTTATGACATCTGCGACGGCCATTTTGAAAGATGGCAGGCCAACGCCCGAGGCGTGGACCTCAACCACAACTTTGACGCCGGCTGGGAAAAGCTGCGGCAGATGGAGATTTCCTACGGCATCCTCAAGCCCGCCCCCACCCGGTTTGGCGGCTACCGGCCTATGAGCGAGCCGGAGGTCAAAGCCATCGCCCATATCATCTCCTCCTTTGATATCAAGACCCTTTACAGCTTCCACAGCCAGGGGGAGGAGATTTATTACCACTACGGGCCCCATACCCCCATCCAGTCCAAGCTGATGGCCCAGATCCTGGCCTCCTCCAGCGGCTATGCCCTCTCCGAGCCGGAGGGGATCGCCTCTCACGGAGGGCTCAAGGACTACTTTATCCAGAAATACCGGCGCCCGGGCTTTACCATCGAGGTAGGGCGGGGGAAAAATCCCCTGCCTCCCTCCGACGCGCCGGCGATTTATGAGAAAATCCGGGAGATGATGACCCTGGCCATGATTTTATAAGGATAAATTTGCCCAAAAAAGAGGCGGGAATATTTCCCGCCTCTTTTTACCTTCATAGAGAAGCGCCTCCTCCAGGAAGTTGGCGGGGAAATGGGGGAAGGAGACGGATTTCCCGCCGTTTTTTAGAGTTTATACAAAAACAGAGGCTCTCTTTGGAGGAAATATAGTTGCTATGTCGGCGCCGCAAATGGTATAATCAAAAAAATGGGGTGTTTTGCCTGTGGGAGAGCGCCCCGCCACAATGGAAACCGCCATGGATACTTTATCAAGCTAGGAGGGTCCCTATGACAGTCTCAGATGTACAAAAGATTTTAAAAGCACAGGTCATCTGCGGAGAGGATGAACTTTCCCGGGAAGTGCATACCGCCTGTGGCAGCGATATGATGAGCGATGTTTTGGCCTTTGTCAAGGATCAGTCGGTGCTCCTCACCGGCCTGGTCAATCCCCAGGTGGTGCGCACCGCTGATATGATGGATATGGTATGTATCATCTTTGTCCGGGGCAAGCAGCCCGATGACGCCATCATCGAATTGGCCAAAGAGCGGGATATTATCCTCATGGCCACCCCCTACCGGATGTTCACCGCCTGCGGCCTGCTCTATGAAAACGGACTCAAGGGAGGTTGCGATATATCGTGAGCGCGCCTGTGATTTTGAAATACAGCGTCCCCGGCGATGACTTTACCCGGGCGGGAGAGGCCTCCAGCGCGGTGAAAAAGGCGCTGAAAAAGCTGGGCGTGGCCCCCGACGTCATCCGGAAGGTGGCCATCGCCATGTACGAGGGGGAGATCAACATGGTCATCCACGCCGACGGCGGGGAGATCACGGTGGAGATCACCCCGGAATATGTGAATATGGTGCTGGCGGACACCGGCCCCGGCATCGCCGATATCGACCTTGCCATGAAGGAAGGCTATTCCACCGCGCCGGACAATGTCCGGTCTTTGGGCTTTGGCGCCGGCATGGGGCTGCCCAACATGAAAAAGTACACCGATGAGATGAAGGTGGAAAGCCAGGTGGGGGTAGGAACCACCGTGACCATGCGGGTCTATGTCCAGCCATAGGATTATGGAGGATTACGCCGTCCCCACAGGGCGGCTTTGAGGAGTGACATGAAGGAATGGGAAACAGATTTCATTCGGTGACCCTGGATACCGACGCCTGCAAAGGCTGCATCAACTGCATCAAGCGGTGTCCCACCGAAGCGATCCGGGTTCGGGATGGAAAGGCCCATATCATCACCGAGCGGTGCATTGACTGCGGAGAGTGTATCCGGGTCTGTCCCAACCATGCCAAGAAAGCGGTCTATGACAGCCTTTCCATCATCGACGATTATGAATATACCATTGCTCTGCCGGCGCCCTCCCTGTACGGGCAGTTTAACAACCTGGACGACAAGGAGATCGTCCTGGACGCCCTGTTAAAGATGGGCTTCGACGCGGTGTATGAGGTGGCGGCAGCGGCGGAGATCGTCTCCGACGCCACCCGGAAGCTGATGAAGCAGGGGGCGCTGAAGCTGCCGGTGATCAGCTCCGCCTGCCCGGCGGTGGTGCGGCTGATCCGGGTGCGGTTTCACGAGCTGATCCCCAACATCCTGCCCCTCCATGCCCCCATTGAGCTGGCCGCCCGGATCGCCAAGAAAAAGGCGGCCAACCTTACCGGGCTGCCCATGGAAAAGATCGGGGCCATCTTCATCTCCCCCTGTCCGGCCAAGGTGTCGGCCATCCGGTACCCCTTGGGCGCCCAGAAAAGCTATGTGGACGGGGCGGTGGCCATGAGCGAGGTGTATCCCCGGCTCATCCACCTGATGAAGGAGCTGGAGGATGAGGACCAGTCGGACAAGGTGGTGGACGCCGGCCGGATCGGGGTAGGCTGGGCCAGCTCCGGCGGAGAAGCGGCGGCGCTGATCAACGAGAATTACCTGGCCGCCGACGGCATTGAAAACGTAATCAAGGTGCTGGAGGATCTGGAGGACGAGCGGTTTTCCGGTCTGGAATTTGTAGAGCTTAACGCCTGTAGCGGCGGCTGCGTCGGCGGGGTACTGACGGTGGAAAACCCCTACATCGCCAAGGCCAAGCTCAAACGGCTGCGGAAGTATCTGCCCGTCTCCTGCAACCATCTGCGGGACGAGCGGATGAGCAAGCTGGAATGGGACGCCCCGCTGGATAAGAGCAACGCCCTCCAGCTGGACCAGGATATGAACAAGGCCATGGAAAAGCTCAACGAGATGGAGGAGATTGTCTCCCGGCTCCACGGCCTGGACTGCGGCTCCTGCGGGGCTCCCTCCTGTATGGCCCTGGCGGAGGACGTCGTCAGGGGCTTTGCCCAGGAAGAGGACTGCATCTTTAACATGAAGGAGCAAATGGAGGAGTTTTTGGAGCAGATGGCGGATCAAAAAAGCTATATTGAGCCGCCCTTTACCATCAAAAAAGGCAGGGAGGAGAAGGAATGACAGTCAAGGAACTGACGGAACAATCAGGATTTGGGATCCTCTGTCCCGGGGATCCTGAGCGGGAGATCAGCAAGGTCTACTGCTGCGACATGCTCTCTATCGCCATGGGGCGGGCCCCGGCGGACGGCGCCTGGGTCACCGTCATGGGCAATGTCAACTCGGTGGCGGTAGGGGCTCTGGCGGATGTCAGCTGTATCATCTTTGCCGAAGGGGTCCAGCCGGAGGAGGCCTGTATAACCCGGGCCCAGCAGCAGGATATCTGCCTGCTGGCCACCGACCTGCCCGTTTTTGAGGCGGCTTTGACCATCCACCGCCAGCTACCGCTGGGGGATGACGCGCCCTAAGTTACGTTTGTAACACCGCCGCATCACACGCGCGCCTGGCGGCGTGCAAGACGCGCTTTTGGTCTTGTCCGCGACATTGCCGCGTCACCCGCGAATGGGTTACCGCCAGTGCCCATCCGCGACTTGGCAGCGGCACTGCCGCCCGCGTCTCACGCGGCCCTAGCGGGCAGCAAACTGCGCCCCGAGTCTCGTTTGCAACACTGTCCGCGATGCCCGCAACTGAGCTGCGATTGAAACATAAACGCGATATCCCCCGGCGGTAGCCGGCGCGCCTTGAGTTCTGTTTGTAACACTGCCGCGACACACGCGCGCCTGGCGGCGGGCAAAACGCGCCTTGAGTTCTGTTTGTAACACTGCCGCGACCGCGATTTTGTTGCGATTGACACAACAGCGCGGCTTGGCTGCGGCGGCTCGCCGCCATCCTTTTCTCTCAAGAAAAGGATGCAAAAGTGATCCAAGGGGGCACCCCTTGGATATCCCCCTGATTGGGGCTCGCTGCTTTCCCAATAGTATGGGCGGCGATTTTTCCTCGATTCGCGGGGGCAAAGCCTGAGGAAGTCCCCCGCTCAATTCGAAAAAATCGTCGGCTTTCGCCGAAACCGCCCACGGCCCCTCCCGGGGCGGGAAGACGCGCCCTGGGTTTTATTTTGTAACACTGTTCGCGATGCCCGCAACTGAGCTGCGATTGAAACATAAACGCGATATCCCCCGGCGGTAGCCGGCGCGCCTGGCGGCGAGCAGATCGCGCCCTAGATTTTATTTGAGACTTTGCCGCGTCTCACGCAACTATGTTTCGATTGACACCACAGCGCGATTTGGCAGCGGGCACTGCCCGCCCGCAAGGAGGGAGAAGCCATCAACCGGATCTATTATGACCTGCATATTCATTCAGCCCTGTCCCCCTGCGGGGACAATGACATGACCCCCAACAACATCGCGGGGATGGCGGCCCTCAAGGAGCTGGATGTCATTGCCCTGACCGACCACAACTCGGCGAAAAACTGCGGCGCCCTGATGAAGGCGGCGGCCCAGTACCCGCTGATTGTGCTGCCGGGGATGGAGCTTTGCACCAGCGAGGAAATTCATGTGGTCTGCCTGTTCGATACCCTGGAAAAGGCCATGGCCTTTGACGGATATGTAGACGCCCACTCCCCGGATGTAAAGAACCGGCCGGAGATCTTTGGGGAACAGCGGATCATGGATGAAAACGACGAGATCACCGGATATGTGGAGAAGCTGCTCATCAACGCCTCCTCCATTTCGGTGATGGAGGTGGGGCCGCTGGTGGAATCTTTCGGCGGGGTGGCCTATCCGGCCCACATCGATAAAAGCGCTTATTCCCTCCTCTCCAATCTGGGATTTCTCCCGCCGGAGTGGCAGTTCCCCCTGTTTGAGGTCAAGGATAAGACCAAGCTTCCCGCATTGCGGGAACAGCACGACTACCTGCGGCAGATTAACAGCGTCACCAGCTCCGACGCCCACTATCTGGGGGACATTGCGGAGCGGGAAAACTCGGTGGAACTGGGTAACCTCACCGCCGGGGAATTTTTTGAGGCGCTGAAAAGGGGATTTTCCTTCTAAAGGAGAGAGACGTCATAGAAAAGAGGCTGTCACCGGCCATTGGGCCGGGGACGGCCTTTTTTGCGGGCAGGGCAGGGAGGCCGTGGCAGAAAAAGGAAGAGACGCCATCTTTTGGCGTGGGAAATATTGCCGGAAAATTATTGCCATACCGGGGGCAATCAAGTATAATTTACATTGTAACGTTTTGTCGTGGAAAGTCAGGAAAGGGCAAAACGGCATCCGGCCGGAACCGGCCGGAATCATGGGAACAAAAGAAGTGATTTCATGAAAAATATCCATATATCCATAGTCCCGCCCTTTGAGAAACCGGATCCGGCCAGCGACTTGACCGTTTTTTCCCCGGTGAAGGACTATGTACCCGAATATGACACCAAGGACTACCTGTCCCAGTGCATGGAATATGCCATCAAATACGGCACCTACCTGGTGCCGGCGGTGTTTTCGGCCTTTGACTACCTGTGCATGACCATCATCGACCGGGAGGGGAATATCCTGGGCGCCCAGCGGGCCACCCATCTCAATTCCCTGGCCCTGGGCCACTTCCGCAAGGCGGAGAGCCTGAAGATTTTCTCCACCGAGCTGGGAAACGTCTTCCTCTGCGTGGATGTGGATATCTACCACCCCTATCTGCTGCGGATGGCGAAAGCCATGGGCGCCCAGCTGGTGGTGTCCTCCCAGTACTTCCAGAACCGGGATTACAACCGGAACCGGATCCTCTCCGGCCCCTGGAACACGGCCCAGCAGCACAGCCTGGTGGTGGCCAGCGCCAGCAACAAGCGGGTCTGCGTCACCGCGCCCTGCGCCGCCACCGAGGACGGCAGCGGGTTTGTGGTCTATCCCACCCCCACCCTGACCCTCTCGGCCCAGGTGGATGTGGAGGCCGCTGTGCCCGCCGTCTTTGACACCCCGCTGCCCAGCTTCCTGTCCCACGGCTTTATGCGGACCAACGCGGAATATCTGATGGGGGGCGGGAAGGAATGAAGGGATTTTCCCTGCGCATGGCGCGAAAGAAGATTATTTCCAAAACCAAGGCAAAAAAGCTGCTGGAGATGATTGACAACCTGGAAGTGATGCCCAGCGGCAACCTGAAACATATTGACCTTGCCGACATCAAGGTAGCGGCGATGAGCGTGACAGCCAAGACCTATTCCGGGCTGTTTGACTATATCGCCGATATGAACGCCTATGTCCAGAAGGCCCGGGAGGAAGGGGCCCAGCTGGTGGTCTTCCCCGAGTATACCGGCATGCTGATCCTGTCGGCCCTGCCGGTGTGGAAGCCTCTGTCCCGGGAGCTGGCCGCCGCCCAGGACCTGGAGGAGGCCCTGGGGATGATCGCCGACGTCATGGAGGAGCTTTCCGGGGTCATCGGCGACGTCTACCTGACCATATTCTCCGAGCTGGCAAGGCTCCACGACATCTATATCCTAGGCGGCTCCATCCTCTGTATGGAGGAGGACAGGCTTTATAACCGGGCCACCCTCTTTGACCGGTACGGCTACATGGTCCTGACCCAGGATAAGATCTTCCTATCCGCCCTGGAGCGAAAGATGGGCCTGGCTTCCGGCCGGGAAACCGCTGTGGCGGATACCGAAATCGGCTCCATGGCCGTCCTTGTAGGGGACGACGCCAAATATTTTGAGGTGGCGGATATCGCCGCCCGGAAGGGGGCCCGGCTCCTGCTCAACTGCGACCTGGCCCTGGGGCCCTATAATCCCTACGCGGCCCAGGTGGGGCTGGAGATGCGGGTCCAGGAGGCACGGGCTTACGGCATCAAGTCGGTGCTGGTAGGGGAGATGCCCTTTGAGACAAAGCTTTACGCCAAATCGGGAATCTATGCCCCCTTTCTTTCCACCAACGACCTGTCAGGGGTGCTGGCCCAGGCCGACAGCTATATGCATGACGCGGTCCTCACCGAATCCATCGACTATGCCCGGCTGGAATACGCGGTGGACATCTATACCCACGACACCAATGAGGGGCTTCTGCGGAAAAACGCCCCCAAATGCTATCAGGTCCTGTCCATGGCCCCGCCTCAGCGCGGCGCCGCTCTGGTAGGATCCCAGCCCCCGGCGGCAGAGGAGGAACCTTTGCCGGAGGAGGCCCCAGAGGAAGAGAAGGAGCCGGTGGAAAACGAGGCAAGTCTCTAAGATTGCGAGGAGGTTCTGGCCTATGAAATGTCCCTTTTGCGGCGGCGAGATGGAGGAAGGCCGTTTGATCAGCCGGGGCTACAACTACTTTTTACCCAGCGGGGAGCGCCCTCCATGGACGGTCATCCCGCCCAAAAGCAGCCTGGAAAAGAAGAACGCCGTCCTCCTGCCCCCAGACCGGTGGGAGGTTCCCCCCAACTGGCCCCAGGCCCATTGCTGCCGGAAGTGCCGAAAGATCATCATCGACTATTGACCGCCGCCCCAGCGGGTGCAAAGCAGAAGAAAAGGGTGGAGAAACCATTTGGTTTCTCCACCCTTCGTTGTTTTTATCAGCGCCCGTCCTCTTTTTCATCCGGAGCCTCCTCCGGCGGGGGCGGGGGCAGAAGGACGGCTTTGACTCGGGTAATCCGGCGTTCCGCAATGCTGGTGGCGGTAAAGCGCACCCCATCGATCTCCACCGAGGGGGTTTCCTCCTCCCCAGGGATCCGGCCCAGCATATCGATGATCAGGCCGCCCAGGGTATCCACATCCAGCTCGGAGTCCTCCTCCACCAGCTTGACCCCCAGCTTCTTTTCCACATCGTCCAGGTCGGCGCCGCCGTCAATGGACCAGGTGTGGTCGTCAATCTGGTAGAACTCTTCCTCCTCGTCGTCATACTCGTCCTGGATATTGCCCACAATGGATTCCAGCACGTCCTCCATGGTGACAATGCCGGAGGTGCCGCCATATTCGTCCACCACCACAGCCAGCTGCATCCTCCGCTCGGTGAACTGGGTGAACAACTCCTTTAACCGGGTGGATTCGGGGACAAAGAAGAGGGGGCGCAGGTAGTGTTCCACGTGGAACTCCGGAGCGCTGCCGCCGCTGATCAGCTTGAGCAGGTCTTTGACATAGATGACCCCCACAATGTTGTCAATATCCTCCTGATAGACCGGGATCCGGGAATAGCCTTCGGTGATGGCCACATCCAGCACCTCATCCAGAGAGGAATCTATGGGCACCGCGGAAATTTCGGTGCGGTGGGTCATGATCTCCTCCGCCGTGGTGTCGTCAAACTCGAAGATGTTGTTAATCATCTCCTTCTGGCTTTCCTCGATGACCCCTTTTTCGTTGCCCACATCCACCATCATCCGGATTTCCTCTTCGGTGACCAGCTCCTCCTGGCCCTTGGGGTCAAAGCCCAGCAGCTTGGAGAAGGCGTTGGAAAACTTGACCGTCACAAACCGGAAGGGCCGGGCGATGTGGAGGATGAGGGTGAGCAGGCCCACCGTGGCAAGGGCCACGCCCTCCGGGTTTTTCCCGGCGATATTCTTGGGCAGGTAGGTGGCCAGCACCAGGACGACAAAGCAGGTGACAAGGGCGATGGCCGCCGCCAGCAGGGTGCTGGCAAGTCCCTGGGACAGCCCCAGGGAGGAGAGCCAGGGCCAGAGGGCCTGGTATCCGGTCAGGGTGGTGAGGATGGTGATGAGCACCGTAAAAAAGTGGGAGAGCAGCAGGGTGCTGTCCCCATAATTGGTGGGCTCGCTGGTCAGCTTGGCAATCCGCTTTGCCTTTTCGTTGCCCTCGTCGCACAGCTTGCGGATCCGGGCGTCCGGGAACAGGACAATGGAGGTCTTGCTGCACATAATAAACGCCTTGAGAAAGAGGGCCGCCAGCAGGATGACCAGGCGGAGCATGAAATTACCGTCGGGGTCCATGATAAAACTCCTTTGTGTTCAAAATAATAAGAATCTATGGGTATAATTAAGTATATTATACATCCCTCCCAAGACCTCTGTCAATTTCCCCACCTACCGGTGGGCGGGCAGTGCCCGCTCCCAAGCCGCGCTGTGGCGTCGTTCGAGACAAAAACGCGAGCGAAGCGGCAGTGGCGCGAATAAAACTGGAGGCGCGTCATCCACGCCGCAAGGCGCGCGTGAGACGCGACAGTGTTGCAGATAAAACCCGGGGCGCGCCGGCTACCGCCGGGGGAAGTCGCGGATAGACGCAATGGGTAAACTTAGTTGCGTGTATCGCGAACAGCGTCTAAACAAAACCAAGGGCGCAACTTGCTCGCCGCCAGGCGCGCGCTGTGGTTTCAACCGCAACGTAATTGCGTGTAATGCGGCAATGTCGCGAACAAGACTTGGGGCGCGCCGGCTCCCGCCGGGGGAAGTCGCGCTGATGTGTCAATCGCAACGTAATTGCGGGCATCGCGGGCAGCGAGTCGCCGCTGCCAAATCGCGGATAGGCACTGGCGGTAACCCATTCGCGTGAGACGCGGCAATGGCGCGGACAAGACCAAAAGCGCGTTTTGCCCGCCGCAAGGCGCGCGTGAGACGCGGCAATGTCGCGAACAAGACTTGGGGCGCGACCTGCCCGCTAGGGCAAAGACTCATGGGCTATGTATGAAGTAATGTATGGAAAATCTCCTGCTATTTCTGCATGAATTCTTAGTTTAGACACCTTCCCGGATAGCTTGACATACACCATATTTAGGTATATCGTGAAACTAATTAGGGCTTTTTATTGTTTTCTTAGAAAGGAAGACTGATATGAAAAAAATATTATTTATCAACGCTTGTATTAGACCTCATTCACGCACCCTTTTACTGGCACAAGAAGTGCTAAAAAAGTTAGATGGCGAAATAGAAGAAGTAAATCTTTGTCATGAAAATATTTATCCCCTTGATTGGGAACACTTGGAAGAAAGAGACCAGCTTGTTATGCAAAAGGATTTTTCAGCCCCAATATTTAAATATGCAAATCAATTTATAAGGGCAGATGAAATTCTAATTGCCGCACCTTGCTGGGATTCAGCCTTCCCATCTATTTTGAAGGTATATCTTGAACATGTAACAATAGCTGGATTGACATTTCAATATACGCCAGAGGGGATATCGATAGGGTCATGTAACGCCAAGAGGATGATTTATGTAACAACATCAGGAGGCCCCTTTGCAAACCAAACGCAAGGATATGATTACATAAAAACTCTAGCCAGCAGTTTTTACGGGATATCAAATGTCTTGTGCTTTAAAGCGGAAAATCTTGATATTAAAGGCGTTGATGTTAACAGCATCATTCAAAGGGCGCTGGAAGAGATAAAAGCTGCTGACCTATAGTGCTTTTTGAATAGAGCTGCCAGACCGCGCCCCTCCCGGGGCGGATATTGCGCTGTGGCGTCGTCCGCAACAAAATCGCGTGTGCCGCGGCAATGTCGCGAATAAAACCAGAGGCGCGACCTGCCCGCCGCAGGCGCGCGGGCATCGCGAGCAGTGTCGCGAATAAAACCTAGGGCGCGGCTTGCTCTCCGCAGGAGCGCGCTGATGTGTCAATCGCAACATAGCCGCGAGCAATGCAGCAGTGGCGCGAATAAAACTGGGGGCGCGACCTGCCCGCCGCCAGGCGCGCGGGCAATGAATGAAAAAGTTTTCACAAAAATGGGGAAAATATTATAAGTTTCATACTTTACTTTATAGGCCAAAAATGCTAAAATTTGAGGGAAGCAGACACAAGTGAAAGCGGGCCTTTTCAGGCTTTTTTCATGTGGACCTTGTCCTGGGGCATTGCCGGCCCAGGGGACAGGGTTAAACTGATGCGGGGTGGTTTTTCCACCCGGCGATTCTGTATCTATCCGAAAGGGAGGAAAACAAACATGGCAAGAAAAATGAAGACCATGGATGGCAACAACGCCGCGGCGTACGTATCCTATTCGTTCACCGATCTGGCGGCCATTTATCCCATCACCCCCTCTTCTGTTATGGCAGAGGTCACGGATAAATGGAGTGCCGAGGGCAAGAAGAACATCTTCGGCCAGAAGGTCAAAGTCGTTGAGATGCAGTCGGAGGCAGGCGCCGCAGGTACCGTTCACGGCTCTTTGGCGGCTGGTGCCCTGACCACCACCTACACCGCTTCTCAGGGACTTCTCCTGATGATCCCCAACATGTATAAAATCGCTGGTGAGCAGCTGCCCGGCGTCATCCACTGCTCCGCTCGTGCGCTGGCCAGCCACGCTCTGTCCATCTTCGGCGACCATTCCGACATCTATGCATGCCGTCAGACCGGTTTTGCAATGCTGTGCTCCACCAA
The DNA here is from genome assembly GCA_904419775.1 of Candidatus Pararuminococcus gallinarum. Taxonomy (GTDB): domain Bacteria; phylum Bacillota; class Clostridia; order Oscillospirales; family Ruminococcaceae; genus Zongyangia; species Zongyangia gallinarum. The sequence continues at coordinate 6,123 of CAJFSX010000056.1, read as the reverse complement.
CCCCCAGGAGGTTATGGACCTGGGCGCTGTAGCACATCTGTCCGCCATCAAGGGCAAGGTTCCTTTCCTGCACTTCTTTGACGGCTTCCGCACCTCTCACGAGATCCAGAAGATCGAGATGTGGGATCAGGAAGACCTGGCAGATATGCTGGATATGGACGCTGTCGCCGACTTCAGAAAGCATGCCCTCAACCCCAACCATCCGGCACTGCGGGGCTCCGCTCAGAACCCGGACGTCTTCTTCCAGAACAGAGAAGCATGTAACCCCTACTACGACGCTCTGCCCGAGGTCGTTGAGGACTACATGAAGAAGGTCAACGAGAAGATCGGCACCAACTATCAGCTGTTTAACTATTACGGCGCTCCCGATGCAGAGAACATCATCATCGCTATGGGTTCTGTCAACGACACCATCGAGGAGACCATCGATTACCTCAACGCCAACGGCGGCAAATACGGCCTGGTCAAGGTCAGACTGTATCGCCCCTTCTCCGCGAAACACCTGATCGCTGCTATTCCTGAGACGGTTAAATACATCTCCGTCCTCGACAGAACCAAAGAGCCCGGTTCCATCGGCGAGCCTCTCTATCTGGATGTCGTAGCAGCTCTGAAAGGCTCCAAGTTCGAGACCATCCCTGTGATGACCGGCCGTTACGGCTTGGGCTCCAAGGACACCACTCCGGCCAACATCATCTCTGTTTACAAAAATGCTGAGACCCAGGAGAAGCCCCGCTTCACCATCGGCATTGAGGATGATGTCACCAACCTGTCCCTGCCTGTTGTGGAGAACCCCGACACCGCTCCGGAGGGCACTACCTCCTGTAAGTTCTGGGGTCTGGGTGCGGACGGCACCGTCGGCGCCAACAAGAACTCCATCAAGATCATCGGCGACCACACCGATATGTATGCACAGGCATACTTTGCATATGACTCCAAGAAATCCGGCGGCGTGACCATTTCTCACCTGCGTTTCGGCCACAAGCCCATCAAGTCCACCTACTTCATCAACAAGGCAAACTTTGTCGCTTGCCACAATCCTTCCTACATCGGCAAATACGATATGGTAGAGGATCTGAAGGACGGCGGCACCTTCCTGCTCAACTGCGGCTGGGATATGGACGAGATCAATAAGAGAATGCCCGCCAAAGAGAAACGCTATATTGCAGAGCACAACATCAACTTCTACACCATCGATGGTATCGACATCGGCCGTGAGATCGGCCTGGGCGGCAGAATCAACACCGTCCTGCAGGCAGCCTTCTTCAAACTGGCCAACATCATCCCCATCGATGACGCTGTGAAGTATATGAAAGACGCGGCAACCGCTTCCTACTCCAAGAAGGGTGAGAAGATCGTTGCTATGAACCATGCCGCCATCGAGCGCGGTGTCCAGGACGTCAAGAAGGTCGACGTTCCCGCTGACTGGGCCAATGCTGTGGATGGAGACGCTGTTGAGAACGTTGCTACCGGCAGCCGCAAGGATCTGGTAGACTATGTCAACAACATCCAGAACGCCATCAACGCCCAGAGAGGCGACAAGCTGCCTGTTTCCGCCTTTAAGGATCATGTAAACGGCGAATTCCCTCAGGGCTCCGCTGCTTACGAGAAACGCGGCATCGCTGTGGATGTACCCGAGTGGAATCCTGAAAACTGTATCCAGTGCAACTTCTGCTCTTATGTTTGTCCTCATGCTGTCATCCGCCCGGTTGTCATGACCGAGGAGGAGGCAAAGAACGCTCCCGAGGGCATGAAGACTGTGGCCATGACCGGTATGCCTGGCTATCAGTTCGCCATGACCGTTTCCGCTCTGGACTGCACCGGCTGCGGCAGCTGCGTCAACGTCTGCCCGGGCAAGAAGGGCAACAAGGCCCTGACCATGAAATCCCTGGATTCTCAGCTGCCTGAGCAGGAGAGATTCGCATACGGCTACGACCTGCCGGAGAAACCGGAAGTCGCCGCCAAGTTCAAAGATACCACCGTCAAGGGCAGCCAGTTCAAGCAGCCCCTGCTTGAGTTCTCCGGCGCCTGCGCAGGATGCGGCGAGACCCCCTATGCCAAGCTGGCCACCCAGCTGTGCGGCGACAGAATGATGATCGCCAACGCAACTGGATGCTCCTCTATCTGGGGCGGTTCCTCTCCCTCCACTCCTTACACCGTCAACAAGAAGGGCTTCGGTCCCGCATGGGCCAACTCCCTGTTTGAGGATAACGCCGAGTACGGCTATGGTATGTACCTGGCACAGACCACCATCCGCAACAGCCTCATCGCCAAGGTTGAGGAGATTGCCGCCAATGTGGACGGCGCTCTGAAAGAGGCCTGCGACAACTATCTGGCCACCGTCAATGACGGCGCTGCCAACGCAGCAGCCACCGAGGCTCTGGTTGCAGAGCTGGAGAAAGCCGACTGCGATAAGTGCAAAGCAGTCCTGGCCGACAAGGATTACCTGGCGAAGAAATCCGTCTGGATCTTGGGCGGCGACGGCTGGGCATACGACATCGGCTTCGGCGGCCTGGATCACGTCCTTGCTTCCGGTGAGGATGTCAACGTCCTGGTCTTCGACACCGAGGTTTACTCCAACACCGGCGGTCAGTCCTCCAAGTCCACCCCCACCGGCGCTGTGGCACAGTTTGCCGCTGCTGGTAAAGAGGTCAAGAAGAAAGACCTGGCTGGCATCGCCATGACCTATGGTTATGTCTATGTAGCTCAGGTTGCTCAGGGCGCTGACATGAACCAGTGCATCAAAGCCTTCCACGAGGCGGAGAGCTATCATGGTCCGTCCCTGCTGATCTGCTACGCTCCCTGTATCAACCATGGTATTAAGGGCGGCATGAGCATTGCCCAGACCGAGGAGAAGAAAGCGGTTGCCGCTGGTTACTGGCATCTGTTCCGCTTCGATCCCCGTCTGTCCGCTGAGGGCAAGAATCCCTTCCAGCTGGATAGCAAGGCTCCCACTGCTTCTTATAGAGACTTCATCATGGGTGAGGTCCGTTACAACTCCCTGACCCGGTCCTTCCCGGATCGTGCAGAGAACCTCTTCGAGAGAGCAGAGGAGAACGCGGTGGAGAAATACAACCACCTGGTCAAACTCCAGAAAATGTACGAAGTTGAATAAGAGCTGTTCTAAACCGAACAGACTGCAAAAAGCCCGCGCTGTAAAGCGCGGGCTTTTCATTTTTTTAACTAGTAATTTGCTAGTCAGCGTCCTTTACAAGGTCGCGGCAATGTTTGCAGATCAGGTGTCCGCCGCAGTTTTTCAGGGAGTCGGTGCCGCCGCAAAGCTGACAGCACAAAACAGGCTTTTCCATGACGATGCAGTCCCCCTCCAACCGCATATTTAGGCTACTTCCGGCCGATAGGCCCAGGGCGTAAATGAATTCGGCGGGGATGACAATCCGGCCGAGTTCGTCCAGTCTGCGGGATACTTCCATACAACCTATACTCCTTTTTTGACAAAATGTATTCTAAATTCAATTACGAATTTGAATATATTACCAGGATATCGTTTGTAATAAAATTTGTCAACAGGAGGACGAAGAAATGAAAGAATTTATCCCGCAGAAAGCAGAGAAAGAAGTCATATCCATTCGAATTGAGTCGAATCTTCTGGACGAAATTGACGCCACTGCCGCCGAATACGAAATTAGCAGAAATTCTTTGATCGTCCAATGCATAAAATATGCGATGGAGAATCGAAGGGCCGGTAAATTCCAGCAGAAGGACCCGGAGAAAAGGGAGAAATAAATCTCCTCCCATGATCATAGTTTCATCGGCGGCAGGGAAGTTCCTGAAAAAGAAAAAACAGCCGGAAGTACCGGCTGTTTTTTTTCAGGGTGCCGTTCAGGGGATGACGGCCTGGCCGGGGGAGACGGCAGTCTCTTCCTCCCGGGGGCCGCCGATGGAGGGCGGAGGCGTCTCCAACACATAGATGTTCACAATCCGCCTGCCAAAAAGGCAGCTTTCCAGGTAGGTGTTAAAGAATAGGTCCACATCAATGATGCCGTCCATCAGGGCGGTGCCGGTATCCGCCGCCACCGCGTAGCCGTAGACAAAGCTGCCGTCAGGGGAGGCGATATAGAGTCGGCTTCCATAGGGGATGACGTCGGGATCCACCGCCACCGTGCCCTCCACAGCGGAAAGGCCGCTGGCCGTCCAGGCGCCGGGCCGGGCGGAATAGGCGGTGGCCACCCCGTTGGAAAGGACCCACTCATATTCCAGGGGCTGGCCGTTCTGGTCGGTGGCCACCGGGGTGGAGGAAACCGGCACGTTGGCGCCGACCAGGCAGGTCTGGGCCACCGGCTGGACGGTCACTTCCTCCCCGGTCAGCTCCCGGGACTGTAGGACGCCGTCCACCCAGGTTTCCTCATAGATCCTCACCTGTTCCCCCAGCACGCCTGCCCGGGTCACCCGGACCTGTCCCTCTTGTAGGAGGGGGGAGAGCTTCTCAACGGTTTCATAAGGGATTTCAGACACCTCCCGGGATGTCCGGTATTCCACCCGCTGGACCTGGATGTTTGTCCCTTCCTCCAGCGTCTGCTGGGGGTCCAGGTTGATTTCATCGTCCTTATCCAGGGTGACGCCAGCCTCATCCAGGGCGTCGGATACATTGCCGCCGGTCATCTGGAGCTGGTGGACCTGGCCGTCCGCCTCCACCGAAACATCAAAGGCCCGGTCAATGTCAATCCGGGCGATTTCCACGCCCTCAAAGCCGGTGAAGCTTACCTGGTCGGCGGGGAGGGTCACGATTCCCTCGTCCTCCAGAATGGCGGCGGGATGATCCCGCAGGGTAACGGCAAAACGGACCTCCTGGCCATCCTGGATATACACAGCGTTGGTCTTCATTGATAGGGTATACAGTACGCTGCAAAACAGGGCGGAAAATAGGAAAACCGCGCAAAGGCGGCTGCGGGCGACCCTCCATACCCTCCGCACATTTTTGCATATTCGATCCATATCATTCTCCTTTGCAAGAGGATTTCACCGCTCCAGCAGGAGCTATTTTCTATTCTTACCAGATTTGCTGCCATTATATGCAAGTTTCCAGTTTTTGTCAAATATGAGCCAAAGAAAAGAAAAATGAAGGATCTGTCAGGCCATGTCGAAGGAATTGGAAAAGTTTGTGCAGTTCGGGAAAAATTTTTCCCCCGGAAGGTGGGGAAGCTGTCAAGATGGGAAAAATCAAAAAAATGGCGCAGATATAAAAATTTCCCGGGCGGCCAGCTACCGCCGGGGGATATCGCGCTGTGGTGTCAATCGCAACATAGTCGCGTGAGACGCGGCAGTGGCGCGAATAAAACCCAGGGCGCGTCGTCCCCGCCGGTAGGCGTGCGGGCATCGCGGACAGTGTTACAGACAAAACCAAGTGCGCGTCGTCCCCGCCGCTAGGCGCGCCCACAAAAAAACAGGCTCCGCAGAGAGGGAGCCTGTTTCCATGTCCATGTGTAATTATCTCTTGGAGAACTGGGGAGCGCGGCGGGCACAGCGCCGACGGCGCAAAAGGATGTCCCCACCGCCTCGCCCCGGAAGGGGCCCAGCTACCGCCGGGGGATATCGCGCTGTGGTGTCAATCGCAACATAGTCGCGTGAGACGCGGCAGTGGCGCGAATAAAACCCGGGGCGCGTCTTGCTCTCCGCAGGAGCGCCAGCTACCGCTGGGGGACACCGCGCTGTGGTGTCGTTCGAGACAAAATCGCGTGTGTCGCGGCAGTGGCGCAGATAAAGTTCGAAGCGCGATCTGCCCGCCGCTAGGCGCGCGTCATCCCGCCCCGGAAGGGGCCCAGCTACCGCCGGGGGATATCGCGCTGATGTTTCAATCGCAACATAGTCGCGTGAGACGCGGCAGTGGCGCGAATAAAACCTAGGGCGCATCTTCCTCGCCGGTAGGCGTGCGGGCATCGCGGACAGTGTTACAGACAAAACCAAGTGCGCGTCATGCTCGCCGCTAGGCGCGCCTGCAAAAAAACAGGCTCCGCAAAGAGGGAGCCTGTTTCCATATCCATGTGTAATTATCTCTTGGAGAACTGAGGCGCGCGACGAGCGGCTTTGAGGCCGTATTTCAATCGTCTGAGCGATGATTTTCCTTGATATTCCGGGCTTTTTTGAGCCTCGGCCCCTCGGTTGTCCTAT
>CAJFSX010000055.1 GCA_904419775.1 Candidatus Pararuminococcus gallinarum | reverse complement strand
CTGCAATACGCGGTCCTTTCCTGCTGTATCCTGGCGCTGAATACCGCCGTTCTCTATGCCTTGACGGTCTTTTTGCGTCTTCCGGCGGCTGTCGCCAAGATCATCACCGAACTGCTCCTCTTTGCCGTCAGCTTTTTGGTGCAAAAGCTTTTGATCTTCCGCAAAAAAACAGATTCATCCGAAAGGAGATAAATCCACACCCATGCGCAGAAAAAACCTCCCCTGGTGGCTGGTGGCCCTCATTGATATTCTGGTCATCGGGGGATATGCCCTGTCCTTTTATTTGATTTACTATCTTTCTCCCCGCCAGCTTCAAAGCAGCGGGATTCAAATCTCCCAGAGTCCTGCTGTCCAAACAGGCCAGAATAATTGGTCTACAAAATTTGCGGATCATTTCTCCTCCACGGCGGTGTCGGAAGACAACCGATATCAAAGCGAGGATATTTCCATCTCCCTGCAAAAGGTGACCATCGAAGGGGGAAAAAATAAAAACGTCTACTATCTGGCGGATATTTATATTTCCAACATCCAGTGCCTGCAAACCGGTTTTGCCCAGAACACCTTTGGGGTAGGCTATACCCAATCGGTCCTGGAGATGGATAAGGCCCTGGGCGCGGTGCTGGCTGTCAACGGCGACTACTACGGCAACGGCAGCCAAGGGGTGGTCATCCGCAACGGTGAAGTCTACCGGAACACCACCGATGCCTCCGACGTCTGCGTCCTGTATTCCGACGGCGTCATGAAAACCTATGCCGCCGGGGAGTTCAGCCTGGAAGAGGCTGTGGAGAACGGCGCCTGGCAGGCCTGGAGCTTTGGCCCCGCCCTGCTGGACAGCCAGGGAAACCCGAAAACAGAGTTTCAAACCAGCCTCAATGTGCTGGGGCTCAATCCCCGAACCGCCATCGGCTACTATGAGCCAGGGCATTACTGTCTGCTGGTGGCCGATGGCCGGTATGAGGACGACGCCCAGGGGATGACCTTAGAGGAAATGTCCCAGCTGTTTTTTACCCTAGGCTGTCAAAGCGCTTATAATCTGGATGGAGGCCAGTCCTCTGTCATGACCTTTCAGGACGCCGTGGTCAACCAGCCCAGCGGACAGGGCCGGGATATCAGCGACTGCGTCCTCATCAAGGAGGTGTCCCAAGGATGAAAAAGCTGCGTGGCATCCTGCCCCATTTGGTCATCATTCTGGCCGGGATCTTTCTGGTGTTTCTCATTCTCGACCAGTATAATCCCACCATGGAATTTGTGGGCAACCCTATTTCCTCCATCCTGCTGGCCCTGTTCTGCCTGCTCTCCATCGTCGCCGGCATCCTTTTAGCCAGGGATAACCGGCAACGGGCCCGTGAGGAACAGAAGCCCCAAGATCAACACCAAGGGAGGTGATCCCCCTGCGCCGCTTTCTTCCCCTGCTCTCCCTGCTGCTGGCCTGCCTGCTTCTCTGTGGCGCTCTGCTCATCGCAGGACTGCATTGGGCTGCGGTCCAGTCCCGGGAGGATACCTGCTCGGCTTCTTATGACATCCAGCAGATGGATTTTTCCTTTAACGAATGGGATCGTCTCACCGATTATAACGAGCGTTATGCCACCCATATCCGCCTGGAAGGAGACCATATCCTGATAGACGGCGCAGGCGCCGAAGCCAAAGACGGCGTCCTGACCATTGGTTTAGGCGGGGTCTATGTCCTCTCCGGTGAGCTTGCCGACGGCAGGATCCAGATTTCCGCCCCCAAGCAGGAGAGGATCCATCTGATCTTCGACGGGGTATCCATCCACTGTGAGGATGATGCCCCCCTCTATATCCGCCAGGCCCGGAAGGTCATCCTCACCCTGGCCGACGGCTCCCAGAACACGCTTTCCGACGGCGCTGACTACCTGTATGGCCACGGGGATCAAACCGCCGACGGAGCCGTTTTCAGCCGTGCGGATCTCTCCATTAACGGCGGTGGAAGCCTCACCGTCCAAAGCATGCACCATGGCATTGTCTGCAAGGACAGTCTGGTCATCTCCGGCCCCAAGCTATCCGTCACCGCCCAGGGACAGGGGCTTTCGGGAAAGGATTGTGTCAAAATCCAGGAGGGCGTTTTCCAGCTGGATACCCAGACCGACGCCATCCAGTCGGACAACCAAGGCAGCGAGGATAAAGGATTTGTCTACATTGCCGGCGGCGAGTTTACCATCCGCTCCCAAACCGACGCCATCCAGGCGGAAACCGTACTGCGCATTGACGGCGGGAGGATCGATATTCTCACCAACGGCGGTAGCGAAAACGTCCCCGCCTCCCTTCGGGGCAGTCCCCATACCCAGTGGTCTTTTACCGACTCCTCTGGGTCGGACGAGGAGGAAGAGGCGGTGGATTTTAACTCCAAAGGGCTCAAGGCCCGGGGGGAAATTCTCATCCGCGGCGGGGTATTCTCTCTGGATACCTTTGACGACGCCATCCACGCCAACGGCAATGTTCGGATTGACGGCGGAGATTTTTCCATCTCCACCGGTGATGACGGTATCCATGCCGACGGTGATGTGATTATTTCCGGCGGCGCCGTCTCCATCCTCGCCTGCTATGAAGGCATTGAGGGAACCTCTGTCACCATCTCCGGCGGGGAGATATCTGTCACGGCCAGCGACGACTGTATCAACGCCGCGCCGGGAAAGAGCGCTGGAGAGATTGAAAGCGTTCCCAAGACCTCCCTCAATGATCCCGACAACCCCATCTTGGTCCGGATCTCCGGCGGCACCGTCTCCTTGGACGCCGAAGGAGACGGCATTGACACCAACGGGGATCTGTATTTGGAGGGGGGCGCCGTCACCATTTTCAGCGCCAGCTATATTGAGGATACCGCCTTGGATTACGACGGCGTGGCCATTGTCACCGGCGGCACCCTGGTCGGCGTGGGCAGCGGCCCCTGGGCCCAGGGATTTGGAGACCTTTCCACCCAGTATTCCTGTTTAATCACCCTGCCCGACACTGTCAGCCCCCAGGTGGGCTGCACGGTGGAGGGTCCGGACGGCAGTATCCTATTTACCTTGGCGCCGCCCAGGACCTATCAATCGGTGGTCTATACCTCTCCTGACCTTCGGGGCGGCCAAACCATCACCTTCCAGGCAGGGGAGCAATCCGCTTCCCTGAAGCTGACCGGGATCAGTTCCTCTAGTGGAGATGGTGAAGAAACCCAGCCAGGCTCTTAGCCTTTGGGTTAAAGTTTCGTCTTAAAAAGGGCCGGTTCGGATAAATCCGGCCCCATGCCTGCTAAAAGTCCCCGGCTTCCAAAGAAGCCGGGGACTTTTGATCGGGATTATTCGTCAAACAGGGGGGTACTGAAATACCGCTCTGCCGTGTCGGGCAGGATGGTGACCACCGTTTTACCCTTGCCTAGCTTTTCTGCCAGTTTCAGCGCTGCCGCCACATTGGTTCCGCTGGAGATGCCGCACATCAGCCCCTCTAACCTAGCCAGATTCCGGGCAGTTTCAATGGCCTCGTCATCGGTGACAATATAGATATCGTCATAGATCTGCTGGTTTAGGTTTTCCGGAATAAGCCCGTCGCCGATCCCCATCTGCAGATGGGTGCCGATATTGCCTCCCGCCAGGATCGCCGCGTTTTCCGGCTCCACCGCCCAGATGGTGATCTGGGGATTCTGGGCCTTGAGCACCTCACCAATTCCGCTGATGGTGCCGCCGGTTCCTACGCCGGAGCAGAATCCATCGATGGGGCCCGCCACCTGCTCCAGGATTTCCAGGGCAGTGCGGTGCCGGTGGACTCTGGGATTGGCGGGGTTGCTAAACTGCTGGGGCACATAGACCTTGGGGTCTTCTTTTGCCATGCGCATGGCTGTTTGCAAACACTCCTCAATACAGGCGCCAATATCCCCGTCATCGTGGATCAGCACAACGCTGGCGCCATAGTGGCGCACCAGTTTCCGGCGTTCCTCACTGACCGAATCAGGCATGATGATGACGGTCTTATAGCCCTTGACCGCACCGATGAGGGCAAGCCCAATGCCCTGGTTGCCGCTGGTAGGCTCTACAATAATGCTGTCCTCATGGATCAGCCCCTGACGCTCCGCCGCCTCGATCATATTCAGTGCCGTCCGCGTTTTGATGGAGCCGCCAACATTAAGCCCTTCGTATTTTACCAGCACCTCGGCGGAATCCGGTTTTGTCATCCGCTGCAGCCGGATCATGGGGGTGTGTCCAACCGCCTCTAACACATTATTATATACCACAGGTTCTTCTCTCCCATTCATCCCAAAAATAAATCGTACATTGCTATATTATAGTACGAAACCCTTCTTTGTGAAAGGTTTTGACTGAATTTTTTTATAATCAATGCCCATTTCCGGTTCTCCTCCGCCATTGTCAATTTAAAATTCTCCTTTTTCATGAAGATATGTAAAATTTTACAATCCGATTTACTATGTATTGAATGTATGATACAATGAGATACAAAATATTGATTGGGGAGGACTAACAGTGGATCCAGCCTACTTCAAAGAAACATTTCATTTTTCTCCAGAAAGCAACGTCTCCCTCTATGCCCAGTTGGCATCCTATATCCGGATTCAAATCCAAGCCGGGATCCTGAAGCCCGGTGAAAAGATGATTCCGGAGAACAGCCTGTGTGAAATCCTCGGGATCAGCCGGACCACAGTACGCCAATGTATGAACCGGCTGGTGGAGGAGGGACTCCTCATCCGCTATCGGGGCAAAGGTTCCTTTATCACCGATAAAAAATTGCGCCGCAATATTGAATATCTCTATGGTTACACCGACAATCTTCTGGAAAATGGGTTTATCCCCTCTTCCATCGTTCTAGATCAGAAGGTAGTGGAGGTAAATGATCCCTCCCTTCGGGAGAAGCTGACGCTGCCCCAAGGGCGGAATTACGCCTTCTTTCTCTCCCGGCTACGGTGCGCCAACGGCCAGCCCATCATTCTGGAAAACGCCTACATCCCTTATTACCTTTGCGGCGGCATTGAGCAGGTCAACTTTGAGTCGGCTTCCCTCTATCATGTGCTGAGCAACCGGTTTTCCATCCAGGTAGATCATGTGTCTGAACGGATCGAAGCCATCCTGGTGGAAAAAGAAACAGCCGCCCTGCTCCGCTACGACTCAGACAAGCCGGTTCCCGGCTATAAGCTGGAGCATCTCTCCTACCTGGATTCTGGCTATGCCTTAGAATTCACCACCTCTTTTGCCCGGGCGGATCAGTGCTCATTTCAGCTGGAACTTTCCAAGTCTCCCCATACCGGACATGCCAACTTTTATTTCACCCGGCAGGTCAAGATTTAAGCAAAAAAGGCAGCCTTTCGGCTGCCTTTTTATCAATTCAGTTTCTCTTTTTCCCTTTCCGTTTTCCCAGATAAAATGCCGCTGAGGCAACCGCTCCGATCAGGGCTGTCACCGCCAGCACGTCATAGGCGGACGCCACCGAAATATGCTCGGCCAAAGCGCCGGTCAGCATGGGGAAAGTGGTCATGCCGATAGCGTAAACCGCCTGGAAAAATCCCATGGCTGTGGACTTCTGGGCTGGTGGCACCTCGGTCATGGCCTCCGAAATAATGTAGGAGAGCAGCACTCCGGTGGACATACCAGGGAGAATCTGGAGCAGGAAGATGACGGGAATGCTGGCCACATTTCCCACCAGCAGGCAGTAAAGGGCCACAACTACGAACACGCTGGGAATCCACACCTTTGGCCCATGTGTAGCGCAGACTCGGGTGGAGGCAAGCCAGGCGAAGAATACGGCGGAAAGCATATATAAAATAGAAGCATAACCGATCAGGGCAGAACTTGCGCCCAGGTCCTCCAGGATCTGGGTGGTAAAGGACATGGTGGTCGCCATCTGAATGCCCTGCTGGATCAAGGCAAAGAGGGCGAAAATGATCAGCCGGCCGTTGAGGCAGATTTTCAACAGCCCTCCCACCGAAACATTTTTCACCGGCGGCTTTTCCTCTCGAAGCAGCAAGCTCAGTCCCGCGCCCGCAAAACCGGCTATAGCGCTCATGGTGGTGAGCAGACTCATGCCAAACCGTCCATAACAGAGGGTTCCCGCCAGAAAGCCCAGAAGAACCCCCACATTGTTGAACATGATGATCCGGCTGGTGGCCGACTGCTGCTGATCGCTGCCAAAGAAGCTGGTATAGAGAACCATAAAGGAAATCCACATGGAGGAGGCACATCCTGAAAGCAGGTTGGCGATCAAAAATCCCACACCTCCGGGGAAGAGAAGCCGGAGGGCTGACGCCGCTCCCGCAAGAAGGGCACCGAGAAAGATGAAACCTTTATGTCTGCCCCGAAAATCGGCCAGCACTCCCACCGGCAGCCGCAGGGTCATCTGTGTCACCCCATAGGCGCCTACAATAACCCCGATAAAGGCGGCCGACACCTGAAGGGAGGTCAGGTAAGGCGTCTGGAAAGGCACATATACATATTGGGCGAACCAAAACAACACTACAATCGCCAAAAGTATGCCGCGATTTCTTCTTTCTGTCTGCATTTGTCATTCCCCCTGTTATTTTTATTTCCATTATATACCTGATTTTGCTCTGATGCAAAGGATCTATCCCTTGACAGAGGTATAGAAAGGTCCTATGATGGTCTTAAATGAAGGGGACTTCCCCACGAGGAGGCGTTTTGATGAAACCCACCAAACCGGCCAGCCAGATGACCCCGCGGGAACTGGCTGCTTACATTGACCAATCTGTGCTCAAACCGGAATTTACCCAGGAGGATATCCGCCGTTACATCCAGGAAGGCGTTGACTATGGTTGCAAAACCGTCTGTGTCAACCCCGCTTCCCTGGATATTGCCGCCCAGCTGACCCGGGGCACCGACACCGGCATCTGTGTGGTCTGCGACTTTCCCTTCGGCCTCTCCACCACCCAGTCCAAGGTGATGCAGGCGGAAAGCTACTGCAAACGGGGAGATGTAGATGAATTGGACATCGTAGCCAACTTCGGCTGGATCCGCAGCGGCCTCTGGGACAAGGTCGGGGAGGATATCAAAGCTGTCTGCGACATCTGCCACCAGTATCAGGTGGAGGTGAAGGTGATCTTTGAAACCGACGCCCTCACCCTGGCCGAGGTGGCCCGTGCCACCGAAGTGGCCTGTGAGGCTGGCGCCGACTTTGTAAAAAGCTCCACCGGTTTTTATACCGGCGGAGAGCAGAAGGGCGCCACAGTAGAGGTCGTCCGCACCATGATAGAGGCTGCCAAAGGCCGGTGCAAGGTCAAGGGCTCCGGCTGCATCCGGACCCGGGAGCATTTTCTGGAGCTCATCGACATGGGCATTGACCGGATGGGCATCGGCTATCGTTCCACCCCTGTGGTGTTGGGGCTGGATCAAAAGTAAACTTCTGGCGAAAGATGAAAAGAGGGAAAAGCGGCGGCTTTTCCCTCTTTCTTGCCGTTTTTATTCCACGTTGCGGTGGCGGGACTCCATCTCTTCCGGGGTTACCCCCATCTCCTGTTGCAGCTGCATGGCCAGCATGTCATAGAGAAGAAACAGGCTCTGCTCGAAGAGATTGCCCATCAGCTGTTTGGATTTGACAAAATCCCCTTTGGCCAGAAACGCCTCCGCCGGCACCCGGGTGATTACATCGGCGTAATCGTAGAGGTAGCCCTCCTGGGCTGCCGTCACCATGGCGATGGTGGCGCCGGCCGCCTTGGCTTTCTCCACCACGATGTTGACAATGTCGATATCCGCCCGGCCGTTGGCGCAGATGAGCAGGTCGCCCACTCCAATGCCTGGGGTGGTGTCGTCCCAAATCCAGTAGCTGGTCTTTCCCAGATGGGTCAGCCGCATGGCAAAGGATTTGGTGGAAAGCCCTTCCCGGCCGGCGCCTACCAGGAACACCCGTTTTGCCTTCTTAATGGCCTCCAGCAGAGGGCGGATATCCTCCTCTGTCATCCGATCGAAAACCTGTGTAAGTTCTGATAAGGTCAGCCGCTTGAGCTGGTCGAACATGATGGTTCCTCCTCTTCTCTTTTTAACTTCATTGTAGGGCAACCCGTGGACTCTGTCAACGCGGGCGCCTTTTCTTTTGTGAAAATTTTACTTGCTTTTTCGTCATAAATCAGCTATAATGCAGCTTGGAAAGTGAATGTAGTTTTATCACAGAGCCTTCCATCGCAATATTTTTTGACCAGTCCTGCCACTGGCGGACTTGAGGCCATACGGACAGCCGGGTCAAATGCCGAACGCGGCAACTTTCGTTGCCTTATTGATTGAGCGAACGCTCAAATTTTATAAGTTGGTTACTTAAAACCGTGTGTCTTTTGGGGCACATCACACTTGTGAAACAATCAATAAGAGTAGTAAAAGTAAATGTTTGCTATATAGACTCTGATTCTACATTTGCATAGCCGCCTCAGGTGATTTTCTTTAAGGGAAAAGGTTGCCGGGGTTCAACTGAATTTGTAGATATTGTAACGCAAGTGATGCGGCCAAAAGCCGAAATCCTTGCGTTTTCTTTTTATACATATGGATGGGGTGGGGAGTATGGAAAACAAATTAAAGCTCTATGGTTTTAACAACCTGACAAAATCGCTCAGCTTTAACATCTACGATGTCTGCTACGCCAAAACCAAGCGGGAGCAGGTGGATTATATCGCCTATATCGACGAACAGTACAATTCCGAACGGCTCACCGGCATCCTCAGCCATGTCACTGAGATGATCGGCGCCAATGTGCTGAATATCTCCAAACAGGACTATGACCCCCAGGGGGCCAGCGTTACCTTTCTCATCGCTGAAGGCTCTATGATTCCCATCGGCGGAGACGCCGTCGTGGGGCACCTGGACAAAAGCCATGTGACCGTCCACACCTATCCTGAGTACCATCCGGAGACCAGCCTGGCCACCTTCCGGGTGGATATCGACGTAGCTACCTGCGGGGAAATCACCCCCCTCTCCACCCTGGACTATCTCATCGGCAGCTTTGACAGCGACATCATTACCATGGATTACCGGGTCCGGGGTTTTACCCGTGATGTGGCCGGCAAAAAGCTGTTTATGGATCACAAAATCACCTCCATCCAGGACTATATCGACAAGAAAACCCTGCTCAAGTATGACGCGGTGGATATCAATGTCTATGAGGCCAATCTTTTCCACACCAAGATGCTCATCAAAGAGGTGGACCTGCAAAACTATCTCTTTAACACCGATGTCTACGAGCTCCCCCCCAAAACCCGCCTTGACATTACCGACAGCCTTCGGCGGGAAATGATTGAGATTTTTTCCGGACGCAATGTCTTTTAACCGCTGGCAGACGCGGAAAGCCCTGTTCAGCTATCATGATAATATGCGCGCAAACGCTGTGGCATTGGCGCCAAATGAAAGGAGGATGTACCATGGCAAAACTTGATCAGACCCGGGCCCCCATCTATGAGGCCCTGTCCCGTTTTCAGCGGGAACGGGTGGTCCCCTTTGACGTCCCCGGCCACAAGCGGGGCAAGGGCAATCCGGATCTGACGGCTTTCCTTGGGCAAAAAGCCATGAGCGTGGATGTCAACTCCATGAAGCCGCTGGACAACCTCTGCCACCCTGTCTCGGTCATCCGGGACGCGGAGGAGCTGGCCGCCGACGCTTTTGGAGCACATCACGCCTTTTTTATGGTGGGAGGCACCACCTCGGCGGTGCAGAGCATGATTTTATCCTGCTGCAAGCGGGGGGATAAGATTATCCTCCCCCGCAATGTCCATCGCTCCGCCATCAACGCCCTGATCCTCTGCGGGGCACATCCTGTCTATGTCAACCCTGAAACCGACCAGCGGCTGGGCATCTCCTTAGGGATGTCCATGGCGGTGCTGGAGGATACCATCCGTCAGCATCCTGACGCCAAGGCGGTCTTTGTCAACAACCCCACCTATTACGGCATCTGTTCCAACCTGCAGGCCATTGTGGATCTGGCCCACGCCCACGGCATGATGGCCCTGGTGGATGAAGCCCATGGCACCCATTTTTATTTTTACGATGACATGCCCCTTTCCGCTATGGCGGCAGGGGCGGATATGGCCAGTGTCTCTATGCACAAATCCGGCGGCAGCTTAACCCAGAGCTCCTTCCTTCTCACCGGGCCCCGGGTCAACGCCGATTATGTCCGTCAGGTCATTAATCTGACCCAGACCACCAGCGGCTCCTATCTGCTCATGTCCAGCCTGGATATCAGCCGGCGGAACCTTGCCATCCACGGGGAGGAAATCTTCCAGAAGGTCCGGGAGCTGGCCCGGTATGCCCGGGCGGAAATCAACGCCATTGGAGACTATTATGCCTTTTGCCGGGAGCTGATCAACGGGGACAGTGTCTTTGACTTTGACACCACCAAGCTTTCCATCCACACCCTGGATGTGGGGCTGGCGGGCATCGAGGTTTATGACATTCTCCGGGATGAATACGACATCCAGACTGAGTTTGGAGACCTGGGAAATCTGCTGGCCTACATTTCGGTGGGAGACCGGCGCCAGGACATCGAACGGCTGGTCAGCGCCCTGGCGGAAATCCGGCGGCGGTACAAAAAGGGGAAGGCCGGCATGCTGACCCAGGAATATATTCCGCCTCTGGTGGTGGATACCCCCCAAAACGCCTTCTATGCGGAGAAGGAGTCCCTTCCTTTGGAGGAGACGGTGGGACGGGTCTGCACCGAATTTGTCATGTGCTATCCTCCCGGCATCCCTATTCTGGCGCCAGGGGAGGAAGTCACTCCCCAGATTCTCGACTACATCCGCTACGCCATAGAAAAGGGATGTTCCCTGACCGGGCCGGAGGATCTCAACATCCAGCGGCTCAATGTGGAGAAAGGAGTATAACCCCATGCAGTTATGGTTTACAGAGCGGCACACCCCTCATGTGAAATTTTCCATCCGGGTGGACCGGCAGCTTTACAGCGCCCAGAGTGAATTTCAAAGGATCGACGTATTCGATTCCCAGGAATTTGGCCGTTTTCTCACCCTGGACGGCTATATGATGCTCACCGAAAAGGACGAGTTTATCTACCACGAAATGATGACCCATGTGCCTATGGCCGTCCACCCCGATGTGAAACGGGTGCTGGTCATCGGGGCGGGGGACGGCGGCGTCATCCGGGAGCTGACCTGTTATCCCACCATCGAACAGATTGACCTGGTGGAAATTGATGAGCTGGTGGTGGAGGTGTGCAAGAAATATCTCCCCCAGACCGCCTGCCGGCTGGACGATCCCCGGCTGCACATCTATTATGAGGATGGGCTCCGGTACATCCGCCGGTGCGAGGACCTATACGACCTTATCATTGTGGATTCCACCGACCCCTTCGGCCCAGGAGAGGGGCTTTTTACCAAAGAATTTTACGGCAACTGCTTTAAGGCCCTCCACGAAGACGGCATCATGGTCAATCAACACGAAAGCCCCTTTTATGAAAACGACGCGGCCGCTATGGAGCGGGCCCACAAGCGGATTGTGGAAAGCTTCCCCATCAGCCGGGTCTATCAGGCCCATATCCCCACCTATCCGTCGGGGCACTGGCTTTTCGGTTTTGCCTCTAAGAAATACCATCCTGTCCACGACCTGCGGGCCGCGGCATGGAACCTGCTGGGCTTGGGCACCCGGTATTATAACACCCGGCTTCATGTGGGCGCTTTTGCCCTGCCAAGCTATGTAGAGGAGATGCTGCGGAATGTGGAATAAAAATATCGAAACCTTTCTGGGCTGTGACGCCACCTTTGAGGAGGCGGATACCGTCCTCTTTGGCGCGCCCTACGACTGCACCACCTCCTACCGTCCCGGCACCCGTTTTGCCAGCCACACCATGCGGGGGGAATCCTACGGCATCGAGACCTACAGCCCTTATCAGGATAAGGACCTGACCGACTACGCCATCTTTGACGGAGGAGATCTGGAACTGCCCTTTGGCGATCCCATCCCCGCCCTGCGGATGATTGAGGAGGCCACCGGCAAGATTCTCGACGCGGGCAAGCGGCCTCTCATGATCGGCGGGGAGCACCTTTGCACCCTGGGGGCCGCCAGGGCTACGGTGAAACGTTACCCCGATTTATACTTCCTTCATTTTGACGCCCACGCCGACCTGCGGGAGGACTATCTGGGCCAGCGTCTTTCCCACGCCACTGTCCTGCGGCGGGTATGGGACCTTGTGGGGGATCACCGGATCTTCCAATACGGCATCCGTTCCGGGGATCGGGAGGAATTTTACTGGGGACGGGATCACGTCTTTACCCACAAGTTTGATCTGCGGGGCATTGAGGAGACGGTAAAGCGTCTTGAAGGAAAGCCTGTCTACTTCACCCTGGACCTGGATGTGCTGGATCCGTCGGTTTTCCCCGGCACCGGTACTCCAGAGGCGGGAGGCGTCACCTTTCCGGAGTTGATGGAAGCCATGGCGCAGCTCTCCCGGCTTTCCATTGTGGCCTGCGACGTCAACGAACTCTGCCCGCCACTGGATCCCAGCGGCATTTCCACCGCCATGGCCTGCAAAGTCTTGCGGGAGCTTTTGTTGTATTTGCATTAAATTATACAAATAGTAAAAACGGCTAGCCGTCCTGCCCTGTCCGGCAGCCTTGAAACAACGACAGGGCAAGGAAAGGAGAATGTATTATGGGAAAAGCACTCATCATCGGCTGCGGCGGCGTAGCCAGTGTAGCCATCCACAAATGCTGTCAAAACAGCGACGTCTTTGAAGAAATCTGCATCGCCAGCCGGACTAAATCCAAATGCGACGCGCTGGCGGAGAAACTTTCCGGCGGCAAGACCAAAATCACCACCGCCCAGGTTGACGCCAATGACGTGGACGCCCTCATCGCCCTCATCGAGCAGGTCAAGCCGGATGTGGTAATCAATCTGGCCCTGCCCTATCAGGACCTGACCATCATGGACGCCTGCCTTGCCACCAAGGTCAACTATGTGGATACCGCCAACTATGAGCCGGAGGATACCGCTAAATTTGAATACAGCTGGCAGTGGGCCTACCGGGAAAAATTCGAGAAAGCCGGTATCACCGCCCTGCTGGGCAGCGGCTTCGACCCGGGCGTGACAGGGGTATTTTCCGCCTATGCCCAGAAACACTACTTCGATGAGATCGAGTACATTGACATCCTCGACTGCAACGCCGGGGATCACGGCTATCCCTTCGCCACCAACTTTAACCCGGAGATCAACATCCGTGAGGTTTCCGCCAACGGCAGCTACTGGGAGGATGGCCACTGGGTGGAGACCAAACCCATGGAGATCAAACGGGTCTACAACTTCCCGGAGATCGGTCCCAAGGATATGTATCTGCTCCATCACGAGGAGATCGAGTCCCTGGCCCTCAACATCAAGGGGATTAAGCGGATCCGCTTCTTCATGACCTTCGGGGAAAGCTATCTCAACCATCTGCGCTGCCTGGAGGATGTCGGGATGACCTCCATCGAGCCCATTGATTATGAGGGACATAAGATCATCCCCCTTCAGTTCCTCAAAGCGGTTCTCCCTGATCCCGCTTCCCTGGGTCCCAGAACCAAAGGAAAAACCAACATCGGCTGCATCTTCCAGGGCAAGAAGGATGGCAAGCCGGTAAGATACTATGTCTACAACGTTTGCGACCACCAGGAGTGCTACAAGGAAGTAGGTTCCCAGGCAATTTCCTATACCACCGGCGTACCGGCCATGATCGGCGCTATGATGCTC
>CAJFSX010000054.1 GCA_904419775.1 Candidatus Pararuminococcus gallinarum | reverse complement strand
CAGCGGCATTCCAACCAGGCCCCTTGATGGCGTGTTATTATGCAAGTAAAGCATATGTACTCCGCTTAACCCAAGCAATCCGTGAGGAGCTGCGGCGAAAACACAGTAAAGTCTATATTGGAGCCCTGTGTCCAGGGCCATTTCATACAGAATTTAGTGATAAAGCGCATGTTAAGTTTGCCGTGCCCAGTCTCACAAGCAGGGAAGTTGCATCCTACGGGTTGGCCCAGATGTTCCGGCGTAAAGGTGTGATTATTCCGGGGAAACTAATGAAGGTCTCCAAGTTTTCTCAGCGATTTCTGCCGGACAACATTGTCACAAAGTTAGCATATCATATGCAGAAAAGAAAAAATTAGGCAAAAGGAATCACCGTGCCTATAGACACGGTGATTCCTTCCATTCTATTTAAGGAATGTTTGATAATCTTCCAAGTTTTCCCTGAGCAATTTTGGCGTATCAAGCCCGTAAGGACAGTGGTCAGAACAATGATTGCAATGAATGCAGTTTTCAATGCGGGACATTTTTTCCTGCCACTCTGGAGTCAGATAGGGAGCGGAAGGCATCCGGCGCAACAGAAGGGACATGCGAGCGCTGTTGGGAATCTCAATCTGTGCGGGGCAGGGGAGACAATAACCGCATCCGCGGCAGAAATTGCCGGAAAGATCTTTTTTGTCTTTGGAGATCAAAGCAGCAATTTCCTCCGTCATCTGTGGTTGATTATCCACAAAGGAAAGAAATTCATCCAATTCCTTTTCTCGCTGTATCCCCCAGATGGGGAGAACATGGTCATATTGTCCGATAAAAGCGGCAGCGGCTTTGGCGTTGGTAATGAGCCCTCCCGAAAGGGCTTTCATAGCAATAAAGCCCATTTGCTTTTCTTTGCAAAGATTAACAATTTCCAGATCTTTTTCGGTTGCCAAGTAACAGAAAGGAAACTGCATAGTGTCATAAAGCCCTGACGCAATGGCTTCTTTTGCTATGTGGAGACGGTGATTGGTTATGCCGATAAAGCGAATTTTCCCCTGTTTTTTCGCTTCTAATGCGGCCTCATATAATCCCGTTCCGTCCCCCGGCTTTGGGCAAAAATCTGGGTTATGGAACTGATAAATATCAATGTAATCAGTTTTCATCATCCGAAGTGATGTGTCTAGATCTTTCCAGAATCCATCTCCATCCTTAGAAGGTGTTTTAGAGGCCAAAAAGATATGATGACGCACATCACTCATGGCATATCCAATCTTTTCCTCGCTGTCCGAGTAGCTGCGGGCAGTATCAAAGAAGGTCATTCCTCCCTCATATGCCTTCCGAAACAGCTTTTTTGCTTCATCAAAGGAAACCCGTTGGATTGGAAGGGCACCAAATCCATTCTTATCTACGGTAATTCCAGTTTTCCCCAATGTAACCTTTGGCATAATTTTTCGCCTCTTTTTATAGGAGTCGGGAATATCCCATTTCCATTATATCAAATAGAAAAAATTGTACAAGTTTTTACAAGAAAAAGAAGCGATCTGACAGAATATCTTAAAGATGATAGCCTTGGCGTAAACGGTTGCGGATAAAAAGCTTTCTAAACGCCTTTCGGTTAAGTGGAATCAATGGATAGAGATAGCTTTTTCCGGAGATTGTCTTATTGAAGGCAATGGAAAAAATAAGCAGCAGTATCCCGGCAATATATCCATAGAGGTCAAAGAAAAAGGTGAGAACAAGGGTGATCATCCTTATAAACTTTAAGGCATACCCCAGTTCAAAGCTGGGCTGGGAGTAGCTGGAGATGGAGACAAAAGCCATATAAAGCAGAGGCTCCTTATTAAACCACCCTGAAGAGACGGCAAAGTCTCCAAGGACGATGGCAGCAACCACACTGAGGGCTGTAGTCAACATGCTGGGGGTATTGAGTGCTGCTAGCCGTAGCCCATCAATGGCAAATTCGAGAATGAGAAACTGGACGATCAATGGTACGTGAATAGGATCGGTAGGAATGGTAAAGGTCAGCCACTGGGGAAGCCACTGAGGATTTTGCATAAAAAGGAGAAAAGTTGGGGTGACGAGAAAGGTAAGGGCGGAAACAATGAGCCGGGAAAGACGTAGATAAGTGCCGGTAATTGGCGGAAAATAATAGTCGTCAGCCTCTTCCACTATGTCAAAAATAGAAGTGGGAAGGATCATACAGGAGGGTGAATTATCCACCAAAACGACAATATTTCCTTCTAATACCGAAGCGGCGGCAGTATCTGGACGCTCAGAATACTTAAATTTGGGGAAGGGGTTGTACCATTTATGTGGGTAAAGGCATTCGGCCAAGCTTTGCTGATTCATGGTAAGAGAGTCAACCTGGATATTCTGAATGCGCTTTTTTAGTTCCGAAAGAAACTCCTGATCGCATCGTCCATCCATGGAACAGACCACCAAATCGGTTTTGGAGGCTGATCCCACCGAAAAAATCTCCATCGACAATTTGGGGTCCCGGATTCTTCGGCGGATGAGCGCAGTATTAAAAACCAATGTTTCTACAAATCCGTCCCGGGAGCCGCGAAGTACCTTATCCTGCTCCGGTTCTTCTACTCCTCGGGTCGGATAGGTGCGGATATCCATGAGTATAGCTTGCTCATATCCGTCGATCATCAGACAAAGCTGCCCAGAAAGGATACTGGTCATTAGCTTTTCTATATCCCCCTCTAAGCCAACCTCGACATAGGGAACAAACCCCTTGCAAAATCCATGAGAATCTTTGGGAAGTTCCTCCGGTGTTACACTATAAAAAAACTCCAGGATTTTTTCCATTACTTCATCTTTGATAAAACCATCAATAAAGTACATACAAGTGGGTTTTCCACCCACTGTAATAATTCGATGGATAATATCAAAATTTTTGTCTGTGTTTAACCTTTTGTTGAGTAGCTGAATATTTTCGTCGATATGAATCCCTATATGCATGGATTTTCCTCCCCCGATCGTAATAAAAATAGTGTTTCACTTCCTGGACAGAAATATCCATTTATTAGCGAAAAGAAACCGTGGACAGATTCTGTCCACGGTTTCTTTTTTCACATCCTTCGACTCATGAAAAAGTAGATGATAGCAAAGAGGATAGCAGCGGTCCAGAGGCAGCAAATTAGGGTAATGAGAACAGTGAAGTTCACCATGGCAAATATCAAGCTGGCAAGAGTAATGCCTAGAGCTAAAATAACAAAGGTCCATTTGCATGTTTTCTCCATGATGGTTTGCCGACGCTCATCGTTTTCGTCAATTTGAAATTGCTGCAGCTTCTGTGGATTTCGCAGGAGTAACAAGATTTGTAGCAAAAGAAAAGCACCTACCAGAGCCATGCTGCCGCCGCCTCCAACGAGAAAGCCGCTGGCAAAGTCGAATTGACTGCTTTGGCCTCCACCATGAATTGTAGTATAGAGACCAATGGAAAAGACGCTCAGCCCGATAATCAGAGCAATGATAGAATAAATAACACGCAACCGGACGGTCTTGGCTTGCTTGATCAGCATAACGATTCCTCCTCAAACAGAAAGACTTCTTCAATTGTTAGGCTAAATGTTTTGGCAATTTTGTGGGCCAATAGGATGGAAGGATTATATTTCCCGCTTTCTAAGGAAATGATGGTTTGGCGAGAGGTTTCCACCATGGTGGCCAGCTGTTGTTGGGTAAGACCGTGCTCCTCTCGGAGCGCGGCAATGCGGTTTTTCAACGGGATATTTCCCCCTTTTTGCACGTGCGTTATTTTGATGTAAAGTTAACTTTACGACCATTATAAACAAATCTTTGTGCTATGTCAAGTAAGCTTTACATCAAGAAAAAATATAGGTTGAAAAACAGCTAATAAGCGGATACAATGAGGGTAGAAAAACAAAGGGGGCGTTTGCCATGCAGATCGAGGATATTTATGTCATTTATGGGAAAAAGCCAAAATCCATGGTAAAGGAACTTTTGGAAAAATCCGATATTATATCTGAAATCCCGCAAAGGGCGACGATTGGATTGAAGCCCAACCTGGTGGTTTCCAAAGGGGCGGAAACCGGTGCTACCACTTCTCCAGAAATTGTTGAAGCCATCATCGAATATCTTCAAGAACACGGCTATGACAAGATCACCATTATGGAAAGCTCCTGGGTTGGTGATGACACCAGCCGTGCTTTCCGGGTATGTGGATACGAGGATATTTCCCGCAAATATCATGTGCCACTTAAAGATTTAAAACGCGACTCTTCTACCGTGCACAAGGCAGGGGGATTGGGGATCGAGTACTGTGATACGCCCTATCATGTGGATTATCTTATCAACCTTCCAGTGCTCAAAGGGCATTGCCAAACAGGGATGACCTGCGCGCTCAAGAATATGAAGGGCTGTATTACAGACCGGGAAAAGAGAAAATTTCATACCATGGGACTTCATAAGCCCATTGCCTGCCTCAATAAAGTGCGTTGTGCAGATCTTGTATTGGTCGACGGGCTGCGGGGCGATTTGGACTTTGAAGAGGGAGGAAATCCAGTGGAAATGAATCGGATTCTTCTCGCCAAAGACAGTGTTCTGGTGGATGCCTATGTGGCGCAGCTCATGGGATATGAAATCAGTGAAATTCCCTATATTGCTATGGCCGCTGAACTGGGTGTAGGCAGCATGGAGGTGGAAAAGGCCCATATCGTGGAGCTTAACACCGACCATACAGGGGCCAAACTCACTTCTTCCAGAAGGGCACGGGCTCTCGCCAAATATATTGATGAAAATGATGCCTGTTCCGCCTGTTACGGAAGCTTAATTCATGCCTTGGCCCGAATGGAGGATCGTGGCATGCTGCGAAGTATTCAGGGAAAAATTCATATAGGACAGGGCTTCCGGGGCCAACAGCCCGGCGGAATTGGTGTCGGTGTCTGCGCCAAAGGCTGCGATAAATGCGTCATGGGATGCCCGCCCAAGGCCATTGATATTGTCAAAATGTTAGAAGATCAGTTTATCTAACAGGAAGTACAGAAGGGTTATTTTATGAGAGTGTTTTGCATCGTCCTTGACAGTATGGGGATAGGGGAGATGCCGGACGCGGCATCCTACGGAGATATTGGAAGCAATACGCTGGGAACAATCCGGCGCTCTCCCAAATTTCATGTACCGATTTTGGAGAGACTAGGTATTTTCCAAATCGATGGCGTTGCTCCAATGGAAAGGACAGTGGCACCAGAAGGGGCTTTTGCTAGGCTTTCTGAAGCTTCCAGGGGAAAGGATACCACCACAGGCCATTGGGAGATGATGGGAATTATCTCCCCCCATCCCATGCCAACCTATCCCAAGGGCTTCCCGCCTGAGGTGATTCAAAACCTGGAGAAATCCTGGGGCAGAGGAATCCTATGCAATCAGCCTTATTCCGGAACAGCGGTCATCCATGATTACGGGCAGGAGCATCTAAAAACAGGGAAGTTGATCGTCTATACCTCGGCAGACAGCGTACTGCAAATCGCCGCTCATGAAGGGATTATCCCGGTTGAGGAGCTCTATGAATATTGTCGGATTGCCCGGCAGATCATGCAGGGGGAACATGGTGTCGGCCGGATCATTGCAAGGCCATTTCAAGGTACCTATCCTGATTTTTGGCGAACAGCCCATCGACGTGATTTTTCCTTAGCCCCGCCCGGGAAGACGACGTTAGATTTTCTCAGTGATGCGGGAAAAGATGTTATTGCCGTGGGAAAAATTCATGACATTTTTGCCGGACAGGGGATAACAGAGTCCATTCATACGGTAAATAATGATGAGGGGATGGAGAAGGCCCTGACTATCGCTGAAAAACGGGATTTTGACGGTTTTTGTTTTGTCAATCTTGTGGATTTTGATATGATATATGGACATCGAAATGATGTAGATGGCTATGCTGTGGCAATAAGCGCGTTTGATCGGCAGCTGGGAAAGCTTCTGCCCCGGCTGCGTGGGGACGATCTGTTGATGATCACCGCTGATCATGGATGCGATCCCGGCACCGAAAGTACAGATCACTCCCGGGAATATGTACCATTGATGCTCACAGGTCCAATGGTTTACCCTATTAATCTAGGTACGAGGGAAACCTTTGCCGATATCGGAAAAACAGTGCTTCATGCGCTGAAGATTGAAAATAATCTTCCTGGAAAATCTTTGTGGAATTTAGTGCGCAAGAAATAATAAATAGACGCTGCCTAGACGAGAAGACAGCAGAAGGGAGTTTGTCATGTATCGAACTGAACTCATTCACGAAGCTATTCTGGCAAGAAAAAAAGCTTATTGTCCCTATTCCCATTTTGCGGTAGGCGCTGCGCTTCTAGGGGAGAGCGGCAAGGTTTATCATGGTTGTAATGTGGAAAACGCTTCTTATGGGGCGGGCAATTGTGCGGAACGTACCGCAGTTTATTCTGCCATTGCCCAAGGAGAAAGAAAATTTACCGCCATCGCAGTAGTCGGCGGTTATGAGGCGCATCCGCTTCCTTTTGAAACGTATGCATTTCCTTGTGGAGTATGCCGCCAGGTCCTCTGGGAATTGGGTGGGCCGAACCTTCATATCATTGTCGCTAAAAGTGAGGATGATTATCAAGAATATAAATTAAGCGAATTACTTCCCAAAGCATTTGGAGATCAAATGAGGTAAGGAGGGGACTGCTGTGCGGATGGTAGACCTCATCGAGAAAAAGCGAGATGGCGGAAAGCTTTCTAAAAAGGAAATAGAAACCATTATTTTGGGGTTTACTCAAGGTGAAATACCGGATTATCAAATGTCCGCCTTTCTTATGGCGGTATATTACCGGGGAATGGATGAGGAAGAAATTTCAGATATGACTGCGGTTATGGCTGGTTCCGGTGATATGGTGGATTTGTCCGAAATTCCCGGCGTTAAGGTGGATAAGCATTCTACAGGTGGTGTGGGGGATAAAACCACCTTGATTGCTGCCCCTATTGCAGCTGCCTGCGGGGTAACCATTGCCAAAATGAGCGGCCGTGGCCTTGGCTTTACCGGAGGCACAGTGGATAAATTGGAGTCCATTCCGGGATTTCGCACAGAAATCCCACGGGAAGAATTCATGAAAATTGCCGGTGAGACTGGAATTTGTGTCATTGGACAGTCAGGAAATCTCGCCCCAGCGGATAAAAAAATCTATGCGCTTCGGGATGTAACAGCAACAGTAGATAGCATTCCGCTGATTGCTGGAAGCATCATGTCTAAAAAGATTGCCGCCGGTAGTGATTGTATCCTTCTGGATGTAAAGACGGGCAGCGGCGCTTTTATGAAAAAGCTGGAGGATGCTGTCAAGTTGGCTGAAATTATGGTGCGCATAGGTGAAAAGGTCGGGCGCCATACAGCAGCACTTATTACCAATATGGACGTTCCTCTGGGTCATGCCATCGGCAATTCTCTGGAGGTTATTGAAGCGATACACACATTGCAGGGCAAGGGCCCTGAAGATTTAACCTCTATCTGCCTAGAACTTGCCGCCAATATGATCTTCCTTGCCGGAAAAGGCGAAATCAGTCAGTGCCGAAAAATGGCCAGACAAGCGCTCCAAAACGGCAGTGCTTATCAAAAATTAAAAGATATGATATCCGCGCAGGGTGGAGATATTGGAGTGATTGATCACCCTGAAACCTTTGAAAAGGCAAGGGTATATCATGAAGTACCAGCGCCGGCAGGAGGCTATATCACCCACATGGATGCGGCTCAATGCGGCATAGCTTCTATGCTTCTAGGGGCAGGAAGAGCAACAAAGGAGAGCCTCATCGACCATAGCGCTGGAATTGAACTTATCAAAAAAACAGGCGATGTGGTTAAACTAGGAGAGCCCATTGCGCGACTGTACACTTCGGATTCTTGCCTTCTACCCGATGCCCAAAAGGCCTATTTACAGGCGGTGGAGATTTCAGATTATCCGCCAATGACCCAAAAGCTAATTATCGGCAGGGTTACCACCAAAGGTGTCGAATACGTCTGATAAGCTGCAAATCTGGAGGATAGGAGGATAGTATGAAAAAATGGTATAACGAGGAATACGAGTTTGAGATCGAGGTAACCGGCTTTCTTCGCAGTGATCATACAGAGCGGTATTGCCGTAATGGGGAGGAAATAGGAGATAAATATACCTGCACCTATGGCTGCCCAGTCAATGAAGACGGACTGGGAATCTGCTCAAAGGTCATGATGATACTGTATCCTATCATGGAGGCGGTCAGAAGCGGTGGAGATTTAGAAAATATCGGTGGCTCCAGTCAGTATAGCAAGGATGTTGTGTGTCCTGATGGCTGTGTAATGTTCAGATTAACAGCAAAAAAACTCGGAAACTCCAATTTTTATAAGGGGAAATTTTTTGATCCTGTCTAAAATTGGCCAATAGAATAAAATTCCATACTGTAAAAGTGAAAGAGCTATAATCAAGGAGCAGCCAATAGCTGCTCCTTGATTATAGCCAATCCCCTTAAAAATCAGAAAAAAATATCAATAAGCCCAGAGGGAGGATATAAAACCTATGGATTTGAATGATAGCGCGCTGAAAATCAACGCAATACAAGGACTCGGTATCATTCGGCTGGGCTTTTGGCTTGTTAAAAAGCCGAATAAAACTGCAGAGGAAGCATCGGCCGCCAAGGCGTTTCTAAGAACATTTTGGATTACTCTTAGCATTGTCCTATTCTTTGTCGTCCTCTTGTTTATCCTAACTGGATATACGATGGACGGGGTGGCGGGATATCAGGGTGACTATGAGGAATCACGTACCGGCCGGATAGAAAATGGCCAGATTTGTTATGTGAAAAATGAACTTTACTATATTTCACCAGAAGAAATCGGCTTATCAGCAGAAGAGCTGCCTGAAGGCACACATATCAATCTGTATTTTGATACTGAAGGGAATGTAGTGGCCGCCGAAAATGCGGATGAGATTGAAAGAGAAGTTCAGTCCAGGGTCATTTTTACAGTATCGACTATGGGAGCGATGGTGGTTGTGCTGATTGCTTTTGCCATAATCGCCAGAAAAACATTTGGAAGGCCATGGTATCAATGGGTAACACGGGTGCGAAATGAAAAAATTTAAGCCATGATACAAATTGAGAAACAGTGGGATGTGTGGTATAATAATCTGAAATTTGCATGAATAGGCCATGCTATATATAATCAAAACGATGTTGTGTATTACCAACATGAATGAACGGGTAAATATTTTATAATAGATGGGGATGAATTATGAGCGTAAATAAGGATATTGAGCAGATTTTGATGAAAGTTCAGAAACCTGGCCGCTATGTAGGGGGGGAGCTTAATTCCGTCATCAAGGACAAAGAAAAGGTTGACGTTAGATTTGCTTTTTGTTTTCCTGATGTTTATGAGGTGGGAATGTCCCACTTGGGAATGAAGATCCTGTACTCTCTGATCAATGAGAGAGAAAATTATTGGTGTGAGCGTGTATTTGCTCCGGAACTGGACATGGAGGAGCAGATGTTCCTGCACAAAATTCCCCTGTATGCCCTAGAAAGCAAGGACCCTCTGCGTGAATTTGATATCATTGGATTTACGCTCCAATATGAGCTTTGCTATACTACGGTTCTCAATATGCTGCATATGGCAGGGATACCAGTGCGCAGCGCTGACCGTGATGATAGCTATCCTTTGGTGGTAGCTGGCGGACCCTGCGTTTGCAATCCGGAGCCTATGGCAGATTTTATTGACGTTTTTCTCTTGGGAGAAGGGGAAGAAAATCTGTTGGAGCTTATCGATCTGTATGAGCTCGCAAAGCGGGAGAAAATATCCAAACAAGAATTTTTGCAGAAAGCTAGCCATATCAAAGGGGCCTATGTACCCAGCCTTTATGATGTCTCGTACAATGAAGATGGCACCATCCAGAAGGTAACTCCCTTGGGTGGAGCGCCCATGCCGGTAGAAAAGGCCATCATCAAAGATATCGATCAGGTCTATTATCCAAAAGAATTTGTTGTACCTTTTATTGATACAGTCCATGACCGGGCAATGGTCGAGGTCCTGCGTGGATGTATCCGGGGATGTCGGTTTTGTCAAGCCGGATTTATCTATCGTCCGTTTCGAGAAAAGTATTATCAAACGATTGACCGCAATGCCCGTGATCTTTGTGCCAGTACTGGTTATGAAGAGATCTCTTTGACCTCGCTTAGTACCAGTGACCTCACTGAAATTGAGCCGCTTCTCAACAGTATGCTTAGCTGGACTGAGGATGAAAAGGTCAGCATGTCTCTGCCATCACTGCGGGTCGACAATTTCTCCAAGGAGTTACTCGACAAAATTGCCAAGGTGAGAAAAAGTGGACTAACTTTTGCGCCGGAGGCTGGTTCCCAGCGGTTGCGGGACGCGATTAACAAGAATGTGACTGAAGAGCAGATTATGAAAACCTGTCAGACCGCTTTTGAGGGAGGATACACCAACGTAAAACTCTATTTTATGCTGGGACTCCCCACAGAAACAATGGATGATGTAGCCGCTATTGCGGATACAGCCCAAAAAGTGGTGGATCTATTTTACAGCTTGCCCAACAGGCCCAAGGGGAGGGGCGTCAATGTAACGATCAGTGTTGCATGTTTTGTTCCTAAGCCTTTTACCCCCTTTGAATTTGAGCCTCAGGATACTATAGAAATGCTCCGTGAAAAACAAAAGCATCTGGTGGCATCGGTGAAATCTAAAAAGATTTCCGTGCATTATCATGAAAGTAACACCTCTGTATTGGAGGGAGTTCTTGCAAGAGGGGATCGGAGACTTTGCGATGTCATCGAATACGCATGGCGTCACGGATGCAATTTGGATAGCTGGGATGAACATTTCCTCTACCAGTCCTGGGTGGATGGATTTGCTGCATGTGGCATTGATCCCGCATTTTATGCAAACCGCCGTCGAGAATATAGCGAAATTATGCCTTGGGATCACTTAGACTATGGTGTGAGTAAAAATTTTCTCATTCGTGAGAATAAAAAGGCGTATCAAGCACAGACGACGCCCAACTGCAAAGAGAGCTGTAGCGGTTGCGGAGCTAATAAGCTGATGGGAGGGCCATGTGTCAATGGGCAATGTAAATGAATTTAAAAATATCCGCATTTTTTTCTCCAAAAAAGGAGATGCAAAATATATCTCCCATCTGGATCTGACCCGCTGTATGCAAAGATGTATCAAAAGGTCTGGTATTCCCATTTGGTACACCCAAGGCTTTCATCCTCACCAATACATGACCTTTGCACTGCCGTTGGCGCTGGGTTATGAAAGTGAATGCGAATCTGTGGATATACGTCTGACGGAACCGATGGATTTTCAAGAGGTCAAGGAGCGCCTCAATGATGCATTGCCCCGTGATATTCGGGTACATAAAGTAGCTGATCAGCAGATGGACCCAAAAGAAATTTCCTTTGCTGACTATAAAATCCAGGTAGCCTTTTCTTGTGACGACGTTTTGACTAAGTTTGAAAAACTCATGGCAATGGAAAGGGTCAATGTAGAAAAACGGACCAAGAAAGGTATCAAAGAGGTGGATCTCAAGCCCTTGGTTCAGGTGATTTCCGCTGGGGAGGAAAACGATCAGCTCCTGCTGAAGTTAAGATTGCCAGCAGGAAATACTCTCAATATCAATCCAACCCTGCTTTTTGAAGCATTTTGTAAAGCCTATCACTGTGAAGTGGAGGCGTATCATATCCTTCGTACAGGCATCTTTACTGGGAATTTAGCTGAATTTTGCTGAGAAAACCTATTGCATTTGCCCAATGTTTGTGGTATCATATATAGGCATTTAGTGGCCTCCGCGCATCTTGTGCGGTGGGGTTTGATGCCCGGAATTTTGTTCCGGCGACATTAAAGCGGGCAGTCCTCTGGCACAAGGTGCGAATGAATGTCTGAAAAATAAGGAGGAAGTATCGAATGGATGCTTTGAAACACATTGCTGCGGATTGTATGAAATCCGAAGTGCCCAGCTTTGAAATCGGCGACACTGTCCGTGTTGACGTTAAGATCAAAGAGGGCGAGAGAGAAAGAATTCAGGCCTTTGAAGGTATTGTCATTGCCCGTCAGC
Source organism: Candidatus Pararuminococcus gallinarum (assembly GCA_904419775.1). GTDB lineage: Bacteria > Bacillota > Clostridia > Oscillospirales > Ruminococcaceae > Zongyangia > Zongyangia gallinarum. Next base: position 1,757 of record CAJFSX010000054.1, on the reverse strand, counting down.
ATGGTGGCGTCAATGAGACTTTCACAGTGCGCCGCGTTGCTCATGGTTGCGGAATTGAGAGAGTTTTCCCTCTGCATTCCCCCAATGTTGACAAGGTTACTGTCATTCGGCATGGCCGTGTCCGTAGAGCCAAACTGTTCTATCTGCGTGATAGAGTGGGTAAAGCTGCCAAAGTCAAAGAGCAGATTCGCTAATTGATGCTTTCGGTAAAAAGGGACAGTTTTTGTCCCTTTTTTGCTTTATTCTGAAACTTATTCTGTTATAGAATTGGAGGTTCATCATGGAAGATTTTATGCCCATAGAACCAATGGAGGATCAGGAACCTTCAAGGCAGTCTATCATAAAAGCAGAGAAAAAAAATAAAAATAGAAAATACAATAACTTTTTTGAATGGGTGGAGACCATTGTTGCCGGTGTTGTCTGCGCTGTGCTATGTTTTACCTTCGTGGTGCGCATGGTCGGCGTAGAAGGAATCTCCATGCAGCCGACACTATACGAGGGTGACCGGATCCTTCTGTCTAACTTGATACCTGTATACAGCAATGGAGATGTGGTAGTTGTTACCAAACATCACATTGATGATCGTCCTCTCGTCAAGCGGATCATTGCCACTGCGGGTCAGACCATCGACATCGACTTTGAGCAGGGCAAGGTTTACATTGATGGGGAAGAAATTGACGAACCCTATATCAAAGAAGCAACCTATACTGATGAGGGAACCGAGTTCCCCTTAACGGTGCCTGAGGGCTACGTTTTTTGCATGGGTGATAACCGCAATGAATCCATGGACAGCAGAGATCCGAGAGTAGGCCTGATCGACACCCGTTATATTTTAGGAAAAGCTGTTTTCAGGGTTTATCCATTTGATAGTATCGGATTGATCGATTAATCAGGAGGAAATTATGATCGAAGCACCTTCCATTCAGTGGTTTCCAGGACATATGGCAAAAACTCGGCGGCTTATGCGGGATAGCCTGAAGATGGTGGATATCGTCATTGAGCTGACAGATGCCCGTATTCCCCAAAGCAGCCGCAATCCGGAGATTGACAAACTCATTGGAAATAAGCCGAGAATTGTTATGCTTAATAAGGCAGACGCAGCGGATGAGACCATCAACAATGCCTGGTGTAGTTTTTATGCTTCCAAAGGGATTGCAGCCCTGGCTGCAGATTGCCGCAGTGGGAAAGGGCTCAAGGCGTTTTTACCAATGCTTCGTAAGGTACTGTCAGATGAGCTTTCCAGAAGGGAGAGCCGGGGAAATGTGGGAAAGCCTATCCGCATGATGGTGGTGGGCATCCCTAACGTGGGAAAGTCCTCTTTTATCAACCGGATGGCTGGAGGCAAAAGGACCAAGGTAGAAGATCGCCCCGGTGTCACGCGCAGTCAGCAGTGGGTCAAGGTAAATGGCGGCCCAGGTCTTAACAATTTGGATCTGCTCGACATGCCCGGTGTGCTCTGGCCTAAATTTGAAGACCCCTTGGTGGGAGAAAAGCTTGCATTCACCGGAGCCATCAAGGATGATATCATGGATATTGAGCTTTTGGCGGCAAGACTTCTAGAGTTTCTCAATGAAAACTACCGTCAAATGATCTGTGGACGCTATCGTCTCGAAGGAAATGAAGTAACTGACCTAGCGGGCTTTGACCTTCTTTCCCTCATTGGCAAAAAGAGAGGGATGCTTATTTCCGGAGGCGAAGTCAATACAGAACGAGCGGCCATTATGGTGCTGGATGAATTTCGCAGTGGAAAAATTGGC
>CAJFSX010000053.1 GCA_904419775.1 Candidatus Pararuminococcus gallinarum | reverse complement strand
CTTTATTTTTATTTAATGAAAAGGTCCAATATTTTATGTTTCCGGCTTTGGCACCAATATGACATGACATTTTCTTTCGATAAAAAAGCAATTTGACACAGTTATCGCATTGGATTCAGCTATCATCCCCTACTTTTTCCTTTGTTCACAAATTAGTCAAAATTTATAACAATAATACAAGTGCCATTTTACTTTGTGAAAAATATCTACTTTCCTTCCGGAAAAAACGTGACTTCGTTTAGCAAAAAAACATAAAGAAGTTTTCCTTGTTTCTTCTGGATATTCTTGATGCTTAGAGTATTCTTCCATTCTTTAACAAAAAAGGCCCTGCATACGCAGGGCCTTTTGATTCATTATGTTGGCATCAAAACAGAAGCGATGCTTCCTTATTACTGCCAAGTATCGGTGCCGTACTCGTCAACGTTGTCCGGGCTGATCAGGAATACGTCAACAGCGATATCATGCTCGACCTCTTCGCCAGCAAGAATCTTATAGGCAACCTCTACAGACTGCTCAGCAATGGATTTCGGAGACTGAGCACCGGTACCATGCATTTTGCCTTCTTTGATGGCCTGTTTGCCTTCGGGAGAACCGTCAACGCCATAGATGTAAACTTCGCCGATCTTGCCAGCAGCTTCACAAGCAGCTACGCAACCCATAGCGGAGGGGTCATTACCAGCGAACATTACATCGACGTCGGGGTTAGCCTGCAGGCAGTTCTCAGCCAGGCTCAGGGTAACCTGAGTATCGCCTTTACCATCCTGCTGGAAAACAACTTCATACTCAATGCCGGAATCGTTCAGAGCATCAGTAAAGCCCTGTACACGGTCCAGAGTGGATTTTGCTGTCGGGGAATCGAAGATAGCGATGGTGCAGCCATCAGGGAAGTCCTGAGCAACTCTCTCGCCAACGACCTGGCCAGCTTTGTAGTTGTTGGAAACCAGGATGGACTCTACCATGTCGCTGTCATAAACGTCAGCGTCGAAGTTAACGACGGGAACGCCAGCTTCCTGGCAAGCATCCAGAGCAGGACGAACGCCTTTGGTGTCAACCGGGTTCAGAAGCAGAACATCGATGCCCTGAGTAACCATGTCCTCAACACCAGCGATCTGTTTTGCCTGATCCATCTGGGGGTCAGCAGTTACATACTCATCGCCGTTGCCTTCAACGATTGCTTTAGCAGTATCGCTGATGTAAACAAAGAAGGGGTTGTTCATGGTCATTGCGCAATAACCAAATTTGTAGGGGCCGTCGCTTGCAGTGTCGTCGCCGGAAGTAGCATCATCATTAGTAGCAGCAGAACTGCTCTGATCGTCAGCAGTAGAGCTGCTGCCGTTGCTGGATGCGCAGCCTGCAAATACGGTAACTACCATAAGTACAGCCAGCACAAGAGCCAAAAGTTTTTTCATGGGTTTTCCTCCTCTTTCTCCGGCCGAAGCCAGATTTTGTACTCTTTCCTCACTTTTTTGAGGTTGTATTTATTATACCTACTAAGTTGTATATTTTTCTAGAAGCAACTTTCCATTTATCATCATCTTTTTTTAGTCATGTTGACTATATTTTGACTGATCCAGTTAATTTTACTGATTTTTATCAGCTTTTTATATTTATGACTAAATTGTTAATAGGTAGTTATTCCCTTCACTTTTTCCTACTTTCTATTTTTTTGTCGCCTCTGTGTAACTTTTACGTCTTCAAACCGCATATTTTTTTAACTTTTGGCACAAGTATATTTCTAATTAACAATTTAGTCACAAATAGCTTTCCTGGACTCGTATGTAAAAATAATACATTTTTACTTATTTCCTTCCCCCCTGTACATGGTAAATACCTACAATAAACGGCTTATTTTTTGTCTATTTCCCCGTTTGCTCGTTACCCACCGCAATAGTAACTTTTGACCTTTTTCTCGTAAATTATAGTATGTTATAGTGATGTTGCTATGAAAAGTCTCAACAAACCGCCAAATCATTTGTTTTTCTTTGTATAATGGCTTCATTTTTATTTTTTATTGTTTTTTTAGTTAATGAGAGTTTTCTTTTCTGTTTTTCTTTTTTATCAGAATTTTATATAAATTCATTTTCTTCCTTTTTACCGGCCAGTTATTTATTCTATAAAAAATAGGGACAGTATACACTGTCCCTATTTTTACTTCGCTTCCTCTGGAGCTTCTGTCGTAGCCATAGCAGCGCTGCCCTCTGGCAGTTCATCCGCGCTGGGGTTTTGAATGGACGCGATATAATACTGATTCTTCTCCCTTTTGAGAATATATTTCATATATTTATCCGGCTGGGCCTCATAAGTGTTACCCTGTAGGTCCACCATCCAGTCATTGCTGGTCGGCACATATCCTACGATGACCTCGTATCCATCGTCCGTCCGTTCCATAGTGATAACCTGGGCCTTATAGCTTGCCATCATAGCCGTCACCGGAATTTTGTAAACCTGCTCCTCTTCTTCATAAATATAGCTGATATCAAAGTCACCAAAACTCTGATGCTGTAGCTTCAAACTGCTTCCAAACAGCTCCGCGCCGCTGACATCTACATCGCTTACCTTGAGCACCCGCATACCGTAATCGTCAAATGTCTGTTTCTCCTCGGGCTCATTAATGATTGTATACCAAATGGCCGATTGAAGGATGACCAAAGGATCGGCATCCTCCACATTGTCAAAAGGTACAGGGTTAAACATGACCACCGGCTGCAAATACCGCTCCAGCTTTTCCTGCTGGCCTGTATTATCAAGAATATTTCCTGTCAGCCATATGCTAGAAACAACCACGGCAATGACGCCGACCAGGGCTAAACATAAAAGGATTGCCCCAGCCACCGCATACTTGCTTTTCCGTTTGTGTTTCCCCACTTTTTTCCCTCGACCAGGCTTAATTAGTTTCTTATCTTCTCCCAAGTCCTCATCGGGGACCAAAGGCATATTGTTATCCAAATCCATATCGCCTATCCCTTCTGCCGCTTTCTGTGGCTTTCTCAAGCAAATATTATCTCACCTGGCCATCGCCATAGATGATATATTTGGTCGTTGTTAGCTCCCTCAATCCCATGGGGCCTCTGGCATGAAGCTTCTGGGTGGAAATACCGATTTCGGCGCCGAATCCGAATTCTCCGCCATCCGTAAACCGGGTGGAGGCATTGACATAGACCGCGGCGCTGTCAATGGATGAGACAAAACGTTGGGCATTTTCCAGATCCCGGGTGACAATACACTCGCTGTGGCCGGAAGAATATGTCCGGATATGCTCAATCGCCTGATCTAGGTTATCCACTACCCGTACCGCCAAAATATAGTCCAAAAACTCCTTGGCATAATCTTCTTCTGTCGCCGGTACTACACTGGGGCCCAAAATGGCCGCTGTCCGCTGACAGCCCCGCAGCTCCACATACTTGGTATCTAACAGGGCCTTTGCCACCGGCAAGAACTCTTGGGCGATATCCTGATGGACAAGCAGCGTCTCCGCTGCGTTGCACACGGAGGGCCGGGAGGTCTTCGCGTTAAAGATGATATTGGCGCCCATCTGGACATCAGCACTCTTATCAATGTAAATATGGCAGTTGCCTACGCCGGTTTCTATGACCGGTACTGTGGCCTGCTCCACCACTGCCCGGATCAAACCTGCCCCTCCCCGAGGGATGAGCACGTCAATATAACCATTGAGTTTCATCATCTCTGTGGCGCTTTCTCTGGAGGTATCCTCAATCAGGATAACGCTGTCCGCCGGGAGACCGGTATTTTCAATGGCATCCCGCATCACCTCTGCCAGTGCCTGATTGGAATGGATGGCCTCCTTACCGCCTCGGAGGATGGCCGCGTTTCCGGATTTTAGGCATAGAGCCGCCGCATCCACCGTTACGTTGGGCCTGGCTTCAAAAATAATGCCCACCACGCCCATGGGGACGCGGGTTTTCCTGATGCTGAGCCCATTGGGGCGGACAAATCCTGTGTCAATAGTCCCCACAGGATCCTCCAGATCCACGATTTTCTCCACCGCGGCGGCAATATCCTCGATCCGCGCGTCACTCAGGGTGAGACGATCGATCATAGCGGCGCTGGTCCCATTTTCCTTTGCCGCCTGGATATCCAGCGCATTTTCTTCCATAATCCTGTCCTTGGATTTCCGCAGGGCGGCCGCAATGGACAAAAGCGCCCGGTTCTTTTCCATCGTGCCCGCGCACATAAGGACCTGGGATGCCTTTTTGGCCCGTTGGCCGATCTCTATCATCTGTGCCACATCCATCAACCTTTCCGTATAAAGTGGGTACCCACCTGCTGTCCTTCAAATAAGCGGTAAAGAATATAAGGATCTTTCCCGTTGACAATAGCCATATCAATACCGTGCTCCATGGCAAACTGGGCGGCGTTGAGCTTGGTAATCATCCCGCCTGTCCCTCTCCGAGTTCCAGCTCCTGAAGCCTTGGCCATCAGGTCGTCGTCCACCTGAACAACCTGGCGGATGAGTTTGGCGTTTTCACAGGTTCTAGGATCAGCGTCGTATAACCCGTCCACATCCGTCATTACCACCAACACATCCGCCTGGGCAATGGCTGCTACAATGGCGGAGAGGGTATCATTGTCGCCAAATTCGATTTCCTCTACAGAAACCGTGTCATTTTCGTTGACAATGGGGATGGCTCCATAATCCATCAGCCGCTCAAATGTATTGACAACATGCTGTTTACGCACCGGGTCGTCAATGGAGTCCCGGGTAATCAGCACCTGGGAAATGGTGTGGTTGTACTCAGCGAACAATTTGTCATACAGGTACATTAGCTCACACTGCCCCACCGAGGCCGCCGCCTGTTTAGAAGGGGTGTCCTGCGGCCGCTCCTTCAAGCCCAATTTCCCCACACCAACACCAATGGCACCGGAAGAAACCAGGATCACATCCTTGCCCGAGTTTTTCAAATCCGAAAGGGTCTTCACCAGTTTTTCCAGATGGCGGATGTTGATGAGCCCCGTATCATAGGTCAGGGTAGAAGTTCCCACCTTGACTACAACCCGTTTTGCTTGTTCAAAACAGTTCACCATTTCATCTCCTCAACTGTCAAGTATACTATTATATATAAATAAGTAGAAGGGCAATTATTCTCTGTGATCAAACAGGATCAGAAGTTTAGGACAAAGCGTCATTTTCCTTTTTGGTTGACGAATTAGTCTCTCCGCAAGGGGCCCCGCTTATTTTTTCTGGCCTTCTCTGCCAGGCCAAGGGCCACCCCGCCTATGGCCAGCAGGGAGAAAAATATAACAGCGATGTCCTGTTCTCTGGTCAGCTTAATCGTTCCGTCACTGTTGGTCTCGATGGCGGAGGTTGTTGTAGTCTGGGGCGCCGTAGTGGATACGGGAGCAGTTTCATCCTCATATCGAACTGGAGCTGCTAAAGCGGTCTGCGCACCGCCCAAAACCAGCATTATACATAATATGATTCCAATCAATCGCTTTTTCATGATCTTTCCCCTTTTTTGCACTTCGTGTAGACATCATTATAGCACAAATACCCGCTCACGAAAAGAAAATTTATAAGAAAGGCCCCGAAACTTCCTGGTTCCGGGGCCTTTTTTCAGCAACTGCTGCTTATTATTCTTTCTCTTTGTTTTTCTTGGCCTGAATTTCCATCAAGGCGTCCTTCCGGGACAGGTTAATTCTGCCCTGGGAATCGATTTCCGTTACCTTGACAATAATCTCATCCCCCACGGTGACCACATCTTCTACCTTCTCTACCCGCTTGAGATCCAGCTTGGAGATATGGACCAAGCCCTCTTTACCAGGAGCAATCTCCACAAAGGCGCCGAAATTCATCAGCCGGGTTACCCTTCCTTTATAGAGGGCGCCCACCTCCGGATCGTTGGCAATGGTTTCAATGACCTGGACGGCACGGCGGGCATCGTCAATATCCACACCGGAGACAAAGACCTTGCCGTCGTCCTCAATGTCAATCTTGACATTGCACTCCGCGCAGATTCTCTGAATCACCTTGCCGCCGGAGCCAATAACCTCACGGATCTTTTCAGGATCAATGGTGAGAGTGAGCATCTTCGGCGCGTATTTGGACAGCTCTGCCCGAGGCTCAGGAATGCACTTGAGCATTACTTCGTTGAGGATATACATTCTGGCCTTCCGAGTTTTCTCAAAGGCTTCTTTTATAATAGGAAGCGTCAGGCCGTCTACCTTGATATCCACCTGGATGGCAGTAATACCTTTCTCGGTACCGCCTACCTTAAAGTCCATATCGCCGTAGAAGTCCTCTAAGCCCTGGATGTCTACCATGGTCATCCAGTCGTCGCCGTCGGTAATCAAACCACAGGAGATACCTGCCACCGGCGCCTTGATGGGCACACCGGCATCCATCAGAGCCAGGGTAGAGCCGCAGATGGAGCCCTGGGAGGTAGAACCGTTGGAGGAGAGAACCTCAGACACCAGACGATAAGCATAGGGGAATTCCTCCACCGAGGGGATCACCGGCTCCAACGCACGCTCTGCCAGGGCGCCGTGACCGATTTCGCGGCGGCCAGGACCGCGGCTGGGCCGGGTCTCACCTACCGAGTAGGAGGGGAAGTTATACTGATGCATATATCTCTTGGAATCCTCGCCGTCGATGCCGTCGAGGATCTGAGCATCGCTGACCGGGCCCAGGGTGACAATGGTGAGCACCTGGGTCTGTCCACGGGTGAACATACCGGAGCCGTGGACTCTGGGGATGAGCCCGACTTCGGCATTCAGCGGGCGGATTTCATCCAGGCCTCTGCCGTCCACACGTTTGCCCTGTTTGAGCCATGCCCGGACAATCTGCTTCTGCAGCTGGTACATACACTCATCCACCGTGTCGACCAGCTCTGGATATTCCTCATCAAACTTGGCGTGAATATCTTCAACAATGGGAGCCAATCTGGCATCCCGCTCGTTTTTATCGTCGGTATCCAGTGCCTCTTTGACACGCTCTTCCGCAAATTCTTTGATCTTTTCAAAGAAGTCGTGGTCTACTTCCATAGACTCAAAGGTAAACTTCTCTTTTCCGATCTCCGCCTGGACACCGGCGATAAAGTCTACCATCTTTTTAATTTCCTCATGGCCTTGGGCGATGGCATCCAGCATGACATCCTCAGGCACCTGGTTGGCGCCCGCCTCGATCATGACGATCTTATCTTTGGAACCCGCCACAGTTACCGCCATATCGGAAACCTTTCTCTGCTCCTCATCGGGGCAGATAACCACCTTGCCGTCCACCAGGCCCAGGGCGACGCCGGAAATGGGGCCGTTCCAGGGAATATCGGAAATGGACAGGGCGAAGGAGGTGCCGATCATACCGGCGATCTCCGGAGAGCAGTCCGGGTCAACGGACAACACCGTCATCACAACGGAAACATCGTTTCTCATATATTTGGGGAAGAGGGGACGAATGGGGCGGTCCACCAAACGGGAAGCCAAAATGGCTTTCTGGGACGGACGGCCTTCCCTCTTTAGGAAGGAACCAGGGATTTTACCTACAGCATAAAGCTTTTCCTCAAAGTCCACCGACAGGGGGAAGAAATCGATTCCCTCCCTGGGCTTTTTGGACGCTGTGACGTTCACCAGCACTGTGGTCTCGCCATAGCGCACCAGGACGGACGCGTTGGAAAGGCAGCACATCTTACCGGTTTCAAAGGAAATCTTCTTTCCGGCCAGCTCGGTTTCAAACACGCGGAAATTTTCGAACATGACATGACCTCCATTTTCTGCGAGGCAATCCACCCTGGTTTAGCAATTCATCCGTTACGCAAACCTCCGCTTGCGTCCCCGATGCACTGCTAAAACCATACGCTTAAAAAGCAGGCAACCGCCTCGGATATTCTATTTTCTGCCCCCGGCATCACCGGGAATGCAAAAGGCTTTGTAGCGCCTGCAAAGCACAGGCAAAAGGTAAATATGCGTTTGAAGGCAGGTGCAATAAACACCTGCCTTCAAAGCAAAATTACTTACGGATACCCAGTTTTGCAATGATTGCACGATAACGGTTGATATCTTTTTTGATCAGGTAGTTGAGAAGATTTCTTCTCTTACCAACCATTTTCAGAAGGCCTCTCCGGGAATGATGGTCTTTTTTGTTGACCTTCAGATGCTCGGTGAGCTCGTTGATTCTCTTGGTCAGAATAGCGATCTGCACCTCAGGAGAACCGGTGTCACCCTCATGGGTGGCGTTGTCTGCGATGATCTGGGCTTTGACTGCTTTGTCCAGCATAGAAATGCACCTCTTTTTAAAATATTTACCGGTACCATAGAAAAGGGCAGGCACTTCCCCTCAGGGGCTTACTCCCTATTCCATGCATACGGTAGGGCTGTGAGTATAGATAGACTTTCTCCTATCCCACTAACTAGTATAGGATACCATAGAGATGATTTTTTGTCTATATTTTTTGTAAATTTCTTTCCTCTATTCTCCGGTTTTTCAGGTAGGCGCCGGAAATGCGCCGGGCGGCCTCACTGTCCTGGCTGATCTGCTCCTTCAATTGTTCGATGGAGTCGAATTTTCTCTCCGGCCGCAGGAAGGAAAGCAGTGCCACCTCCACACTTTTTCCATATAAGTCCCCATCAAAGTCCAGGATATAGGTCTCCGCCAGGGGATCTTTGACCTCTACCGTGGGCTTGATCCCCACATTGGTGACTCCGGGGCGCCATGCCCCATCCACATAAGCGATGGAGGCGTAAACTCCGAACCGCGGAATAATATGCCCCTTCTCAAAGGGCTGGTTGATGGTGGGAAAATCCAGCTTCCTTCCCAACCGGCGGCCGTGGATCACCTTGGTATCCACCGTAAAGAGACTTTCCAGCAGCCGGTTGGCTTCTTCCATCTCCCCGTCTAAAATCAGTCCCCGAATCCGGGTAGAGCTGACCGGACATCCTCCATCGTCAATATGATCTACCACGCAGACCTCTACCCCGTACTCTCCGCACAGCTGACGAAGGGTGCCGACATCCCCGGCGGCCCCCTTGCCAAAGCGGAAATCATAGCCACAGGCCACATACTTGGCCTGCAGTCCCTTTACCAGTATTTTCTCTACGTATTCTCTGGGGGTGAGATCTCGGAATTGGTCAAAAGCAGGACAGAGCTCTATTTCAATGCCCAATTGTGCAAAAATTTCGCTTTTGCGGCGGCCTGACATGATCTCCAAATATCCTTTTTTAGAGTCAGGCTTTTCCCCATGGACCGTAAAGGTAAAGACGCAGGGGGTGAGGCCAGCGGATTTTTGTTCTACCACTTTCTGGATCACCGCCCGATGGCCCTTATGGACCCCGTCAAACAGGCCCAGAGCCACCGCTGTTGGCGTCTTTATCTGATATTGTAATGTATAGGAAGTAACCAAATTATTGCCTCCCCCAAAATAGCTTTCTGATCCGCAGCTTTCCTTCCTCCTCATCCCGATAGGCAAGTCCGCCAAAGGTGCCGTCCTCCCCGGTAACCCGCAGGTTGCCCTTGGCCTCAGGGCAGGAAATCCTTTCTAAATCCAGTTTGACACCGTTGACAAACTGGCCAAATTGGCGGTTTCCCAACCGCACCTCCGGAAGCTCTTTGAAGGCAGATTCCACCGGCAAAAGCGCCTCTTCCAGTTTCCCCGTGTCAGCCAGTGCCTGGATCTCTTCCAAAGTCAGGCACTGGTCGATGGAGATGCCGCAGGCCATGGTTCGCTCCAGGGAAACCATAGCCGCCCCGCATCCCAGCTTCTCGCCGATGTCGTGGCAAAGAGTGCGCACATAGGTGCCTTTGGAACAGTGGACGTCAAAATCCACCTCATCGCCCTCCATGGAGAGGACGGAAATATCATATACGGTAATAGGCCGTGGGGGTCGCTCTACCGTAATACCTTCCCGGGCCAGATCGCACAGCTTCCGGCCGCCGATCTTAATGGCGGAATACATGGGCGGAATCTGCATTCCTTCCCCCCGAAAGTCTTCCACTGCCTGCAGAATCTCTGCCTGCGTCGGCCGGGCATCCCTTTGGGTAAGGATGTTCCCCGTCATGTCCTGGGTGTCGGTGGTAACCCCCAGCCGCAGCCGGGCCCGGTATTTTTTATCCTGATCCGGCATCAGGTCGCAGGCTTTGGTGGCTGTGCCGATAAGCACCGGCAGCACCCCTGTGGCCATGGGATCCAGGGTGCCGCTGTGGCCAATGCGCCGGGTCTTGGTCATCCCCCGCAGCTTCGCCACCACATCAAAGGAGGTGAAGCCCTGAGGTTTGTTCACACAGAGGATTCCGTCCATTGACTATCTGCCCTCCATCACTGGGGCCAGGGCCAATAGGACCATCTCTTTGGCATGGGCCAAATCCTCCGCAATAAAGCAGCCGGCAGCCCGGGCATGGCCGCCGCCCCCTAATTTGCCGCATAGTAGGGATGCATCAATTTCCTCCGATGTGCGAACGGAAATTTTGTAGCCGCCTTCCTTTTCCCGGAAGGTGACCCCAACCTGTACCCCTTCAATCTGGCGGGGAATGGCGGAAATACCGTCCAGTTCGCTGTCACTGATCCCCGTCTGCCGAATCGCATCCAGGGATACGACGATGAAAGCACACCGGTTGTTAAAGTGATACTCCATAGAGGAAAGGGCCATCTGCTCCATCCGGATGCGGCTCAGGCTCTTGGTGTCAAACATGATCCGGTTGATCATCCCCGCCATGGCCCCTTTATCATAAAGGTCCGCCGCGATCCGATGGCTGCGGGCAGTCACATTGGTATAGCGGAAGCAGCCGGTATCGGTGGAAATCCCGGTATAGATGGCCGATGCCATCACCGGGTCCCATGCTACCCCCATTGCTTCGATGACCTCATAGATCACCTCAGCGGTGGCGGCGCTTTGGTCTTCCAAAAGGACACGCTCCGCATAAAATATGTTGGAGGGGTGGTGATCGATGCACAAATCCACCCGGTCTTTATAGGGAAGAAGTTTTTCCCCAAAGAGCTGGGTATCGGCAATATCCACCGCCACAATCATACCGGGGGCAAACTCTTCTTCCAGGTAGTCCTTGGTCATGTAGCCGTACCGCTCCGAGATCGGGTCAGAACACAAAACCTTTGCCCGCTTTCCCAGTTTTTTCAGCGCGTAGTAAAGCCCGAAGGCGGAACCCAAGGTATCCCCGTCAGGATGCTGATGGCAGAGAATGTAAAAATCCTCCCCCTGCCTGAGCATCGACGCTACATCTTCCACCGAAATTCTCTTTTGATCCTTTGTCTTTGTCATGGCTGTCCTTCCCTCCGGCAATTACTCATGATCCAGCTCCCGCAGCAGGCTGGAGATGTGGGCGCTGTGCTCTATGGAGTCATCCGGGATAAACTTAAATTCCGGGGAGCAGCGCAGCTTCAGCCGGAGATTGATCTCCCGGCGGATAAAGCCTGCTGCGCTCTTGAGGCCTTTGACGGCCTCCTTGGCCCCTTCTATCCCATCCATAGAGCTGACGTAAACCTTCACCTGGGACATATCCTTGCTCATTTCAGTACGGACAATGGTAATCAGTCCGCTGATGCGGGGATCCTTGAGGGAGCGCATAATATCGGTCAGCTCTCTCTTGACATCCTCACTGATTCTGTCCACTTTGTATCCTGCCATCTCTTTCACTTCCTTACTGGCCCATAGAGAGCCGATGAGAAATTACCAGCAGGCAAACTGCCTGCTGGTAACCAGTTCCTTGTTATTCTCTGTATTCTTCCACGACATATGCTTCAAATATGTCGCCTTCTTTGATGTCGTTGAATTTCTCCAGGCTCATACCGCACTCGTAGCCGGAAGCAACCTCTTTGACGTCGTCTTTAAACCGCTTGAGGCTGTCGAGCTTGTCGTCGGCGATGATGATGCCATCCCGGACGATACGGATGTTGGCGCTGCGGGTAATCTTGCCCTCCAACACATAACATCCGGCCACGGCGCCAACATTGGAGATCTTGTACACCTGGCGCACCTCTGCACGGCCCAGATCCACATCCTTGTATTTGGGGGCCAGCATGCCTTTCATGGCGGATTTAATCTCCTCAATGGCATCGTAGATAATACGGTAGAGACGGATTTCCACCCCATCCCGTTCCGCTGCGTCCTTGGCTACCGGGTCGGGACGGACGTTGAAGCCTACGATAATGGCGTTGGATGCATCGGCCAGCATAACATCAGATTCGCTGACCGCACCCACAGCACCGTGGATCACCTTGACCCGCACCTCGTCATTGGAAAGCTTCTCCAAAGATTGGCGGACTGCTTCCACCGAGCCCTGGACGTCGGCTTTGATGATGATGGGCAGCTCCTTGACCTCGCCCTGCTCGATCTGGGAGAAGAGATTGTCAAGGGTGACCTTCTGATAGGTGCTAAACTGTTCTTCCTTCAGCTCATGCTTACGCTGTTCCACCAGTTCCTTGGCCAGTTTTTCGTCCTCAACGCAGTTGAAGATGTCTCCGGCAGACGGCACCTCAGAAAGGCCGGTAATCTCCACCGGAACAGAGGGGCCGGCCTCGGTCACCTTGCGATGGCGGTCATCCAGCATCACCCGGACATGGCCCAGAGCTGTGCCCGCGATGATGACATCGCCGGTGTGAAGGGTGCCGTTTTGCACCAATACCGTGGCTACAGGACCGCGGCCCTTATCCAGCTTTGCCTCAATCACAGTACCCTTGGCAAGGCGGTCGGGATTGGCCTTCAGCTCTTTCATATCGGCAACCAGCTGGACCATTTCCAGCAGGGTATCGATGTTTTCGTGGGTTTTAGCAGAAACCGGGACACAGATGACGTCGCCGCCCCACTCCTCTGGCACCAGCTCGTACTCTGTCAGCTCCTGTTTCACCTTTTCGGGATTGGCTTCCGGTTTATCCATCTTGTTAATGGCCACAATGATGGAAACTCCCGCCGCTTTGGCATGGTTGATGGCCTCCACCGTCTGGGGCATGATGCCGTCATCAGCGGCTACCACCAGGATGGCAATATCGGTAACCTGGGCGCCGCGGGCACGCATAGAGGTAAACGCCTCATGGCCGGGGGTATCCAGGAAGGTAATGTATTTATCGTTAATCTTCACCCGATAAGCACCGATGTGCTGGGTGATACCACCGGCCTCGGTGGCGGTGACATCAGAATGACGGATAGCGTCGAGAAGGCTGGTCTTTCCGTGGTCAACATGGCCCATAACCACCACAACCGGGCTTCTCTCCTGGAGAGAATCGGTGTCGTCCTCGCTGTCGTCGATCAGACGTTCCTCAATGGTGATGACTACCTCTTTTTCTACCTTGGCCCCGAAATCCATGGCCACTAGGGCAGCGGTGTCGTAATCAATGGTTTCGGTGACAGTGGCCATGACCCCAAGGCCCATCAGTTTTTTGATGACCTGGGCCGCCGGCACCATCAGCTTGGAAGCAAGCTCTCCCACCACAATGGCTTCGGGAAGAACCAGATGCATCTGAGGCCGTTTCGCCCGTTCAGCCTCGATGCGGCGGAGCTTCTCTGCCTCCGTCTCCTTTTTGCGTCCGTATTTTCCACGCTGGGCGCTGCGCTGGTTGATCTTCTGCTTTTTCTGCACATTATCCCGTGTGATGGCGGAAGCAGGAGCAATCTGCTCATAGTGCTCGTTGTATTTGTCCAGGTCTACCTGGGCTGCCCGCATATCTACATAGCGGACATTCTTATCCTTATCAATGGTAGAGACATTGGAGTTGGTTCCCGCAGTGGTCGGAGCCTGGCGCTGGGGCAGCTGCTTATTCTGCGCCGGGCGCTTGGTTCCCTGCTCCCCTTTCTGGAAGGGGCGGCCATTGCCTTGATGGGCCGGACGTCCGCCCTGTCGGCCATCCTGAGAAGGCCGGCCACCCTGGTAATTGGGCCGGCCGCCCTGCTGACCGCCTTGGAAGGAGCCACGGTTGTTCTGCCGGTCACCCTGATAGGCTGGGCGTCCACCTTGCTGATTTCCTTGATAAGGCGGACGGCTTCCCTGCTGG
>CAJFSX010000052.1 GCA_904419775.1 Candidatus Pararuminococcus gallinarum | reverse complement strand
GCTGAAATCCACATAGCCGAGATGCAGTTCGCTCATATTGTCGATGGCATCGGTAGGACCTGCCACCTGAATTGTCTCATTAGACAGGGTATAAGTCAGGGAATCGATGGGGAAGCCGCTGGGCATATGCAAGAAGTCCAGCTTCACCGGCAACTCCTTCATCTTCAGAATGGGGATGGTAACCTCAACCGTTTCATCCTCCTCACTCATGGTGATGGCGGAGTTCTCAATGGCATTTCCCTCTTTGTCCAACAGTGTTACCTGGCCTTCTACAACCTTGGATTCCCGCAGGGTTTCATCTACTTCCACCCTGACCACACATTTTGCCACTCTGGACACATCATTTTCCGGTCCTGTAATAGTAATTTCCGAAGGATTGGCATAAGGCTGCTCCATCATATAACCGTCGGGAACGACAACACCGGAAACATCCACATCCAGGCTCAATGTTTGGGTGGACAGACGGTCAAAGGTGACTCGGACCGTCTCCGGCTTGTTAGATATAATCTCAAATGCCTGGCTGTTGTCTCGTTTTGACACCTGGATTTTTAAATCATAGCTTCCCGGCCCAGTCACGCCGGCAAGGGATGCCGTAGCGATTACATCATCAGCAGTCAGACTGCCCACTACATAACGCTCTCCCGTAACCCAAACGTCCACAGTGCTGTCCTCGCCGTCTACCACATCCAACCCTAATCTTCCAATGGATGTAGACTGAATATCAATATTGACGGGGACCTGGGTTAACTTCCCATTTATTTCAGGGCTTACGGTAAACGCAACCACAAACCAGGTGATGATGGCAACGACAAAGGCAAAAATCCATACAAATTTTTTATTATCAAACAGCTTGCCTAAGCTCAACTTTTTCCATTTCATCTTCATTTGTTTTTCGACCTCCAGAATGCCAGCCTTTTTTCGCCAGATTCGCTGGGCTTGTTGGGCAACAGCTCTTTTTCCAAGAGCTGACTGAGCGTGTGAGCGTCAAATCCCCGCTGGAGGCGGCCATTCATGGCCACCGAAATAACACCGGTTTCTTCAGAAACCACTACCACTACCGCATCAGAGTTTTCGCTCATACCAATGGCGGCGCGATGTCTGGTTCCCAGCTGCTTACTGATTTCATCTGTTGTAGAGAGAGGCAAAAAACATCCCGCAGCATAAAGTCTGCCTCCCCGGATAATCATAGCGCCGTCATGGAGAGGAGAATTGGGGAAAAAGACATTGCCGATAAGCTCTGCGGTAGGATCCGCATTGATAATGGTGCCAGTTTTGATGATTTCCCCTAGTTTGGTCTGACGTTCGATTACCATCAGCGCCCCAATTTTTTGACGTGACAATGCCGCCGACGCATTACAGATCATTGAAATTGCTGTCCGCCATTTCCACACAGCCTCTTCCTCATCTGTGTTGCCGGCGCCAAACACATTAAAACTAGACAATCGTGTCCGTCCCATTTGCTCCAAAGCTCTTCGAAGTTCCGGCTGGAACACCACCAGCAATGCAATCATTCCGTATTCAAATACATAACGCAGCACAAAGCTCACCGTTTTGAGCCCAACCTGTTCTGCCAATAAATAGGAAATTGCCAACAGGGCGATGCCCTTAACAAGTTGCTCAGCACGTGTTTCCCGTACCAGCTTCACGCCCTTACAAATTAGGTAGGCAACGATGACAATATCCAAAATATCTACAATGGTAATGGTTCTTATAATACTGAGCAGTGAATTCCAAAAAAGTCCCATATTAATACTTCCCTTTATTTTCCATCACGGCTAAACCGTGTTTTTTCCATTGCGCTTGTCTATTCTACTTTTTCAAATCTAGCATATTGCCCTCAGAAGGGGGCAGAAATATCTTATATTTATTTTTATTCTAACACATTTATTTTTCAACTTAAAGGGTGATGACCGTATTTTACATAAAATTCATGAGATTATTTTTTCCCTTTTTGCAGCACTATTTTTACCGCTCCCAGCAACCGTTGAATGTCTTGGGCGGTAGTGAAAGAAGAAAGGCTTGCGCGGATGGCGCCGATTTCTGTTGTCCCCAATTTTTGATGGGAAAGGGGGGCGCAATGGTAGCCACCTCGCAAAGCAATTCCCTGCCGATCCAACTGTTCCACCGCAGTAAAGCTGTCCATCCCCTGCAGGTTAAAGCAAACCACCGGTACATAATGGTTGTTATCCGGCCGCTTGGTATAGAGAATAACCCCTTTTATCCTGCTCAAGCCATCATAGAGCATACGGGTTAGATTCATTTCGCGCTGATAAATTTTAGACAGTGTCTCCCTTTTTAGATAAGAAAGGCCTGCTCCCAGTCCAATAATGCCCACTGTATTCAGCGTGCCACTTTCAAATTTGTCGGGCATAAATTCCGGCTGTTCAAGTTCCAGGGAATTGCTCCCTGTTCCCCCTTCCATGAGCGGATGCAATAGATCTCCCCGATCGGTGATGAGCACACCGGTACCGGAAGGGCCATAAAGACATTTGTGCCCCGCCATACAGAGAAAATCAATATTGTCTTTTTGAATATCAATGGGAAGGACCCCCGCCGTTTGAGCAGCATCCACCAAAAACAGAATGCCATAGCGCTTTGCCAACCGGCCCAGCTTTTCAATAGGAAGACGGATACCGCATACATTAGAGGCATGGGTACAGGCAATAAGCCGGGTGCGAGCCGTAATTTGAGATGCAAAATTTTCCACCGTCCGGTCATCATCCCCCTCTACCACGTCTGCCACACTATAAGTGATCAGTCCCTGGGTGGCCAAACAATGGATCGGCCTGAGCACCGAGTTATGTTCAAAAGTAGAAATGACCACATGATCTCCCCGGTGCAATATCCCCTTGATGGCAATATTTAGCGCGTGGGTACAGTTCTGCGTAAAGATCACATTGGTCACATCATATGCATGGAAAAAATCCGCTAGGGCTTCCCTACAGTCATATACTTTCTCCGCTGTAGCAGCGGACATCCTGTGACCGCTTCTCCCAGGATTTGCTCCATAGGTAGTAAAGGCAGTCTGCACTGCCTTTACTACGGAAGCCGGCTTGGGGAATGTGGTCGCCGCATTATCTAAATATACCACAATCAATCACGCCCTTCGATTAAGCCTTCGATAAAAATCCCATTGACCCTGAGTAGTTCCACCGACCTCTCCACATCCCTATCCTGAACGACCAAACCGTGAGCACAACCACCCTTTTGGTTATGCGTTCTCTCTATGCCGCAGCGTATCCCGTCTCTTTGTAGAAGCCGCTGGCCTTTCATTGCCAATGTCGCTGAGCTGAGAACAATCACCGTTTTTCCCATGAGAAAGACCTCCCGGTAATCAGTTTACCGCAGTATGTCCGTGAGGCCTTGCCGGCGGGTATTCCTTTCCTATCAGACATCACCGCGGCTTTTACATCATATGCGCACTTAGAAGAAGGGTGTGTCCGCTTTTTATCCAAACGGGCACACCCTTCTCAAAGCTTCTTATTTTTTTGTCAATAGGCAAACGGCATGGGCCGCTATTCCCTCTTTTGCTCCTGTAAATCCCAACCCCTCTTCGGTGGTGGCCTTCACCGATACCGCTTCGGTGTCCACATGGCACAACGCCGCAATATTCCGGCGCATCTCCTGAATATGAGGAGACAATTTAGGCCATTGGGCAATGACGGTAGCATCCAAATTTTCTAAGCGGTATCCTCCTTCTTCTATCAGGGTCATCACCCTCTCTAAGAGCTTTTTGCTGTCGGCGCCCTGGTAGCTTTCGTCTGTGTCTGGAAAGTGCTTGCCGATATCGCCCAGGGCAAGCGCCCCCAAAAGGGCGTCCATCACCGCATGCAAAAGGACATCCGCATCAGAGTGGCCCAGCAGCCCCCATTCTCCCGGAATATGCACTCCGCCCAAAATCAAAGGGCGTTCCTCTACCAAACGATGGACATCATATCCATGCCCGATCCGCACAGCCTTTCTCTCCTTTCCGCAAGGCGGCTGGCCCTTCTCTTTTAAAAGAGCTGCCGCTATCTGAATATCCTCTGGGGTGGTAATTTTGATATTTTTGTAATCTCCCTGGGCCAAGTACACTTTTTTCCCCTGGCGTTCCACCAGCTGGCAGTCGTCGGTCATGGAAAGTCCCGCCGCTTCACACTCTTGCAGAGCGTCTCGATAAAGCTGTGCAGCAAAAACCTGGGGAGTTTGGGTAATATAAAGCTGTTCCCGATCGGGAGTATGGTCAATACTGCCGTCACATCCTCCCACCTTGATGGTATCTTTTACCTTAACCGCCGCCGTGCAGGCACCCTTTTCTTCCGCCAAAGAAAGGCAGGCATCAATCGTTGCTTGGCTGACCAAAGGCCGGGCACCGTCGTGTATGCAGTAATATGCTGTCTGTGGATTTGCCGCAAGGATGCCTTGCTTTACCGACGCCTGCCGGCTGTCCCCTCCCGCTACTACGGCGTTGAGTTTTTGGATGCCATATTGCCGGGCCGCATTCTCTGTCTTCTCCCGGTCGGACTGACGTACCACCGCAATAATCTCGTCAATTCGGTCATTGCGCTCAAAAGCCATCAAGCTATGTACCAACACCGGAATCCCATCTATCAGGGCCCATTGCTTGTCAATGCCCTCCATCCGGCTAGCGGATCCTGCCGCCACCACAATCGCCGTTACCTTTTCTTTCATACACTTCCCAGCCTCTCTATTTCTCCCTTCTATCATAACTCCTATAGAAAAAAAAAGCAAAAGCCGGAAGTTTACTTCCGGCTTTTTTATTAAACCATAGAGAACAATTCTTCATCAGCAGGGACCTGTTTCCCCTCACGAATCATTTTGGTCCAGGCATTTCCTTTCGCGATATTGCCCACAAGAAGCATTCCACGCAGGACTCCATCGAGAACCACCCCGCGCTGATAGCTCTTTTCTTCCCTTTTGACAACATAAGTCCCACCATCCAAGAAGATATCCCCAATGGCGAGGGACATGATACCATAATAGTTGAGCCCATTGCGCGGCGGATAAGCATTTTGATAAACTGAATCTTTCCCCGCCATATTTTCCCCGGCTACTTTTCCCTGTTCCACGGCGCACAGCCATGTCCCGGTCAAACCGGTCACATCTCCCGCGGCGAAGATGTCCGGCAAAGAGGTCATCATGTGCTCATTCACGGTAACCCCTCTGTCACTCTTCACAGAGCTTTTCGCAAAGGAAAAATTGGGGCGTACGCCTGCCGCCACAACAATGATGTCACAGTCGATTTTCCTGCCATCTGCCAGCAGAATGCTTCGTGCATGAGAATCGCTATCTATAAGGCAGCTTTCCACCTTTGCCTGAAGGACAAAGGAAGCGCCACGCTCCTCAAAAGCTTTCTGATACCTTGCCGCAGCTTCTTGATCCAGCTGTAGCGGAATGATCCGATCCGCCATCTCCACTACCGTTACCTGACATCCGCGATGCAACAGAGCTTCTGTAACATCCATCCCCACGAGCCCCGAGCCAATGACAACCACCCGGCAACCCTGGCTGATTTCCTTTAAAATTGCGTCTGCATCCGGCATATCACGGAACACAAATACCCCGGTAGCCTCCCGCAGATGCTCTACTGGCGGGATAGAAGGCTGGGCACCGGATGCGATTAGAAGCCTGTCATAGCTTTCCCGGGAACCGTCGGAAAGAAGCACTTCTTTTTGTTCTGGATATATTTCTTCAGCGCCCTGTCCGGAGATCCAACGGACCTGGTATTTCTCGAAAAAATCCGGCTCCACAAAATTGATCTTTTCCGCCGTTTTTTCTCCGGAAAGATAACGCAAAAGCATATTCCTTCCATAAACCTCTTGATCTGTGCTGACAACAACAATCTCATCTTCTTGCCGCAACCCGCGGATTGTTTTCGCAGCCGTCAGGCCGGCGGGTCCCGCGCCGATAATCACGTGTTTCATCGTTTCCACCTCACCATATTCTAATTTCATCCTGTACTATTTTCAGGAAAATATGCAGCAGGATCATGCTTTGAGCATATTGGCATTTTTCCATTTGCCCCGGACAAAGCGCCCAATAAATACAATCAGCCGGAACAGCCAGTCAATGGTCATAGCAATCCAGACACCAAAAACTCCCATTCCCATCCAACTGGCCAACAGATAGCTAAACGCGATGCGGAACACCCACATAGAGATGATGGACATTATCATGGTATATTTGACATCCCCTGCGGCCCGCAATCCGTTGGGCAGCGTAAAGGAAGCTGTCCATAGAAAAGCTGCGCAAATACTGTGATAGATCAGGATCAATAGAGCATCTTTTGCTGCTGTGTCAGAAAGGTTGAAAAAGGCGACCAATGCAGGGGAAGCGCAAAGAATCACAGCATTGAGAATTCCCATGCACAGGTAAGCTAGCTTTGTCAGTTTGACAGTATAACAGGTAGCCTGGTCATAGTCTCCGGCCCCAACACATTGGCCCACCACTGTAATCATTGCTAGTCCTATTGCGGTGCCCGGCAACACTGCTACATTGGCAACGGTAGTCGCCACCGCATTGGCCGCAATAGCCGCTGTACCAAAGGTGGCGATCAGCCCCTGTACCAGTATTTTTCCTATCTGGAACATGCCGTTTTCCAGCCCATTAGGGACACCGATCCGCAGAATATTCTGGATCATTCTGGGTTTTAGGTCAAATCTCCACAGTTTCTCCACATGGACAGGCAGCGTCGATCGATGCAGTAATATGATAATAAAAACGCAAGCAAGAAGCCGAGACGCCAATGAAGCAATACCGGCGCCGGCAACTCCCATATCAAATCCATAGATTAAAACTGCATTTCCGGAAATGTTGACAATATTCATCAGAAGCGAGGCGAACATAGATACCTTAGAGTTACCCATGGAACGGAAAAGGGCTGCTCCCGCGTTATACACAGCGATAAAGGGATAGGAAAGTGCGGACAGGAACAGATAGGTCTGGGCATTTGTCATAACATCCGCGTCAATGTGGCCAAAGGCTAGATTCAGCAAATGGTTGCGCAAAGAAAGGCAAATTACCATAATGACAACAGAAAGAATAGCCACCGTGTAAATGAGTTGTTTGCCAGCTATTCGGGCGTTTTTCTCATCATTGCGCCCCAAGTACTGGGATGTCACCACCGCGCCGCCTGTGGCCAAGGCTGAAAACACATTAATTAAGAGAATATTAATGGTGTCCACCAAAGAAATGCCAGAGACAGCCGCTTCACCGTTATTGGCCACCATTACCGTATCCGCCATACCTACGGTTACCGCTAGAATTTGCTCGATCATCAGCGGTATAATGAGTTTTTTTAGATCCCGCTTTGAAAACATACTCCACCTTCAAAATACACCTTATTTTATTAAACTATGCGCCTTTTTATTCCAAAAAGCAAGAGTATGTATGAAAAGAACAAAATATTTGTAAAATCGCAGCAGTATTTTCTGTTTTTCTTCTCTATTTTCTTGTCATTTTGTCTATTTCGTCTGAAATATCATGAACTTTTTGTTGGAAAAAAGGTTTGAGAAATAAGAAAACTCCCGCTATACTTAAAAGAGAAACTAAACTATAAGGAGGTCCTCCCGTGGAACAGTCCAAATGCGATTGGAAAGAAATTGCCCGATTTTTTCTCATCAACCTGCTTGGCTCCTATTGCTATGCCATGGGGGTCCATATTTTTACTACGCCCTATCAGATTGCACCAGGAGGTGTCACTGGTCTTGCCACCATGATTAACTTTCTATGGGGCCTTCCCATCGGTGTTATGACCTTCGCCATTAATGTACCCCTGCTGATCCTATCCTGGATCCATATCTCTCGTCAGTTTACCATACGCACGGCAATTTCCACCGCTCTACTCAGTATCTGTACCGACTTGCTGGTCATCTGGATGCCTCAATACCCCTCCACCTCTGCCCTGGCTCCCCTGCTGGCCAGCTTATTTGGCGGGATCCTTATGGGCATCGGAAACGGTCTTGTCTATATGGGAAATTCCACTACGGGAGGTACTGCTATTGTAGGCGCTCTCATTCAGAAAAGGTTCCCTCAATTTTCTATGGGCAAACTGTTAACCGGAGCCAACATGCTAATTGTGATCGCCTCTATCTTTGTCTTTGGCAACATTGATTCTGCCATCTTTGCTGGTATCTGCATTTACATTTCCGGGCTGGTTATGGATAGACTGGTCTACGGTATGAATATTAACCGGCTACTCTTCATCATCTCTGATCAGAGCTCCGCCATAGAAAACCGGATCTTGCAGGATCTCCATCGGGGGGTGACCGTTCTCAAGGGCGAAGGGGGATACAAGCATTCCCAGAAAAATGTTATCTTCTGTGTGGTCAGCAAATCCCAATTTCACAAGGTGAGAAAGCTCACCATGCAGGTGGATCCCGGCGCATTTATTGTCGGCTGCGAGGCCGGAGACGTGCTAGGCCGTGGCTTCCGCCATCTGGACTAACATAAGAAAAGGCAGCTGGTCTTTCAGCTGCCTTTTATTCATTCCTCGGCATGGTTAATAAATCCTTTAAATACCGTCAAGATCAAAATCTTGATGTCCAGAAAAAAAGTCCAATTTTCGATATAGAAAATATCGCACTTAATCCGTTCTAAAATAGAGGTATCCCCCCGCCATCCATGGACTTGAGCCCAGCCCGTAATGCCAGGGCGCACCAGATGCTTCATCATATAAAGAGGAATTTCCTCCTTAAATTTCCCCACAAAAAAAGGGCGTTCCGGCCGAGGACCCACCAAGCTCATGTCCCCTTTGAGCACATTAAAAAGCTGCGGCAGCTCATCTATACTGTATTTTCGAAGGAATACTCCGAACTTGGTTCTCCGGCTGTCGTTTTGGGTTCCCCAGGTGGTCATATCCGACCGTTCGTCCACCCGCATGGAACGGAATTTATACATAGTAAAAGGTTTCTTGTTCCGGCCAATCCTCTGCTGACGATAAATAATGGGACCTGGGGAGGTACATCTGACCCCGACGGCGATGGCAAGCAAAAGAGGGGACAAAATCAGCAGCCCTAGCCCTGATGCTAGGATATCAAAAATCCGCTTTACAAAGGAATTGATGGGATTATCCAACGGAACACGCCGGAGGTTGATGAGAGGCAATCCTTCTATCTCATCAATGTAAGGCCTTGTAGGCAGGTATTTCGTGTAAAAGGGCAGGAGGCTGGATTTCACTCCGGACTTCTCACAAATATCGATAATATCCCCTAAATAAGGGAACTCGTCATAGTCTAAAGAGATGACTACTTCATCAATTCCACTGTCGGCGAGCAGATCCTGTAACCGAGAAAAATCCCCGCTGTAAGGGATGTCCCTCCCCCCCACATCTTCCTTCTGACCGCTGATATATCCATCTATCCTGTAGCCCAAATTCTTGTTGGTGCTGATCTTGTCAAAAAATTCGCCAGCGGCTTCATTCCATCCCACGAGGAGTAGATGCTTTAAATTGTAGCCCTTTCTTCTCAGATACCGTAATAGTTTCCGCAGGATTATCCGCTCTATTGAGGATAAAATGAAATTGATCCCTCCGAATAGAAGGATAACCATCCGGGAAATATTGACTTCCTTTAAAAAGAAGGCCAATACAAAGATAAAAATAATACCAACAAGATTGGCCTCCATCACCTTACCGATTTCAGACGTCAGCGCCTTATGTCGATAGGTTTCGTGGAGGCCGAAATAATGGTAAATCAAAAAATAGGCCGGTACTGCTACAAGCATCAGCTGCATATAATAGACAAGTTCTATGGCATTACTTTCTCCCGCTAACAAATCAAACCGGATGTGGTAAGACAACAGCATGGAAAAAATGCCGATGACAGCGTCGCCTAACACCAGCAACAGGTTAAAAAGCCTTTGATTCTCCTTTATCATTCCGTTAGCTCCTCTATGGATCTGTACTTTCTTTTGTTTTATCTTCCATCTTCTGTCATGAATGAGAATTTTTATCTGTAATCAAAAACGCCCCGGATGTCCGGGGCATTTTCTGCCGTCCTCAGAACAATGTGACATAAGGGACCAGCAGCAGCCGGTTCGTTTGCAGCAGAAAAGCGTAATACAAAAGCCCCACTGCAAGAACAAACCCAATGGCAGCATAATACAGGGCTTTTTGATCTCTCAATTCGGTCCGCAGCTTTGTTTCTTTGGCGCTTGTTTGCTTTCTTCTGCCTCTATCCGCCTGCTGGAGCAGGGTGAGTTCCTCAGTTTTCTCTGGATCCACCTGCACCGAACAAACGATCTCTGGAAGTAGATAGATGATCGCCGGGAAGAAAATCAAAGCAACCCGTTGAAAGATGAAATGCTTTATGGTGAGTATGAACAAAAAGGCCGCATACATTGTGAAATTCAGCAGCACCGCATTCTGTGGATTTCTGTTGAGTAATCTTTTTTTCAGACAATAGGCAGCGATAAACACTACAATAGGGATGAGCGCCGTCTTAACATCTCTGCCCATGAGATAGTAGCGTCCCTGTTCCGTTTCGGTATAAAATTGATAGACAAATTTGGTCACAAAATTGATAATGGGCCAGGAAAAAATAAGGATTAGCCCTGTCCCCACCCCATAGATGACCAGCGATTTCCAATTGACAGGCAGATTGGCCAAGAAATAAATGGGAATTAAAATCAGCACACTTTTATGGAAGGAGGCGGCCAGCAGGACCAGCAGTATATAAGGAACCAACTTTTTCTTTTGCAGCAAGGGGATGGCAAACAATAGGATGGAAATCGCTATTTCCTGTCGAAGGGTACACATGGTATAGCCGAAGAATCCGAAGGCGACAAAGGTAAAAACGCTGATCCAAACAGAGGAAGAATATCGGTAGATGGCTACGGCTCTTAGCCCAATGGTCAGAACCGCGACTACCGCCATAAACACATAGGTATGATTTGTAACAAGGGAAACTAGATAATTAAGCAGGCTAAATCCGAATTCAAACCGATAGGGATTCTCCGCTGAAATCAGGTAGCTAAGGTCATGGTTTGACACCGACTGGAAATAGTTGGCATACATTTTATAATCTATCCCTACAGTATCAGCACGCAAACTTGCCATGAGCATCATCACAGCTGTTACCACACATAGATAGATTAAATCATTTCTCCGGCTGCCCCTGCGTTCGCAGAGTACAAACCCTAGCACCGCCACCAGTAGTAGCAGCAAATAATAAGGGAGCATACATCCACCCGCCTTCTTTGGGACGTAGTTCTCATCTTTTTCGTTGTCCCGAAAACATATGGCTACACGGTTATTATGCCTATCTATTGGGTGGATATAAACAATCTGTTCTATCTTTTATCACAAATCCTGATGCTGCCTTCCCTCATGGTCCAGGGTATAGGGAGCTGGATAAATCAGGGAGCTTACCGTCACAAATTCATAGCCTTTCTTCTGCAGCTGGCCCAATATCTGGGGAAGGGCTGTGGGGGTATCTGGCGCGCCACTGTGAAATAGTACAATAGAGCCATTTTCCACCTTACCCATCACCCTTTCCACAATTGTTTCGGCACCTGGCTTTTTCCAGTCGACAGAATCTATATTCCATTGAATACACTCAAGGCCCGCATCACGTACAGCACGCACCACCTCGCTGTTATAGGAACCCGAAGGCACCCGAAAGAGGGTCGGCCTCGCCCCGGTAACCGCTTGGATTTTATCACAGGAGTTCTGGATTTCCGCCTGGATCTGCTCGTTGGAAATTTGTGTCATATCCGCATGGGTGTCCGAATGGCTCATGACCTCGTGGCCGGCTTCGGCCAATTTCCTCACAGATTCCGGATAGGTTTCGCACCATTGTCCCACCACAAAAAAGGTACATTTGGCGTTATAGCCTTCCAAGATTCGAAGTAGTGCATCAATATCCTTGTCATCCCAGGCGCAGTTAAAGGTAATCGCCACCTTCTTTTCTTGGGTGTCCACGCTGTAAATGGGGATATCCTTTTTATCCTGCATTGTCCCCACTACTTTGGAGGCTCCGTAGGCAATGCAGACGGCGATTATTATGCCGAAGAGAATCACAAAGCTGCTGAGCATCAGCTTCTTTTTTGTTACAACAAAATAGCCCATATTCCCGCTCCCTTTCATTGTTTTTCATCTCTCTTCAATATATGAGCCTTTATCTTTCAGCAGAAGAAAAAATCATTACTTTGCACCAGGGATTCTTCTATAATTCTCGGTGAAATTGTCGATATGCCCTAATTTTTCTCAACGACTTGACAAGTCATATAATTTGGCATATGATTTTAGCAACACGAGAAAAGCGATGATGGGGAAATTACACCGACAGATTCTTTTAGAGAGTTGCCGGCTGGTGAAAGGCAATAGATATGCGGTGGAGCAATCACCCCTGAGCTGCTGGCTGAACCCCATCTGGGCAAGTAAGCTTTGCCGGTTCCTGACCGTTAAAGACAGGCCGCATTGATCAAAAGATGCGGAAATAAGTGGGCATCTTCTCAAAAGATGTCAATAAGAGTGGTACCACGGAAGCCAAAGCCTTCGTCTCTTGCAGACGCAGGCTTTTTTTGTTAGAAAAATCTCGAAAGGGGCAGATCACATGACCAGAAAAATCGAGATATTGGATTCCACCCTCCGGGATGGCGCCCAAGGGGAAGGCATTTCCTTCTCGGTGGAGGATAAACTGAATATTGTGCGGTCTCTGGACCGGCTGGGTGTGGATTATATTGAAGCCGGTAATCCCGGCTCTAATCCCAAAGACATGGAGTTTTTCGAACGGGTTAAAATGCTGGATCTTCGTTATTCCCGTTTGGTTGCCTTCGGCTCTACCCGTCGATGTCATATCCCGGTCCAAGAGGATAAAAACGTCCGGGCCCTTATCGGCGCCGGCACCTCTACTGTGGCCATCTTCGGCAAGTGCTGGGATATGCATGTCACCGAGATTCTCCGCACCACCCTGGAGGAGAATCTTCGGATGATTGAAGAGACCCTTGCCTATTTTAAGAGTCACGGCAAAGAGGTCATCTTTGATGCAGAGCATTTTTTCGACGGATATAAAAAGAATCCGGATTATGCAATGCAGGCCTTAGAAGCTGCGGTTCGGGCTGGCGCTGACTGTCTGAACCTTTGTGACACCAACGGCGGATGTTTTCCCGATGAAATTTATGAGATGACCAAGGCTGTCTGTGCGCGCTTTCCTGTTAAAGTGGGCATCCACTGCCACAATGACATAGGATGTGCGGTGGCTGGTACCCTCATGGCGGTTAAAGGCGGAGCAACCCATGTCCAGGGCACCTATATCGGGTTTGGAGAACGGTGTGGCAATACCAATCTATCCACTGTAATCCCTTCTCTCCAGCTCAAGGCGGGATATCATTGCATCCCGGACGAAAACATTCGTCTTCTCACCAAAACTGCTACCTACATTGCCGAAATTTCCAATCTCACGGTGGATCACGGTATGCCCTATGTGGGGAAAAGCGCTTTTGCCCATAAGGGTGGCATGCATGTAGATGGGGTCAACAAAAACCCCGCTTCCTTTGAGCATATTCCGCCGGAAACAGTGGGAAATAAGCGCAACATCCTCCTTTCCGAGGTAGCAGGGCGGGGGGCTGTCGTCAAAAAGCTCAGCCACCTGGATCATTCCATTACCAAAGATTCCCCCCAGGCGCAGGAAATGGTAGAACTACTCAAGAACAAAGAGCTGGAGGGTTATCAATTTGAGTCTGCTTCTGCCTCCTTAGAGCTTCTGATTCTCAAACGCCTAGGACGTTTCACCCCATTTTTCCACATTGAGCATTTTAAAATCATCGGAGAACGGGAACAGGATAAAAGCGCTCCCTCCTCCGCTATGGTAAAGATCAAGGTGGGAGATCAATACGAAATCACTGCTGATGAGGGAAACGGTCCTGTCCATGCCTTGGACAAGGCCATGCGCAAGGCCTTAGAGGTTTTCTATCCCGCCCTTTCCCACATGCGCCTTATCGACTATAAGGTCCGTGTCATGGAAACCCACCAGGCCACCGCCGCCAAAGTCCGGGTTCTCATCGAGTCTACCGACGGGCAGAATGTCTGGACCACCATCGGCGTATCGACCGACGTCATTAACGCCAGTGCTACCGCCCTATCCGATTCCATCGAATACAAACTTTACAAGGACGCTCATCCTGACAAATGAGAAAAAATCTGTTATAATAAATTTTTAGAATTTGTTATTAGTTGCAAGTTTATCTGATAAAAATTGCAGAAGCTATGTTTTCTGCTCAAAGAAAGGAAGGAAGGATTTTACTCATGGGTATGACAATGACGCAAAAAATCCTCGCCGCTCACGCCGGCAAAGAACGGGTGCGAGCCGGAGAACTTATCAGTGCAAAGCTGGATATGGTAC
>CAJFSX010000051.1 GCA_904419775.1 Candidatus Pararuminococcus gallinarum | reverse complement strand
TCGCAACACTGCCGCGTCGCCCGCAACTACGTTGCGATTGACACCACAGCGCGTTTTGGCTGCGGCGGCTCGCCGCTCCTGCGGAGAGCAGACCGCGCCTATGGTTTTGTTGGTGACACTGCCGCGATGCCCGTGCTTTTGCCTCGAACGATGCCACAACGCGATGTCCCCCACCGGTAGGTGGTGGGGATAAAAGAATAGGAGAGATGACAATTGGCACTTTTGACAAACGCCCCCCGGGGCACCCAGGATGTACTCCCCAGCCAGAGCGGCCGGTGGAAGTATCTGGAGAAGACGGCCATGGAGACAGCGGCCCTCTTCGGATTCAAGGAAATCCGCACCCCGGTATTTGAGCACACCGAGCTCTTTACCCGGTCGGTAGGGGATACCACCGACGTGGTGCAAAAGGAAATGTATACCTTCCAGGACAAGGGCAACCGATCCATTACCTTGCGGCCAGAGGGCACGGCAGGTGTGGTCCGGGCGGCCATCCAGAACGGCCTTTTGGGAGACGCCCTGCCGGTGATGGCAAGTTATGTAGTCTCCTGCTTCCGCTATGAGAAGCCCCAGGCTGGCAGGCTGCGGGAATTTCACCAATTTGGGGTGGAAATGCTGGGGGCAGCGGCTCCCTCCGCAGACGCCCAGGTCATCGCTCTGGCAAACGAGATCTTTAAGGTGCTGGGGGTAGAAGGCCTGCGCCTGGAGCTTAACTCCATCGGATGCCCCCAATGCCGGGCAACCTATCATCAAAAGCTGGTGGAATATTTTAACGGATATAAGGACAAGCTCTGTGAAACCTGTCTGGGCCGGCTGGAGAAAAACCCCATGCGGATTCTCGACTGCAAGAACCCGGAGTGCAAGGAGATCGCCAAGAACGCGCCGAAGATCATCGATTTCCTCTGCGACGACTGCCGGGATCACTTTGAGGGGGTCAAGACCCGGCTTTCCGCCATGGGCATTGATTTTGTGGTCAATCCCACCATTGTCCGGGGCCTGGATTATTACACCCGCACGGTATTTGAGTTCGTCTCGGAGAACATCGGCGCCCAGGGAACCGTCTGCGGCGGCGGCCGGTATGACGGCCTTATCGGCATGCTGGGAGGAAAGGAAACCCCGGCTCTGGGCTTTGCCATGGGATTAGAGCGGCTATTATTGCTGATGGATAAAACCGGATGTTCCTTCCCCGAGGAGCCCAAATGCGACATCTATATCGCCTCTATGGGAGAGGCGGCTTCGGTGAAAGCCTGCGAGCTGGCCATGCGTCTGCGGGAGGAGGGCTTCTTTGCCCAGTGCGACTCCATGAACCGCAGCCTTAAGGCCCAGATGAAATACGCCGACAAGATCGGCGCCCGGTACACCCTGGTTATCGGGGACAACGAGTTGGAAACCGGGGTGGCAAAGCTTAAAAACATGGCTACCTCCCAGCAGATTGACGTCAGCTTTGGGGAGGATGGCCTTCTCACCGCCATCTATGAAGCGGATAAGGATGAGACCATCCAGCAGATCGCCGAGAGCTTTGGGGACCTGCCATTGCAAAATCTACTGTAACTGACAGATAAAAGGAGATAGTGGACATGAACGATACCATGGAGGGCCTGAAAAGGACCCATTACTGCACCCAGGTTTCCGAAGCTGACATCGGAAAAGAAGTGGTGGTGTGCGGCTTTACCCAGAAGACAAGAGACCTGGGCAATCTGATTTTCATCGACCTGCGGGATCGGACTGGCATCATCCAGCTGGCTTTTGACGATGCCACCGACCGGGCTATCATGGCCAAGGCGGCCAAGGTGCGGGCGGAATTCGTCCTCATGGCCAAGGGCACGGTGCGCAAGAGGGAGTCGGTGAATACCGAGATCAAGACCGGAACCATTGAGGTCTTTGTCACCGACCTGCGCATCCTCAATGAGGCCAAAACCCCGCCCTTTGAGATCACCGATGAGACCAACGTCAAGGAGGAGCTCCGTCTGCGCTACCGTTATCTGGATCTGCGGCGGGCTCAGATGCAGCAGGCAATGATGATGCGCCACCGCATTGTCAAGATTGCCCGGGATTACTATGACGAAAACGGATTTTTAGAAATTGAAACCCCCATGCTCATCAAATCCACCCCGGAAGGGGCCCGGGACTACCTGGTGCCCTCCCGGGTTCATCCGGGCAAATTCTACGCCCTGCCCCAGTCTCCCCAGCAGTATAAGCAGCTGCTCATGCTCTCCGGCTTTGACCGGTATATGCAGATTGCCCGTTGCTTTAGGGACGAGGACCTGCGGGCGGACCGGCAGCCGGAGTTCACCCAGATTGACCTGGAGATGTCCTTTGTGGACCAGGACGACGTCATGGCGGTCAATGAGGGCTTTATGAAACGGGTCTTCAAAGAGGCACTGGGGATCGAGATTGAGACCCCCTTCCGCCGCATTCCCTATGAGGAGGCTATGGAGCGGTATGGTTCCGACAAGCCGGACACCCGCTTCGGATTGGAGCTCATTGACCTGGGGGATGTGCTGCAAAACTGCGAGTTCAAGGCCTTTGCCGGCGCCCTTGCCGGAGGCGGCGCGGTCAAAGCTATTTTAGTGCCGGACGGGGCAGAGCGCCTTTCCCGGAAAGAGATCGATAAGCTGACGGAATTTGTCAAGACCTACCGGGCCAAGGGCCTGGCCTACACCCGGCTGACGCCCGAAAAAGAAACCTCCAGCTTTGAGAAGTTCCTCAGCGAGGAGGAGAAGAATGCCCTGCGCCAGCGGGTAGGCGCCAAAACCGGGGATGTGATCCTCATTGTGGCGGACGCAAACAAACAGGTGGTCTACGACAGCCTGGGCGCCCTGCGGTGTGAGCTGGCAAAACGCCTCTCCCTCATCGACGAGAGTAAGTTTGACCTGCTCTGGGTCACCGACTTCCCGCAGTTTGAGTATTCCGAAGAGGAAGACCGGTATGTAGCCAAGCATCATCCCTTTACCTGTCCCCGGCTTTCCGATGTGGATAAGCTGAAAACTGACCCGGCGGCGGTCCATGCCTTGGCTTATGACATGGTCCTCAACGGCTGTGAGGTGGGCGGAGGCTCCATCCGAATCAACGACCCGGAGCTGCAGGAGAAGATGTTCGAGGCCCTGGGCTTTACTCCCGAGTCGGCCCACGAGCGGTTCGGCTATCTCATCGACGCCTTCCAGTACGGCGCACCGCCCCATGGCGGCATGGCCTTTGGCCTGGATCGTCTGGTGATGCTCATGCTGGGCAAGGACTCCATCCGGGATGTAATCGCCTTCCCCAAGGTGCAAAACGCCAGCGAGCTGATGACCATGTGTCCGGCCGAGGTGGACGAAAAGGATATCCAGGAACTGCATATCGCCATTGTGGAAAAGGAAACAGAAGAATAAAGAAGAAAGAGCAGCCGCATACAGCGGCTGCTCTTTTCAAAGGGGGATAAAATTTATTCGCCATTCCTAATTTTCACATATTCGGCGATGTATTTGACTGCGTTTTCAATGCCGATATCGTCTGTGTTCAGGCACAGATGGTAATTATTCACGTCGCCCCATTTGAGCCCGGTGTAGAAGTTATAATAGGCGGCCCGTTTTTTGTCCGTCTTGCGAAGGATGTCTTCGGCCTGGGCGGGAACCAGCTCATACTCCCTGGTAGCCCTGCGCAGACGGTTTTGCCAGCTGGAGGTGAGAAAGATGTTGATGCAGCTGGGATCATCCTGGAGGACATAGTCAGCGCACCGCCCTACAATGACGCAGGAGCCCTCCGCCGCAATAGAACGGATGGTATCCGACTGTACGATAAAGAGCTTATCCGCCAGGGGGAGACCGTCGTAGCCAGTGGGGTTATAGGAGGTGGCGGTGGTGCCGAACATCGACAGGGCGTATAGAAGGCTGCTGGTAGCTTTCTGGTCCGCCTTTTCAAAAAGCTCAGGGGCATAGCCGCTTTTTTTAGCGGACAGGGTGATGACTTCTTTGTCATAGAAAGGAATGTCCAGCGTTTGGGCAAGCTTCCGGCCGATTTCCCGGCCGCCGCTGCCATGCTGACGGCTGATAGTAATAATCGTCTTTTTCATTCAAACACACCCTCTCTCGTCTCCATGTTAGTTGTACAGTCTGTATAAAAGTTTTTAACATTGGATTTCTATCCATGTATATTATGTGCCTCATTCAGGTTGGTGTCAATTGCCATTTTATACAATAATTCTGTAAATTTTTGCTCAGGAAGATGACAATACAAAAGAGGGATGTTTTAGGGGCCATCTCTTTTTCGCGGGCCTTTGCCATTGTCGGGAAAGGATAAAAAAGCGGCGCATCCCTGCACAAAAATGAGCTTTTTTTCTATGATGGTATCAAAAGGGCAAAGGAAACATTACCATAAGCCTTTTCCCGGGAAAAGGCGGAGCGGAGGGAATGGATGATGGCAATTTTGTGGATCGGTTCGGCAGTTATTTTATCTTTGACCTTTTGGGGCGGTTTTTTGCTCTGCGCCATGCTCACCGCAGGGGCGGCGGAGGACAGCGAGGAGGACCAGAGGCCATGACGCTGGATATTTTGGGATGTTGTCACCATTTTACAATGACAAAGGGGCGCCGATCAGGTATACTGTAAAGAAAAGAGAGTCCGGCGATCCAGCCGGGGGAGAGGAGACAAAAGAATGTCAAAAGAGAACAAATGGCAGATCCTCCGCTGGGTGGCGGTGGCCGCGGCGGCGATTTTGTTGGGTCTTGGGATCTGGATGAGCATGGGCAGCGGGTTCTGTCCGGTATAGGAGGAGAAAATGCAGCTGATATTGTCCACTTTGTTATTTTTCTGCGGCTTGGGAATCGGCGTAGCGGTGATACTGGTGAGCCTAATCCATCTAGCGGGGGGAAGACGGCGCCTTGTTTTTGGAGCATATATTCTCATGGGCTGCGGCTACGGCGGCCTTTGCGTCTATAACCTGATCCGCCAGAGCAGCGGTGTCGCCTGTGCCATGACCCCGATCTCCCAGCTTGCCATTTTTGGCGGGCTGCTCCTTCTCCATCTCTTTTTTCTCATTGACGGAATCAGAACCTTGCCCAAAGGAAAATGATAGCGGCCAGAGAAATAAAAAAATCCCCGCCGAAATACCACTTGGCGGGGTTTTTGATCGCAGAAAAAACCAGGAGCCAAGATTTTGGCTCCTGGTAAAATTTTATCTTTTCTTGAGATGGGGGAAGAATTGACCCATTGTAGTACGTTTATGGATCTATTTATAAATGTCCATGTGGAGAACACAGATTCGCCGCCGGCTATTCTGTCAAGTACATGCTATCCCTCCATAGGGAATAGCGAAGCTTTGACAATATCTTTCTTTCCTTTCTACCAGATTCTTTCACGGAAGATTTGCTTTCAATATACATCTGATCCACGAAAGTAGTCTGGAAGATTATTCCAAAGTTGTGTTGGACTCAATTTCCATAGTGGACATTTGATTGAGATCGATACCATTTTTCTCTCCCCGCCGAAGCCAGTAGGAAGTAGAGGCGCTGAGAAACATTTTTTTTGAGATAGGCATGGTTACCTTGAGCACCTCTGACTTTCCCAGATGGATTCCCCTTGCCAGCCGTCTAATCTTCCGCTTGACAAAAAAGGAAAAGGGGGTGGAGAGGATTGCCTCTCCGGAACCAATACAAAGGGCCATGCCAAAGGGAAAGCCCTGCTCCTTACAGAACAGCCGGACTATATCCAATGCCACCAGGTTTTGTTCCGGCTCGAGGAAGCCGCAGTTAATCAGGACATGGATGGCGGGCCTTTTCTGAAAGGGGTAGTTTTCCATCTCCTTCATCAGCTCCATCAGGGTAACAGGAAGGCTGTCGACATAGAGGGGAAAAACCAGGAGCAGATGATCGTGATTTTCTATTTCCCGGCATGCTTCCTGGTGTTTGCGGGTAGTAACGCTGTATTCATCCACATCCTCCCCCCAAAAGTGGGCAAATATCTCTCCGTACCGTTTGGAATTGGAACGTGGCGCCCGGGGACTTCCATTGACTATCATCATCGTTCCCATTTGTCCACCTCCTTTCGGATCGTTTCCTCCAGTTGCTCCTGAGGAACAAAAAGGATATGCCAGCTTTTAAACAGCATATTGTTGGCGTTTCGTGCCACCAGATGACGGAAGATATCCCGTTCTTCTTTGGAAGTTTTTCCATAGATAATGATAACTGCATCTTTCTGAGCCACCTGCCGCTGGACATGATGGGTCTCCCCGTGATAGAGTCGGATAAATGCTTGCTGGATGGGTATGGCTCGTTCCAGCATGGTTTTCATCGGAATATCATAAGAACCGTAGCGGATCCGGCTGACATAGATGACCCGGCTGCTTTGGGCAATAAGGGGATAGATGGCCGTGGCGTCATCCCGGATGACACATCTGCCCGGGGTTTTGGTCCAGCATCCAAAGCAGCCAATGCAGTTTGCGATGGAAAGGCCGGATAAATCTACATAGCGGTTTTCAGGCCGTTCCGGCAAATTTTTTGCTAAGGCTAGATCGCTGAGAAGCAGGTTCATGGAATCAACTCCCTTCTTCCCTCTTATTTTACCCAAAGATCAATAAAATTTCCAGAGGGACAGGGAGGCAAAATACAATTGGTTAGGGAGTGCCGGTGGGAGCGGCGCCGCCTCCACCAGGGCCGCCGCCCATCCCATCAGGCGGAGCGCCCATACCGCCGCCAGGCATACCGCCCATGCCACCCATGCCGCCCATGCCGCCGGAGCCATAGACCAGGGAGTCCATGGTAATCTGGGTTTCGGTGCCGCCCACTGACAGGGTGTAGGTTTCCCCTTCCAGAATCTCCGGGCAGCTGAGGATGACTGAGTCAAAAGCCTTGCCAGCGGTCCAGGAAATAAGCTCCTGGCCGTTTTGATCGGTGAGGGTGATGGTGCTGCCCGCCTGCTGGGAGCTGACGTTGACCATCATCACCCCTTGGGTGGAGGTGGAGCTGAAGTTCTGGGCCATCTGGGAAGCGCCGGCCGCCACAAAGATGCCGCCGGTGATTTCAGCGTCAGAGGCATAGTCCAAAGCGCCGTTGCCGCCGTTGTCCGGTCCGGACAGA
Organism: Candidatus Pararuminococcus gallinarum; assembly: GCA_904419775.1. Lineage (GTDB taxonomy): Bacteria > Bacillota > Clostridia > Oscillospirales > Ruminococcaceae > Zongyangia > Zongyangia gallinarum. Next base: position 7,403 of record CAJFSX010000051.1, on the reverse strand, counting down.
TAGGTTTCGCCGCCGGAAACGGTAAGGCTGCCGTTGGAGTCGATGCCGTCGCCGGAAGCATCGATGCGAAGGGTGCCTCCCGCAATGTGGATATAGGCGTTTTCGTCGGCGGCAAAGGCGTCGGCGCCGCGATGACCGCCCTCGCCGAAGGAAGCAAAGCCGCTTTCATCGTTGCCGCCGGCGGCGTTAAGGCCGTCGTCGCTGGAGGTCAGGTCGATATCTCCTCCGGTGATGTCGATGCTCTGGCCCTCAATGCCTTCATAGCTTTCGGTAATGAGGAGAGTGCCTGCCGAAATGGTCACATTGGCGTCGGCATGGACGCCGTCGTCTCCGGTGGCGATTTCGAAGTCTCCGCCCGAGATGGTGACATTGGCATTGGAGTGGAGGCTATCGTCGGCGGAATCAATGGAGAAGGTGCCGCCGCTGATGAGAAGATCTCCGGTGGCCTTGATCCCCTTCATGCTGACAGTGTCCTCGGTGGAGGCCGCCGCGCCGAAGAAGTCGTTGCTCTGGGAGGTGGCGTTTGCGCTGCCGCCACCGGTGAGCAGGGTGTAGCTGCCGCCCTCAGCCTGTAGATAATTCCCTGCGCTGAGGCCGTCTCCCTGGGCGTTGATGTCAAAGGTGCCGTCGGCAATATAAAGAAAGCCCAGGGTGGTGTCATCGGCATTTTCCGCCTGAATGCCGTCCTTGCCGGAGGTGATGGTGAAGGCGCCGCCTGCGATGCGGACGCTGTCCTTGCCGGACAGCCCATGGCTCGCAGAAGTAATGTCATAGGTGCCGCTGGTGATGACCAGGTCATCCTTGGAAACCACCCCGTGGCCGGCAGCGGCGTTGATGACAAGGGTGCCGGCGCCGTTGAGGGTCAGATCCCCTTTGGAAAAGATGACGCCGTCGATGTTATTGTCGTCGATGGCCACATATTCCCCGCCGTTAGAGAGGGTGTTTTCCGAATCTTGGGTGGTGGTGACAAAGACCTTGTCAGCCTCCCGGATATACAGTGCCGCTGAGGTGTCGTTGTGGATGGTGACGCCATCCAGCACCAGATGCAGTTTGTCGGTATCCTGGGCCTCTATGATGACCATGCCGTCATCCAGGGTGCCGGTGAGAATGTAGGTGCCCTCATCGGTGATGGTGACAGTGCTGCCCGAAATGCTGACGGCGTCAGAATCGCATTGGGCGCTGTCGCCGTCCAGCTGGATCAGGGCGCTCTGCTCCTCATCATAGCCGATTTCAAAGTCCCGGTCGGTAAACATTTCGGTGTTATATTCTTCGCTCTGGGAAACGGTGGAGGCCGAAGCGCCGGAGGAGGTAGAAGGGGAAGAAGAGCTTTCTTCCGCACCGCATCCGGCGAACATGACCATGAGAGCCAATCCCAAAGCCCAAAGCTTATATAGTTTCATCAGTGTTCTCCTTTTACAGTTCGTAAACCGTGGTTTCCTGCTTGGACATGGTAATTTCCAGATTGCCGTTGCGGCAGCGGAGCTGGTCAATGAGTTCCCGCTCCGAATTGGCCCGACGCAGGGTAAGGTTGTAGGTCAGCCGGTAAAGGCTGCCCATGTTGGTGGTTTTCACCTGCACAAGCTCCCAGGAGGAGGTATAGGTCTTCAGCAGATCCTCAAATACGCCGGTATAGTCCAGGTCCTCGGGGATGGTGATGTGCAGGGTCTTGTAAAGTGTGTCTTTTTTTCGGGAGCCGAAGTCAAGGTGGCTGTAGAGCAGGGTGATCAGGCCCAGGATAACCGCGAAGAGGAGGGCGTAGCCCAAATATCCCATACCGGTGATGAGACCGGCAGCCATGGCCAGAAAGAGGATGCCGATTTCCTTGGCGGTGCCGGGGACGGAGCGGAAACGCACCAGGCTGAAGGCGCCGGCTACGGCCACGCCGGCCCCTACGTTGCCGTTGACCATCATAATGACCACGCAGACCACCGCCGGCAGCAGCGCCAGGGTGACCACGAAGCTTTTGGTATAGCGGGTCTTGTACATATAGGTGAAGGCCAGGAAAAGGCCAATGACCAGGGCGCATCCCACACAGAGCAGAAATTGGGAAGCCGGGATGACGGTGGTCATATCGGTGTCAAAGATCCCACGGAACAGGGAATCAAGCATGCAAAATACCTCCTTGGTAGTTGGGCTGAATGGTTTTCTCATAGGCGGTGCCGTATTTGGAGAAGGATGTTTTATACACCCTGTGCTCCGACAGCCAGCGGACCATCCATAGGGGAAGGCCGCCGGAGGTCTTGATCTCCATCAGCACCATTCCAGGCTCGGTGAGGGGCGTCCCATAAATACCTGAGTCGAAGGAAAAGTCCTGCCGTCTGGAGAGGATGTTCTCGTCAAAGGTGACCCGGAAATTCCCGCCGTCCAGAGAATAATAAGCTTCCCGCTCATAGGAGAGGAATACCTTGGGGGAAAGCTTGTGATAATAGGAACAGAAATAGTCGATTTCTCTGGCAATTTGGGATTGGAGGGGCAGCGCCTTGCCTTGGCAAAGACAATCCATCGCCTGATCCTGCGGGAGGATCAACCGCCGCTTGTAGACCACCGATTGATACTTTTTCTTCAGTTCCACAAAAATCGGATCCTCCGGCTGTGCCTGGCGGTAACTGCGCAGCCGCAGTTTTTCCTTGTAGGCCGGCCGCTCGATGGAACGGCGGATCAGCCGGTAACTGTCGGTGTCAAAATAGATGTTGCGGATGATGGTCCGGCCGTATTGATCCAGGGACATATAGGGCTCCATGGCCTCCAGGACGGACAGCTTCTGCCGTTGGGTCAGCAGATATTTCATTTCATAACGCTGAAAAATCATTTGATAACTCATGGCCTATCAGCTCCTTCTTTGAAAATTCTAAGACAGCAACCCTAACTGAACTTAAAATCCAATGTGAAGGTTTTGTGATTGCCCTCTCCTGGGAAAATGAGCTGATTTCACAAAGAAAACATGGTAAAATAAAAAAGATTCCAATATGATTTTTAGTTTTATTTAATGTAGAAAGTGTAGGTTAACATTATAGGCGAAAAATGCCGGAACATGAAAAAGGGAGGGAAGCGCCGTGCGGCTGCTGCTTGCGGAAGATGAAAGATCCCTGTCCAAGGCCCTGGTGGCCATCCTGGAAAAAAGCAATTATTCGGTGGATGCGGTTTTTGATGGGCAGGAGGCCCTGTCTTATCTGGAGTCGGGCAATTATGATGGGGCCATCCTAGACATTATGATGCCGAAAATGGATGGGATCACCGTGCTTAAGCGGATCCGGGCACAGGGCAGTCGGATCCCTATCCTGATGCTGACGGCCAAATCCGAGGTGGAAGACAAGGTCCTGGGGCTGGACTGCGGCGCCAACGACTATTTGACCAAGCCCTTTGCCGTCCAGGAACTGCTGGCCCGGCTGAGGGCCATGACCCGCAGCCAGACCGCCCATGGCGGCTCCCGGCTGACGGTGGGCAATATCACCCTGGATACCGCTACTTTCGAGCTGTCCTCCCCCACCGGCAGCTTCCGGCTGGCCAACAAGGAATATCAGATGATGGAGATGCTGATGCGCAACCCCAGAAACCTGATTTCCACCGAACGGCTGATGGAGCGGATCTGGGGCTTTGACAGCGACGCGGAAATCAACGTGGTCTGGGTTTACATCTCCTATCTGCGGAAGAAACTAGCCGCTCTGGGTGCTAACATCCAGATCAAAGCCACCAGAAACGCGGGATATTCCCTGGAGGAAATTTCATGATCCAGAAACTGAGAAGAAAATTCATGGGGGTATCCATGCTCTCCATGTTTTTGGTATTGCTGACCATCATGGGCACGGTGAACGTTCTCAACTACCGGGATATTGTGACCCAGGCCGACAACACCCTGGCCCTCCTGCAGGAAAATGGAGGCAGCTTCCCCCAGAAAGGGGATGGCCCACCGCCAGGTGGACGGGAGCATATGGATATATCCCCGGAGCTTCCCTATGAGTCCCGGTACTTTTCGGTGCTTCTCTCGGCGTCCGGGGGGATCATCACAGTAGACACGGGAAAAATCGCCGCGGTGGATACCGAAAGCGCCATCGCTTTTGCCAAAAGCGTTTGGGAAGATGGGAAGGAGCGTGGGTTCCTCAGAAATTATCGTTTTGTCCAGTATCAAGATGGGGAAGAGATCCGGGTGATTTTCCTGGACTGCGGCCGCAATCTTTCCACCTTCCGGTCCTTTCTGCTGGCAAGTCTGGGAATCTGCGCCCTGGGACTGTTGGCGGTGCTGGGATTGATCCTCCTTTTCTCACGGTGGATGGTCCGCCCTGTTTCGGAAAGCTATGAGAAACAGAAGCGGTTTATCACCGACGCGGGCCACGAGATTAAAACCCCCATTACCATCATTGGCGCTGACGCCCAGGTGCTGGAGATGGAGCTGGGGGAGAATGAGTGGCTTCGGGATATCCAGCTACAGACAAAACGGCTCTCAGCCCTGACCAACGAACTCATCCAGCTATCCAGAATGGAGGAGCAATACCGGCTGCAGATGATCGAATTCCCCTTTTCCGACCTGGTCACCGAGACGGCCCAGTCCTTCCAGGCCCTAGCTGTGACCCAGGACAAGGAGTTTACAGCCCAGATTCAGCCCATGATCTCCCTTTACGGTGATGAGAGTGCCCTGCGGCAGCTGGTGACCATCCTGCTGGACAATGCCCTTAAATATGCGCCAGCCCAGGGAAAAATCCACCTTTCCCTACAGAAACAGGGGAAATCTGTCCGGCTGGCGGTGGAAAACACGGTGGAAGCTCTTCCCGCCCAGAACCTGGAGCACCTGTTTGACCGGTTCTACCGGGGGGATCAGTCCCGAAGTTCCCAGACGGGAGGATACGGCTTGGGATTATCCATAGCCAAGGCCATTGTGGATGCCCACAAGGGGAAAATCCGGGCCTGGGGACAGGAGGGGCCGGTCCTCGTCATGGAAGCTGTCTTCCCGCCCCGGAAGGAGAAAGGCCGGCGGGAGGAAGAAAAACGGCCGGGATCTTCCCTAGAGGAGAGAAACTCCCAATAGCGTCCAGCGCATATAAAAAGAAAAGGCCCTGTCCGAGTAAATCGGACAGGGCCTTTTAAATTTTTAATCGATATCAGGTGTTTTTCATAATAACACTCTCTACCGCATCGGCTACATGCTCACAGGCGTCAGCGCATTTTTCCAGGTAGATATAAATTTCCCGCCAGCTGATGACGGTCAACGGATCCTGGCAAGAGGTGTGAAGCAAACGCATACTGTCGATGAACAATCGGTCAGCCTGTTCCTCTAAGGTGTTGATATGGATGATGTATTCCCGGATTTTCTTGGAACGGCGGAAATCCGAAAACTCATCCAGCAGCCGCTGCAGCTCCTCGCAGCAGCCGATAAGCACCGCGCCCAGCTCGATGGCGTCAGGCCGGATGGACTGGATGTTGTTGCAGTACAGCCGCAGCATGACATCCTCGATTTTATCGGTGATCTCATCAATGCTTTGGCTCAGAAGGATGATGTCCTCCCGCTCGATGGGGGTAATGAATGCCCGGGCCAACACATTGGAAAGCTCGTGCTTTTTTTCATCGGCGGCATGCTCTACCTGATGCAGCTCGTCCAACATGCTGTGCAGGCGCTCAGGATCGAAGTCTTTTAATACATCTTCCAGATAGTGGGCCGCCTGGCAGGCATAACCGACGCAGGCACTGAAATTTTCATAGTAAAAGCTGTCTTGTTTTTTCGACATAATTTTGCTCCTTTATCTGTACAGTCCTAGGGCTGTTATGGAAAAGCTGCTCAGAACAGCATCATAAACAATTTGGCCATGACGAAACTGATGAGACCACAGCCAGGGAAGGTGAACACCCAGGTCAGCACCATGTCTTTGACTACGCCGAAGTTGATGGCGGAGAGCCGCTTAACAGCGCCCACACCCATGATAGCGCTGGTCTTTGTGTGGGTGGTGGATACAGGGATACCAAACAGGCTGGAGAATAACAAACACAGCGCCGCCGATAAGTCAGCAGCAAAACCTTGATACTTTTCCAGCTTGACCATATCCATGCCTACTGCTTTGATGATTTTTTCACCGCCGACACTGGTACCGATACCCATAACCGCACTGCACAAAAGCATCAGCCAGACAGGAATCAGCACGCCGCTGACGCTGTTCATCCCGTTGCTAAAGGCTACTCCCAAAAACAACACACCGATAAATTTCTGGCCGTCCTGCGCGCCATGCATAAAGCTCATGGCGGCAGCACCGAATACCTCGGCTCCGGTGAAAAATTTATTGGTGCGTCTACGGTCCATTTTACGGCAAATGATCGTAAGGGCTTTGCAGACCACCCAGCCGATGCCAAAGCCCAAGGCTAAGCTGGCCACCAGGCCATACAACACCTTGACCCATTCCTCCATATTGATGCCGCCAACGCCGTTTTGGATAGCGATGGCAGCACCGGATAAACCGGCAATCAAGCTGTGGCTTTCGCTGGTGGGAATGCCGAACATAGAGGCTACAACGCTGTATACCACGATGGAAAATAACGCCGCACACAGAGCGATCAGTGCCTCCCGGGTGTCACCGCCGAAATCCACCATGTTACTAATGGTAGAGGCCACAGAACTGTTGATGTGGGTCATGACCAATACACCTAGGAAATTAAAGACGGCGCTGAGCATAATGGCGACCCGGGGCCGCATGCAGCGTGTGGTAATGCAAGTGGCGATAGCGTTGGGAGCGTCAGTCCATCCATTGACAAAGATGACGCCCATCGTCAGCACCACAGTGACCAGCAGCACAGGACTTGAAGCCATGGCGCTGATAAAATAGGAGAATGATACATCCATAATTGTTACCTGCCTTGTAGTTACCAAGCGCGACTATAAAGTCCCGGCCAGGCGATGGGAGGATTGTTTTTCGACAACTTACTCCGTTTAATGTTAAGGGTAACATCAAAATGAGACAACGTCAATAGAAAATATAATTCTTGTATAAACAATGTAAATTGAACTATAATTTTTGTAAATTTATGCACCCGAGTCGTTCAAATCAGCAGTAACGTTGTAGCGGTTTCTTTAAAGGTTAAAAAAGGAAGGCATAGATAGGAGGATGCGCCATATTTTATTTAATTTTAAGGCGTATATTATATAATGAAAGAAATAGGGCGTAAAAAATCAAAGCCCGGATCAGCATCGGCAGGAATATCCACTGGGACATCCCTCTGGAATAAAAGTGGAGACAGTTTTTATTTAAAGCCGTCGGAGATTATGTGTCGTTCACGACGGCTTGGGCTTACGGTACAAAAAAGATCCCCACCATAAACGCGAGCGGATAGACAAAATAAAAAACTGAGCCCGGAACGCGAATTGCGTCCAGGCTCAGCCTGGTGGGCTTACGGTACAAAAAGATCCCCACCATAAACGCGAGCGG